>CAZCVP010000039.1:0-47006 GCA_964501915.1 uncultured Enterobacterales bacterium
GCGCGCAGAAGTCGGGGGGTTCACTCTCAAACCCTCGACTTCTGCGCGCCTGGGGCTCCGAAGCGCGCAGAAGTCGGGGGGTTCACTCTCAAACCCTCGACTTCTGTGCGCTCACCGCGTCCGCACCGGCCAGCCCCTTGACGCCTCGAAGGTGGGACCTACGACGCGCCCATGGAACCCCTCGGTTGGCACATCACGGTGCGTCTGAAGCGCGACCAGGTCCTGCTGCCCGGTCCCGTCGAGCAGAGGACCTGGGCCCGGGTGGTCCTGGAACAGGCTCGAGACGCGGAGCTGCTCGCCTTCCACAGCCCCGACACGCACGGCCACCTCCTGCTGGTCTGCCCGCGACCCCTGGCTGGGCAGGTCACCCGCGAGGTCGAGAGCGCCCTCCAGCACCGCCTCGACCTGGGCAGCGGGTTCGACGCAGCCCGCTTCCGGCCCGTGCGGGACCTCTGGCACCTCCAGCGCAGCTTCCACTACGTGCTCGGCCAGCTCGCCCACCACGGCCAGGCTCCGGACCCGATCCAGGAAGCCAGCAACCTGCCCGACCTGCTGGGCCTGCGCCCGCTGGGCGCCTGGACCGCCGCCAATGTACGCAGGCACCTGCCGCGGGTCGATCGGGACTCGCTGCTGGCCCACCTCGGCCAGGAGTCCCTGCCCGCCCCCGCCGACCCGGACACCCTTGACCTCCTCCTCGAGGCCGCCGCCTCCGCCGCCTGCGTTCCCGTGCTGTCCTCCAATCGCCCCGAGGAGGTCGGCGCTCGAAGGGCGCTGGTGGCAGCGACCCCACACCCTGTCCGGGAGGTAGCCAGAGCCCTCGACGTGCATCCCGGAACCCTCCGGCGCCTGCGCACCCAGGAGCCGGTCCCCGCTCTCGTCCAGGCGATCCGCCTGCAAGTAGCCGTCCGAGGAACGACCTCAGCTCCCCGGACCTTCGGGCCCGCTCGCCCCCGCCACCCTCCTAGCGGGGATAGAGCTCCGGCACCCACTCCGCGCGGTAGCTCTTGAACCCCTCCGGGTCCGTGTCGCCGTCGCTGCGGATCCGCACGTCCAGCACCGTCTCCCCCGGATCGCCGGGGACGAACTCGATGAGCCGCACCGAGGATCGCCCGAAGCCCACGGCCTGGTTCCGGACACCCTCCTCCGCGGTGAGCATGCCGAAGTCCGCCAGGACGTTGCCGGTGGTCGGCAGCGTGTCCGCGTCGCCCATCGCCGGGACCTCCAGCACGCCGGTGGAGGTCTGGTCGAAGGACCAGACCTGGCGCACGGTCATCGCCTGCTCGTCCACCTCGAAGGCCACCACCCGCGACGTCCAGTGTCGGGGGCACTGCTCGTGGTAGGGGGTGCAGCCGTTGTTGTGGTTGTCGAACATCTGGATCAGCCCGTCGTCGGTGACGGTCACCGCGTGGGGGTGGTAGGGCCACTCGAAGGGCTCCCCCACCGGCTCCAGGAGCAGGTCCTCGAACGCCGCCCCCCAGCCGTGGGGATCGGCGAGGATCCAGACCACCTCGCCCTCCCCGTCCAGCTTCACCGCCGCACCCTGGTGGCGGGAGCCGACCACCACGCCGCCTCCGACCGGATCGGGCACGACGGCGTTGGCGTGGAGCCAGTCCAGGCCCAGATCGGTCCCGTCCAGGGAGTCGAAGCCGATGCGGGTGGTGTCGAGGGCCTCGGAGAGGTGCCACCGGTCGAGCAGCGCCCCGTCCCCGTCGAAGTGCACGACGGAGGAGGCCCTCAGCTCGACCGGACCCCCGAGCACCTGGGGGTCGTCGTAGGAGGTCGGGTAGGCCGACACCTCGACGGTCTCCAGGTCCAGGGACCAGAAGGTGCCGTCCGCCTCTTCGAAGAGCTCGTGGTGCAGGTAGTCGAAGGGGCCCTCGATGTCGTCCTCCGACCGGGGTTCGGCGCTGTAGCGGCGCAGGGTCTCGCCGAGCAGGTCGACCTCCATCGCGTCGCCCCCGGCCACCCCCATCCAGGTCCCCCGGGGGCTCATGCGCACGTCGCCCCAGCCCTTGCCCTCGGCCCAGTGGACCGGCTCCAGCTCCTCGTCGAACACGACGAGCATCACCGAGTTCTCCTCCAGCCGCTTCAGGTTGAGGAAGCGGTAGCCGGGCTCCATCCGGTCCCGGTCGTGGACGAGCAGGTCGACGACCGGGAAGAACTCCGGCAGCTCCTCCTCGATCTCCAGGACGAGGGGATCGAGGGTCCGCACCGCGCCGTCGGTGCCGGTGAGGGTGAGCACCAGGGTGTGCTGGGCGTGGTTGCGCAGGCCGAGGATGGGCACGTCGTGGTGGGTGGAGACACCATCGAGCGCGATCTCGCGGAGGCCCGTGGGCCCCTCCAGGGTGAAGGAGACACTGCAGGGCAGCGAGGTGGTCAGGGTCACCCTCCTCACGAGGCCCACGTTGCGGGCGCGGGGCTTCTTGACCTCCGGGCCCTGCAGCACCGACAGCCCCCACTGGACCGGCCAGGCCGCGACCTCGCCGCTGTCGACCGGCCCGGTGGCGGAGGTGTCTCCACCGTCACCGGTACAGCCCACGGACAGCATCGCCAGGACGAGGCTCACGGGTAGAGGTCCTCGATCCACTCGACGCGGTAGCTCCGGTAGCCGTCGGGCTCGTCCTCCTCGAGGGCGAAGAAGCTCACGTCCAGCACCACGTCGCCATGGCCGCCGGGGACGAGCTCGACCAGGCGAGCGGAGAGCAGCCCGCGACCGCGCCGCTTGTTGTCGATGTTGCCCTCCCTCTCGAGCATGCCGAAGTCCACCAGGACGTTGCCCGTGGTCGGCAGCGGGTCGGCGTCACCGACCGCCGAGGAGAACAGCGTGCCGGTCGAGGTCTCCGAGAAGTCCCAGAGCTGCTTCACCGTCCGGTGCTCCTCGCTGACCCGGTAGGCCACGGCCCGGGAGAAGGTGTCCTCCGCCTCGTCCTCCTCGACCCGGCCCTCGCCGTAGGGCGTGGCGCCGTAGTTGCCGTTGTCGAACATCAGGACCGTGCCGTCGTCGGTCACCATCACGCCGTGCTGGTGGTACGGCCAGCTCGTCTTGCCGTCCACCGGGGTGAGCAGCTTGTCCGCCCACTCCCCCGTCCAGCCGCCGGGGTCGCCGAGGATCCAGACCAGCTCGCCGGAGGGCGTGAGCTTGAAGGCGGCGTCCTGGTGGCGGCTGGAGACCACCAGGTTGCCGTCGGTGGGATCGACCACGATGGCGTTGGCGTGGCACCAGTCCATGCCTCGATCGGTCAGCCCGAGGCTGCCGTAGCCGATGCGTTGGGTGTCGAGCACGTCGGACAGGGAGAAGCTGCCGAGGTCCTCCCCTTGGGGACCGAAGTGGACCACGTCGACGTCACGGATCTCCGTCGGACCACCCAGGACCTCGGGCTCCTCGTAGTCGACCGGGTAGGCGTCGACCTCGTAGGTGGCGTAGACCAGGGACCAGAAGCTGCCGTCGTCGGCCTCGAAGAGCTCGTGGTGCAGCGGCTCCCAGGGGATCTTGACGTCGTAGGTCTCCTTCGGTGTGCGGGTGTAGCGGCGATGGATGGCGCCCAGCAGGTCGAACTCCACACCGCTGCCGCTCATCACGCCGACCAGGGTGCCTCGGGGGCTCCGACGCACATCGGTCAGGGCGTCCGCCTGGTACCACCAGACCGGCTCCATGTCCCGGTCGTAGAGCACCAGCAGCACGGTCTTGTCCGTGTCCCGCTTCAGGGTCACGAGCCGGTAGCCGGGCTCCATGCGATCCGGCTCGTGGACCAGGACCTCGACCTCCGGGTAGCGCTCGGGCAGGCCCCCGCTGGTGAAGGGGATCGGCTCCAGCTCCAGGAGCTGCCCCTCGGACCCGGTGAGGCGGGCGGAGAGCTGGTAGTCGGTGTCTGGCCGGAGGCCGAGCACGGGCACTTCGTGCACGGTCGCCTCGACCTCGAAGCCCACCTCGCGGGTCGTGTCCCCCCCCTCCAGCAACAGCTCGAGCCGGGCGGGCACGGTGGTCTCCAGCCGCAGCACCGCGACCAGGCCCACGATCTCGGAGACCGGCACCTCCAGGACGGGCTCGCCCACGAACGTGAGCTCCGGGACCGGGTCCGTGCCCCCCGTCGATGGGTCGGGGTCGGTGCTGTCGACCGAAGCTGGCCCGCATCCGCCGAGGAGCAGCAGGAGGAGAGCAGGCGAGATCAGGGAGGGGTACATCGGCCAGGACTCGGGCTCCAGCCCGCAACGTCGATCGATGCTACAGCCGGTTTCCGGACACGACAAGCGAAGCATCTGCCCGCCTCGTGAGACTGGAAGATGACGCGAACTCTCGCTCGGACGGAAGGACCGGCCCGACCACCCGAAGGCCGGGTTACGGCGCCGCCCGTCCCGACACCGACAGGGAGCCCTCATGAGGTCGGTCCGAGCCCTGCTCAGCGCCGCTGTCACCTTCGCCCTGGCGGGCACCGCCCTGGCCGCCCAGGACGCGACGCTCTACGACCCTGCGCCGCCACCGGGCGCCGGCTTCGTTCGCATGGTCAACCTCCTGGACCACCCCGACGAGCTGCCGACCCGACTCGGGACCAAGGACCTCGGCCCTGTCGCCCACCGCGCGGTCAGCCCCTACGTGCCCGTGATGGGGGGAGCCGGCAAGGTGACCCTGGCCTCCGGCGAGGAGCAGCCGATCGCCGTGGAGGCCGGCGGCTACTACACGGTGGTGGGCAAGGGGACAGCGGGTCAGCCGGCGATCACGGTCATCTCGGACCCGGTCCACACCCACCTCGCCCGCTCGATGATCATCCTCTACAACCTGTCGAGCGCGCCCGCCGTGGACCTCCGCACGCTGGACGGCGCCCAGGCCGTGGTCGCCGAGGTCACCCCCGGCAC
This sequence comes from uncultured Enterobacterales bacterium, assembly GCA_964501915.1. Classification (GTDB taxonomy): domain Bacteria; phylum Myxococcota_A; class UBA796; order UBA796; family CAJQPC01; genus CAYFPX01. Next base: position 4,852 of record CAZCVP010000039.1, read on the forward strand.
CCAGCAGAGCCGCGTCGTGAACCCCATCGAGGTCGACCTCGGCGTGTTCGTCGGCGGTGAGCTGGTCCAGGGCTTCGAAGGGCTGGAGCTGGGGCAGGGTCGCGTGTACAGCATGATCGTCTCCGACCAGGGCGAGGGCACCCAGGCCCGTTGGGTCCCCAGCACGACGTCGACGAAGTAGCCACAGGGGCGAGGCAGCAACTTGGTCTTCTCTTCGAACGTCTTCCTGGCCGTCTTCCTGCCGGTCTTCCTGGCCGTCTACTACGCGGTCCCGACCCGGTGGCGATCCTACGTGATCGCCATCGCCAGCTACCTCTTCTACGGGTGGTGGCGACCGGACTTCGTGATCCTGATGTGGATCTCCACGGTCGTGGACTACACCGCCGGACGTCGCATCATCGCCGCTCGGGAGCGCGGCGAGCGCGGCAAGAGCTGGCTGCTCACCTCGCTGTTCGTGAACCTGGGCCTGCTCGCGTACTTCAAGTACGCCAATTTCGGCATCGACACGCTCAACACCCTGCTCGGCGCGACCGGTGCCGACCCGGTCCGCTGGACGGCGGTGGTGCTGCCCGTCGGCATCTCCTTCTACACCTTCCAGACGATGAGCTACACCATCGACGTCTACCGGGAGAAAGCGCCGCCGGTGAAGTCCTTCCGGGACTTCATGTGCTACGTCGCCATGTTCCCGCAGCTCGTGGCGGGCCCCATCGTCCGCTACAACTCGATCGCGGAGCAGCTCCACACCCGCGAGCACAGCCTGGCCCAGTTCTCCGAGGGCTGTCGCCGCTTCATGATCGGCTTCTGCAAGAAGGTCCTGATCGCCGACTCCGTGGCACCGCTGGTCGACGCCGCCTTCAGCCTGCCCGAGCCGACCATGGCCGACGCCTGGCTCGGTGCGCTCGCCTACACGGTCCAGCTCTACTTCGACTTCTCCGGCTACAGCGACATGGCCATCGGCCTGGGGCTCATGATGGGCTTCCGCTTCATGGAGAACTTCAACCACCCCTACATCAGCCGCAACATCACCGAGTTCTGGCAGCGCTGGCACATCAGCCTGTCGACCTGGCTGCGGGACTACCTCTACATCCCCCTGGGCGGCAACCGCCACGGTGAGCGCCGGACCTACGTGAACCTGGCCCTGGTGATGTTGCTCGGAGGTCTCTGGCACGGCGCCAACTGGACCTTCATCGTCTGGGGCGCCTGGCACGGCAGCATCCTGGCCCTGGAGCGCCGCTTCACCACCAAGAAGGGCGGGCGGCGGGTCGCTCCCCGCATGCCGATCCCCGTGGTGATGACGCTGGTGATCCTCGGCTGGATCGTCTTCCGGGCCGACGACCTGGGCACCGCCTGGGCCTTCTACGGGGCGATGGTCGGCCTGCATGGCCTCGGGCTCAGCGCCGCGATGGCCTGGCAGGTGACCGGCTGGTCCCTGGTGATGCTGGGTGTGGGCGGCGTGATGGTCTACGTCGGTCCGTCCTGGCGGCGCAGGCTGGAGGCCCTCACCGCTCCCGACCGGATCCGCCTGGCCCGGGCCGAGCTCCTCTTCATCCCCCTGTTCGCCCTGGCGCTGCTCCGGCTCGGCGCCCAGAGCTACACCCCCTTCCTCTACTTCCAGTTCTGATGCGCGATCACAACCTCTCCTACGGCGTGATCGGCCTGGCCCTGGTGGGGCTGGGGGCCATCGGCGCGGTCTTCGCCGGCACCGAGATGACCTGGCCCGAGGAGGACGTCGAGGTGCTCGACGGGTCCTGGGCCACGACGTTCGAGTCGGAGTTCGACGACTCCTTCCCCCTGCTCGACCTCGCCGTGTCCTTCTGGGGCCGGATCGAGTTCGCCCTGTTCGAAGAGGGCCGTCCCGGGGTGCTCGTGGGAACCGAGGGCACCCTCTTCACCGACGAGGAGTTCCGGCTCGGTCCCGACGAGGAGGCGGAGCTGGCCCGCAAGGCGGCCCTGGTCGGCGAGGTGGGGCGCTTCCTGGCGAAGCGGGACATCGAGCTGCTGGTGGCGCTGCTGCCGGCCAAGGCCCGCATCGAGCGGGACTACCTGGGGCGCTACGCGCTGCCCCCGGAGGTCGAGGGACGCTACGAGACCTTCCAGAGCGCGGTGGCCGAGCAGGGCGTGGCGGCGCCGGACCTCCGCGGTGTCCTCGAGGAGGCCCGCGAGACCTCCCCGGTCTTCATGCGGCGGGACACCCACTGGACACCCCACGGGGCCACTGTGGTGGCCGAGCTCCTGGCGAAGGCCTCGGGTCCCGTCGGCACCACCACCTGGGTCCGGGTCGACAAGGAGCCCGCGCAACACGACGGCGACCTGGTCCGGTACCTGCCGCTGGGAGACCAGGCCGAGGCACTGGGCTACGGCACCGAGCGGGTCGTGCCCTTCGTGGCCAAGTCCGAGGGGGGCGGCGGCCTGGGACTCTTCGACGAGCTGACCCTTCCGGTGGCGGTGATCGGCACCAGCTACACCGCGGGCGAGACCTGGAGCTTCGCCCAGGCCCTGCGCATCGCCACCCGGGCCGACGTGCTCAACGCCGCCCAGGAGGGCATGGGGCCCGTCCAGCCGATGCTGGACTACCTGGTCAACGAGGCCTTCACCGAGACCCCGCCCGAGCTGGTCATCTGGGAGCTGCCGGAGCGCTTCCTGCCGGTGCACTACGACCTGGACGACCACCCGGCCCTGGCGCTGTTGGAGGCGGGCGACACGGCGGAGTAGGCCGCCTCTGGCCCGGGCGAGCTCGCCCCGCTCAGGGTCGCGATCCAGGGGCCGGACAGAGCTGCCCCTGGAGCAGGTCGTCGAAGTCCGGCGGCAACACGACCTCCACCCGCCTCAGCGTGTCTGGATCCTCCCCCCCGACCTCCAGGTAGAAGCGGCCGTCGTTCGGGATGCTGGGCGTGGCGGGGATGACGATCTCTTCGGCGCGTCCGCCAGCGAAGTGGAAGGCGATGGTGAAGGTGGACAGGGCCCGGGAGGGGGTCACCAGCGAGAGGTAGGTGCCCGGCGAGACCCTGCCGGTCTTCCTGGGGACCTCCAGGAGCACCTGGCGACCGCCCCGGGTCGTCGAGCCGCTGGCGAGCTGCCGATCCTCGGAGCAGGGGCCGGCGATGGCCGGGACCAGCCGCCGGTAGGACAGGGGCGAGGTGAAGCCGAAGCGCCCGGGGTGGGAGATCGCCAGGTCGTTGATCGGGAACTCCCAGATCAGGACCTCGGGCGGCTCGGCGAGGAACTCCTCGGACCCCAGCCAGCGCCGCAGCGAGGACAGGATGCCGCCGCCCTCGACCCGCACGGGCAGGACCTCGGCGCCCAGGGCCTCCTGCAAGAAGGCCGGGAAGCTGTAGACGGGGGAGCTGTGGCTGGTGCCGACCAGGACCACATCGGGGACCGGGGCCTCGTCCAGGAGCCCCAGCGACGACCGGTCGAGGGGGCGGGCCCGGTACTGCTGGTAGGCCACCGGCGGCAGGGCGGTCCCGCACCGCTCCAGGTAGGCGGCGTCCGGGCGCAGCTCGAGGGGATCGTGCAGGCGGTGGGGCACCGTCTCCCAGTCGCTCCGGGAGACCCGACCGTAGGCCTCGGTCTGCTGGACGGCCCGGGCCACGACCTGCGCGGCGAGCCGGGAGCCGCTGGCCGTCATGTGGCGCTCGCGGTGGAGGAAGAACGGCTCCGGCAGCTCGGCGGTGGTGGCCGTCTCCAGCAGGTCGACGGTGACCACGCCCTGGTCTCCCAGCCAGGCCAGCAGCTCCCGGTAGGCCGCGAGCGCCTGGGCATGGTCGTAGCCGGGCACGGGGGGCTGGACGGCAGCGGCCCGCTCGGCGTCGACCGTGCTGCGCTCCGGAAGGACGGCGAAGACGACCGTGATGCCCCGGTCCTCCAGGGCCTGGAGGAGCCCGGAGAACGCGACGAGGACCTCGGGGGCGACCGGGTAGCTGGAGTGGAATTCCGAGCGCTGGTCGTAGACCCAGCCATCCGGCCCGGAGAGCATCCTCAGGTCCAGGGCGCCCTGGCAGAGGGGGATGCGCCCGTCGTCGTCCTCCGCCTGGGCCACGGGTCCGGCCCACAGCAGCGCCAGGCCGGCGAGGGCGACGATCGGTCGGGGCAAGGGGCGCTCCTGTGCTGGTCGTGGGTCGAGGCCTATCCGGGTCGCCGGGGCGATCCCAGGACGGGCCGGGCCCCGTGGCGGAGGAGATAGGGGTCGGCCGATGCCTCGACCCTCGCCAGCTTCCCGATGACCGCGACCGCGTGGCTCTCCGTGGCCCTGGTCTGCCTCACCGGAGCGGCCTCTCCCGGTCCGAGCCTGGCCGTCGTCGTCCGCAACACCGTCGCCGGGGGCCGGCGACAGGGCGTGGTGACCGGCCTCGGCCATGGCCTGGGGGTCGGGATCTACGCCTTCGCCGCGGTGGTCGGTGTCGCGGCCGTGGTGGAGTCGGTGCCGGGGGTGAGCCGGACCATCGAGGTCCTGGGGGGCCTGGTGTTGATCTGGATGGGCATCGGCACCCTCCGCCACGCCGGCTCCAGGGTGCTCGGCGCTCCGTCCTCCACCGACCGGGTGGGCTTCGCCGAGGGCTTCGCGATCTCCTTCCTGAACCCGAAGATCGCCGTGTTCTTCCTGGCGCTGCTGGGCTCGCTGCTGCCCGTGGAGGCCACGACCCTGGACCGGGCCGGGGTGGCTCTGTTGGCGATGGTCATCGACGCTGGCTGGTACGTCTTCGCCGCCCTGCTGCTGGCCACGACCGGCGCCGCGGCCTGGCTCGAAGCCCGGGGGCAGTGGGTGGACCGCCTGCTGGGGGTCCTGCTGCTGGGGATCGGGGGGGGGTTGGTGGTGCTGGGGTGAGGACCGGACCGCCACCGGCTCATGTCTCCCTTCGCTCCGTCCGATCACCGGGCCGCTTCGTGCCTGGAGACCGAGATGCCCCCTTCCACCCTCGTCACCCGTGCCCCTCTGATCCTGCTCGGGGCCCTGCTCCTGGCGCCGTCGAGTGCCCGGGCCGCCGACATCGACAGCCTCTCGGGTACGCGATCAGGAGACGAGGGTGACGCCTTCTCCTAGACCTGCACCTGGAGCGCACCCACGGAGAAGGTGACCTTCACCTGGGACTTCGGCGACGGCGAGACGACCACGGAGGTCAAGAACTCCAACACGGGTGGGGTCTCCGCAGTCACCCACACCTTCGTGGACGACGGCGCCTACACCGTCACCTGCAACGCCTATGGCCACGACTCCGAGGACAGCAAGAGCGAGTCGGTGTCCGTCACGGTGGACAACGTCGCGCCGGTCGCGTCGGCCTCCGGCGACACCTCCGGCGACGAGGGCGGCACCCTCGGCTTCGCCTGCACGTCCACGGACGTCGGCGTCGAGGACAGCGCGACCTATGCCTGGGACTTCGGCGACGGGGGCAGCGCCACCGGGGCCAGCGCCAGCCACGTCTTCGCCGAAGACGGCACCTACAGCGTCACCTGCACCGCCACCGACGACGGCGGGGACGCGGGCAGCGACGGGATCACGGTCGTGGTGGCCAACGTGGCCCCGGAGATCGGCACCCTGAGCGGCCCCAGCCGCGCCGACAGGGAGACGCCCTCAGCTTCTCGGTCTCCGCCTCCGACGCCGGCAGCACCGACACCCTGTCCACCTCCTGGGACTTCGGCGACGGGGACGCCGCCACCGGCGCCTCCACCAGCCACACCTACGAGGACGAGGGCAGCTACGACCTGGTCGTGCTGGTCTGCGACGACGAGGGGGAATGCAATTCCAAGGACCACACCGTGACCGTCTCCAACGTGGCCCCCTCGGCCAGCCTCAGCGGCAGCAGCAGCGGCGACGAAGGGGAGGCCCTGGCCTGGGCCTGCGCGACCTCGGATCCGGGCGCCAAGGACACCGTCTCGGTCACCTGGGACTTCGGCGACGGCAGCTCCGGCGCCGGCTCCAGCGTCAGCCACGCCTGCTGCGAGTACGCGCTGCACGAGCTCCTGGACCCCGGCTCCGAGGTCTATGGCTGCGGTGCCGACCTCACCGTGCTCTCGGTGCACGCCGACGAGCTGGTGCCCGAGCTGTTCCGGACCCGCACCCTGCTCGGTCCGCTCCAGGAGCGCCAGGCCCTCTGCGATCGCGCCGCGAGCGCCCTGCTGCAGCAGGTCGAGCGCCTGGTCGAGGGGACCCGGGGCCCCGTGCTGGTGCTGGACCTGGAGGTGCCGGCACGCTCGCCGCTGGGCATCCAGGACGGCGCCGTGCCGCTCGGGCTGCGGGCCTGCATCCGGCGCCTCAACGGGACCCTCGAAGACGCCCTGCGGTCCGAGGGCCGGGTGTCCGTCGTCGCCCGCTCCGCCCTGCCGGCCCGGCTGGAAGCCCCGAGCACCGACCCCAAGCTGCGCTACCTGGCCGGGCAGCGGGAGAGCCGGGCGATGCTGGGCGCGATCGCCGACGAGCTGGCTCGCCACGTGCACGCGCTCACCGGGCGCACCCGCAAGGTGCTGGTCCTGGACCTCGACAACACCGTGTGGGGCGGTGTCCTGGGTGAGGAGGGCCTGGGTGGCCTGCGGCTGGACGTGGCGGGCCCGGGGCGGGCCTACCGCGACTTCCAGCAGGCCTGCCTGGACCTGCACGATCGGGGTGTGGTGCTGGCCGTGGCTTCCAAGAACGACCACGACCTCGCCGTGGAGGCCCTACGAGACCACCCCCACGCGCTGCTGCGTCCCGAGCACTTCTCGGCGCTGCAGATCCACTGGGAGGACAAGGCCACCAGCTGCCGCCGGATCGCCGAGGAGCTCAACGTGGGCCTGGACAGCCTGGTCTTCTTCGACGACAACCCGGTGGAGCGGGAGTGGGTGGCGGCGGCCTGCCCCGAGGTCGAGGTGGTCGACGTGCCCCGGGACGCCGCCCGCTACACCGAGGCCCTGGTGGGGCTGAGAGCCTTCGAGACCGCCACCCTGTCCGCCGAGGACGCCCGTCGCAGCGAGCTCTACCGCCAGGAGCGCGTCCGGGCGGGGCTGGCGAGCCAGGCGACCTCGCTCGCCGACTACCTGGAGGCTCTGGACACCCGGCTTCGCCTCGGTGCGCTGGACGCCTACACGGCGCCCCGCATCGCCCAGCTCGTGCACAAGACCAACCAGCTCAACATGACGACGATCCGGCGCAGCCAGGGCGAGCTGGAGGCGCTGGCGGCCTCGCCCGACCACGAGGTCCTCTGGGCCGCCGTCGAGGACCGCTTCGGAGACGCCGGCGTGGTCGGCGTGGCCGTGGTCGCCTGCTCGGAGCACACCTGGCGGCTGGACACCTTCCTGCTCTCCTGTCGGGTGCTCAAGCGCGGCGTCGAGGCGGCCTTCGTCCGCGCTCTCTGCGAGCTCGCCGTTGCCCAGGGCATCCGGCACCTCGAGGCCCGCTGGGTCCGGACCCGCAAGAACGCTTCGAACCGCCACCTCTTCCGCGACGTGGGCCTCACCGCGCTGCGGGAGGAGGAGGACGAGGGGGTCTACGCGCTGGACCTGGACCAGGGCCTGCCCCCCGCTCCCTTCGTGACCTTCGACCTCCGAGCCTTCGACCGCAGAGGTGCTGCGTGATGAACCCGACCTTCCTCGACCATGTCGCCGACGTGCTGGACGTGGATCCCTCCGCCCTGGACCGGGCCTCCAACTCCGCCAACATCGCGAGCTGGGACTCGGTCCGCCACTGGGACCTGGTCGCCACCCTGGAGGCGATCTACGGCGTCGACTTCACCATGGACGAGGCGGCGACCTTCGAGCGCCTCGGCCAGATCCACGACGCGCTCGTGGCCCGGGAGTGCATCGAAGGCACCCGCTCCATCGAGGACCAGGCGGACTTCCCCCTGGTGGTCGAGGCCTTCCGCCACCTGACCGGGCGCTACGACTTCCTGCGCCGGGGCTTCGAGGAGAGCTGGCGGGCGGACGGACGGCGCTGGCTCGAGGACGCGGAGCGGGTCCTGGCGCTCCTGCGCCACCAGGCCGGGGACACGCGGACCGGCTACCTCGAGGCCCTCGACGGCTACGTGCACCTGTCGCTGGAGTACCTCAAGCTCCAGGCCGAGCTGCGGCGCACCGGGCGCTACCACTTCAGCACCTTCGAGCAGGCTCGCCAGGCGGTCTACGACAACCCGGCCGTGATGGACCGCTACTACCTGCACGGTGTGCTGGCCTCCTCCGTGCTCTGGCGCAACCACTACCAGGTCCTGCGCGCCTACCGGGACGTCTTCCTGGCCCGCCAGGCCGAGGGCGGCGGCCTGAACGTCGAGGTCGGCACCGGCCACGGGCTGTTCGCGAGCCTGCTCCTGGAGCACTGCCCCCGGTGGCGCACGGTCGGCGTCGACCTGAGCGCCTCGTCCCGGGCCTACACCGCGCGCACCCTGGAGCACCACGGCCACCCGCCCGAGCGGTGGGAGATCCGCGAGGGCGACATCCACAGGCTGCCCTTCGCCGACGACCAGGTGGACGGGCTCGTCTGCGGCGAGGTCCTGGAGCACCTGGAGGACCCGGCGGCGGCCCTTCGGGAGCTGCGCCGGGTCGTGCGCCCGGGAGGGCGGGCCTGGATGACCACGGCCATCTACGCGGCCAACCTGGACCACATCCACCTGTTCCGCACCGTCGAGGAGGTCCGGGAGCTGGTCTCGGCCTCCGGGTGGCGACTGCAGACCGAGCGCATCGTTCCGATCGACGGCACGGCCTGGGCGCCGGGGACCCGCGACGTGCCGTTCAGCTACGCGGCGGTGCTGGTGTGAGCTACTCCACGTAGCCCTACGGGCTCCGTTCCGTACTACCGTGCCTGTCAACCCGCTCGCTGCGCTCGGGGTGTGACAGTGCCCGTAGGCGTGCAGATAGCACGCCTACTCCACGTATCCCAGCGCCCGCAGCGCCCGAACCTCGTCCTCGCTCAGCTCCGACGCCTCCGGCTGCAGCGCGGGCGCCAGGTCCAGCACGCCGCCGATCCAGGCCCGGTAGCCCTCAGCGATCCCGTCGGCCTCGTCGCGCCGGGCCACGAGGAGGTCCTGCAGCTCGGTGGGATCGGTGGCGAGATCGTAGGCCTCCTCCGGCACGCCGCGGTGGTCCAGGATCACCTTCAAGGAGCCGTCGCCGAGCACCGCCACCCGCTCCCGGTCCCCGTCGCCCACCGTGGCGATCGTGAAGGGCCGCAGGGGCTGCGAGTCACCCTCCACCAGCCCGCGCAGGCTCCTCCCCTGGAGGTCCCCGGGACTCGCCGCCCCGGCATAGTCCAGCATCGTCGGCAACAGGTCGAGGTGGGCGGTCCGCTGGGAGACGGTGGTACCCGGAGGGACCCGTCCCGGGGCCCAGATCACCAGGGGGACGTGGAGGTCGTGCTCGTAGAGGCTGCCGTGGGCGAAGAAGCGGTCGTGGTCGGTCATCGACTCGCCGTGGTCCGCTGTCACGACCAGGAGCGTGTCTCGGGCCAAGCCCTTGGCCTCCAGCCAGTCCACCAGCTCGCCGAGCTGGTCATCGACGTATCGCAGCTCGGCGTCGTAGCTGCTCACGTAGTGGCGTCGCGCCAGCTTCCCCGGGTCGGCGATGTAGCGGGGCACGAAGGGACCGTGGTGCTGCCCGGAGCCCAGGTTGAGCTGGCGCCGATCCTCACGCCAGAGCCGGTCGTCGCGGTAGAGCCCGCCGTAGCCGTCGGGCGGCTCGTAGGGGCCGTGGGGGTCGAAGAGGTGGACCCACACGAAGGCGTTGTCCTCGGCGTGGGCCTCCAGCCAGCCGTAGAGGCCGGCGTGGACCGTGGCGGCCAGGGTGCCGTTGGGGTGGCTGTCGAAGTAGTGGAAGCCCTGGCTGAAGCCGTAGCGATGGCCTAGGACGAATTGGGCGAGGAAGGCCGCCGTCACGTAGCCCTGGCCGGCGAAGAGCTCGGCGGCGGTGGTGGCCTCCGGCGGCAGGGGAGGCCGGTTGTCGGCGATGCCCAGGCTGACCGGGTACTGGGAGGTCACCAGCGACGAGAGGCTCGGCCGCGTGTAGGGGGCCTGCACGTGGTGGTCCTCGAAGAGCGCCCCTTCGGCGGCCAGGCGGGCCAGGGTCGGGGTGGTCTCCCGGTCGTAGCCGTAGACGCTGGCGTGGTCGTGGCGGAAGGTCTCGATGGTGACCAGCAGGATGCGCGGCAGCGGGAAGTCCCGGGCGCGGCTGCGGGCCTCGACCCGCTCCAGGGCCACCGGTCCGGCGTCGAAGCGGCCCCCCGGGGTCCGCTCGGCCTTGACCACCCAGCGCACCCGGACCGACAGGGTGTCGACCGGCGCCGTGCCCCGGATCTCGAGGTCGGTCCAGCCGTCGGACTCGGTCACGATCCGGTGGGGTTCGTAGTCCAGGGTGCCGCCGGGCCCGACGAAGGCGAGCCCGACCTGGGCCGGGTGGTCCCCGCCGCGGGCGTCGAGCTCGAGCCGCAGCGCGAAGGCCTCACCGGGGCTGGCCGGGGCGGGGGCCGACTCCAGCACGGCGTGGGTGCCGGCCGTGTAGGTCAGCGAGGCCCCCTGGCCACCGGGGGTGTCGCGGGGAGCGATCCCGAGGTCGCCCGAAGCCAGGCGGAGCTCCCAGCCTTCCGGAACGCCCCCTCCCAGGGCCAGCCCCGAGTTGGCGACCGCCACCGGCTGGGTACTCAGCTCCAGCACGCTCCCATCGGGTCCGCCGCCCGCCGACGCGGGGGCTCCGCAGGAGAGTGCAGCCGCCAGGCCGAGTGCCGGCGAGAGTCCGATCATGGGTGGGGGCCCTCGGAGGAGGGAGTAGGCCCTGCTCCGAGGGTGTGCAAGGTCAGAGACCGGCCCGGACCTGCCGGAGGGCGGTGCCCTCGGCCCCGGCCTGCTCCAGGCTGGACCACGCCGGATCAGCGTCCGGTGCCTGGCCCTGCTCGGCGCCCTCCAGCACCGCCAGCACCAGGCGGGCCTCGGTGCTGGTGGTGTGGGCCGCCAGCCAGCGGGCGGCCTTGCGCACCGTGCGGCGGCGGGAGCCGGCCTTGCGGGTGTGACCGGCCAGCACCAGCGCCAGCAAGGCGGCCGCGGTCCGCAGCACGTCCCCGCCCCAGCTTCCGTCGGCCTGCTGGCGGCGGGCCAGGTCACCGGTGGGATCGGCCGGCTTCGCCGGACGCCAGGCCTTGCCGGCGGGGACCACCGCTTCGTCGCGGAACTCCGCCGGCTCGCAGGCCGCGACCCCCATCTCCATGGCGTTGACGATGTCCTCCACCCCCTCCTCGGCGGGCTTGGCCGTCCAGCCGAGGAGGCTGGAGACGCCGAGGGAGCGGGCCTTCTTCTGGCGCCGCGGGGCGGCCCTGGAGAAGAGGGCCTGAGCGCTCAGCGGCGGCAGCGCTTCTCCCGCAGCTGCGCAGACGGACGCGCCCTTGAACCGCTCGCTCCACTGGCTGGGCAGCTCGGTCGGCTGGAGCAGCTCGATGCGCTCCCCGTCGATCGTGCGGCTGGTCTCCACCGCCACGAAGGCCGTGAAGCGGCTGGCCAGGCCGTGCACCAGGGCCAGCTCCAGGATCTTCTCCTCCAGGGAAGGACGCTCGGCGGGCTGCAGCACGATGCGGTCCTCGAGGGTGGCGATCCGGGCCCGCGCCCAGAGCACGCCCAGGGGCAGCTCGGAGCGGTGCGGGGTCGCCTCCAGGCGCACCGGGCCTTCGACCGAGCTGCCTTCGACGACCACGGTGTCCGGGGCCCCTTCGAGCCACAGCACCGCCGGCCGACCGTCGAAGAGGTCCACGGCACCGTCCCGCGCCGGTGTGCCGCCCTGGACCCGGAGGCCATGGACCAGGGGGCTGCCGAAGCGGGCCTCCAGGCTGGCGACCACGTCGTCCAGGTCGTCGTCGGGCGTGGCGAGCTCGCAGGTGCCGCCACCGACCCGGGCCAACCGCTTCAGCAGGGCGCCGTTCACCGCCGTGTCGATGCCCAGGGTGAACAGCCGCGCCTGGTCCCGGTGGGAGGCGACCAGGGCGACCAGCTCGTCCTCGTTCCAGGCCTGTCCGTCGGTGAGGAAGAGCACCGTGCGCAGGCGTCCAGCCGGGGTCGGGTCCCGGAAGGCCTCCTTCAGCGCCGGCGCCATGTGCGTGCCCCCGCGGGCGAAGAGCTCGCCGATCCAGCGGTCGGCCTTGGTGAGGGCCCGGTCCGAGACCGGGGTGAAGCCGGCGGCGAAGCGCTCGATGCGATCGTCGAAGGCGACCAGCCGGAAGCGGTCACCGGTTTCCAGGCCGTGGAGGGCGGCGGTCAGGGCCCGCTTGGCGGCCCCGAGCTTGGTGCCGCCCATCGACCCGGAGATGTCGACCACGAACACCGCGTCCCGGGGGATCGGCCGGCTGGCGAGGCCCGTGGGCGGCTGGACCAGGGCCAGGGTGTGGGTGCCGTCGGACCAGGCCTGGAGCACCGGGGCGTCGGGCTCGCCCGAGGTGATGGCCAGCGCGAAGTCCCGGTCACAGGTGGCGCTGGCGGCCGGGGCGACGCGGATCGCCTCGCCCAGGCTCAGCCGCACCGCGTGCAGGGAGCAGGACAGCTCGGCCACGGGACCGTCCACAGTCACCTCGAGGTCCAGGGACGTGCCGCCGGCCAGGCGCAGCGGGGGTTGCAGGCGGCTGGCGTCCGGGGCCTGGTCGGTGTCGGGCAGCACGCCGGGGCCCTCGTGGCCGATCGGTGTGCCCGGGAGGTAGCGGGGCGGGATGGTGGTCGGGAACCGCCACCGGAGCTGGCCGTCCACGCTGTCGAGGTGCTCGACCACCTCGATGCGCACCGTGACCTCCTCGCCGGGGGGCAGGTTGGTGACCCGCAGGGTGTGGACGTCGGCCCGCTCCGCCGTCAGCAGGGCCGCCCGGTGTCCATCCTCCCGGGCCTGCTCGAAGGTCCGCTCCGCCTCCTGGCGTTCACAGCACTGGGCCCGCACCACCACCTCCCCCGCCCGCAGCTCCGCGCCGATGACGGCGCCGTCCTCTGGCAGCGGGAAGATGTGGACCGCCTCCAGGGGCTGCTCGTAGGGGTTGGCGTAGCGCTGGTCGATCACCACCCGGCAGCAGGAGCCGGCGATCGAAGCCCGGACCTTGACGTCCTGCAGGGGCAGCGGACGCTGTTCGGTCCCGACGGTCGCCAGCAGACCGCCCAGCCCTTCGGCGGAGGCGGTGGCGGGCAGGGTGGGGGCGAGTGCGGTCGTGGCGGTGGTCATGGGGACCCTCCTTCGGTGAGCGCCCGCGCCAGGGCCGCCAGGATCGCCTGGGGATCGGACACCTGGGACGGGTCGATGGTGACGGTGACCCCGGGAGCGAGCGAAGCCGCCACGAGCGCCCGGGGTCCGGCGCGGGTGGGGGTGGGGGACGGGGAGACGGGAGGGGTCCCGACAGCCTCGGCGACCGCCTGTTCCAGCCAGCGATCGGTCCGGCCGGCGAGGGCGGTCTGGATCTGGGCCAGGGAGTGGCCGCGGACCTGGAGCAGCTTGACGCACACCACCTGGAGCAGGTGGCGGCGCCCGTAGCGAGCCTGGCGCCCCTCGTAGGCCAGGGGCCGATCGACGACGCCGATGGACTGGTAGTAGCGCACGGTGCGGGCATCGGGCCGGGCCGCGATCCGCTGGTCCGCAGGCGCCGCCTCGGCCCGTCCCAGGAGCTCCCCGGCGGCCTCGACGAGGCCCGCGAGTCCCCAGGTCTGCGCTGTGGTGGGGTCGTTCATGTTATTACTGTAAACATTACAGTAATCACTGGCAAGTATTTTCTGCACTCCCGGGGCAAGATCGACCCATGAAGCAGCACTCCCCGGCCTGTGAGCGCAACCGTGGGCCGATCCTCGAGGTCCTGCGCGAGGTCTTCCCTTCTTCGGGTCGGGTCCTCGAGATCGCCGCTGGAACCGGCATGCACTCCGCCTGGTTCGCACCCCGCCTGCCGGGCCTGACCTGGCAGCCCACCGACATCGGCGACTCCGCCCTGGCGAGCCTTCGCGCCTGGCGGGAGGAGGTGGCCGCCCCGAACCTCTTGGAGCCCCTGCGGCTCGACACCCGGGATCCGGTCTGGCCGGTCTCCGACGTCCAGGCCGCCCTCTGCTGCAACATGATCCACATCTCGCCCTGGGAGAGCGCCGTGGGGCTCTTCGCCGGTCTGGGCCGGGTGCTCGACGCCGGCGGGGTGTTCGTGCTCTACGGGCCGTTCCGCCTCGACGGGGTCCACCACGCCCCGAGCAACGAGGCCTTCGATCGCTCGCTGCGGTCACGGGACCCGAGCTGGGGGGTGCGGGACCTGGACGCGGTGACGGCGGTCGCCGCGGAGCACGGCCTGGTCCAGGAGGAGCTGCGGGCGCTGCCGGCGAACAACCACGCGGTGGTGTTCCGCAAGAGGTGAGCCGGGCGGCGTGAGTCGGGTGGGGTGCCACAGACGCCGCTGGCACCGCGCCAACGCGATCTGCGCGCGCCTGGGGTGCCACAGATGGCGTTGGCACCGCGCCAACGCGATCTGCGCGCGCCTGGGGTGCCACAGATGGCGTTGGCACCGCGCCAGTGCCAGCTGTGCGTCCTGGGCGTGCCACAGATGGCGTTGGCACCGCGCCAACGCCATCTGCGCGCGCCCGCCGCACCTCGCCGCCCTCAGCCCCCCAGGTACACCTGCCCCGTCGTCCCGTCGATCGTCACCCGAGCCCCGTCCCGCAGGACCTCCGTCGCGTCCGGCACGTTCACCACCGCCGGGACCCGGTACTCCCGCGCCACCACGGCACCGTGGCTCAGCATCGAGCCCAGCTCCAGCACCACCCCTCCCGCCACCAGGAACAGTGGCGTCCAGCCGGGGTCGGTCGCCGTGGCCACCAGGATGTCCCCCCGACCCAGGCGCCAGGCCTCGTCGGGGCTGTGCAGGACCCTCACGGTGCCCGTGACCCGACCCGGGGAGATGCCCAGACCGCGCAGGCGACGCCCCCCGACCGGGATCTCCAGGGCCTCGTCGCCGACGAGGAAGGCCGGCGGTCGGCCCTCGGAGGCATAGACCGCCCAGCGGGCCCGGCGCTCCTCCAGGCGCTCTCGAGCCTCCTCGATCGCCAGGGTCCCGGCTTCGAGCGCCTGGAGCTCGGGCCACTCAAGCCAGCGCACGTCGGCGGGCTCGTCCAACCAGGACCGCCCAAGGTCCAACAGCGCCCCCTTGAGCACGAACAGCAACCGATCGAAGTGGTAGCGCTGGTCCTCGCGAAGCTGGAGGTAGCGCCGGGTCAGGCGCACCCAGGCCAGGAGCGCACGGCCCGAGGGGCCCGACACCCGCCCGGACAGAGCCGACAGCGCCGCGCGGGCCGCCGACTCCTGGCTGCGAGCCACCTCGCCCGGATCCGCCAGCACACCGTCGGCATAGGGCGCCACGAGCCGGTCGATCCGCTCGGGCTCCTCCCCCCAGCGGGGGCTGAAGATCTCCCACGAGGAAGCCGCACCCCGGAAGCCGTAGTCGGCGAGGAAGGCCTCGACGGACCCCCCGGAGGCGAGACCGTGCAGCGCACGGTTGGTCCGCTGGGTCCAGTTCTCCGTCGGACACCGGAGCAGGTCGTCTCGCAGCTCGGACGGCACGAGGTTCTCGGCGACCTGGAAGGTCAGGTTGGCGAAGAGCAGGGAGCAGATGTGGACCTTGATGTAGTCCCGCGCCAGCTCGATGCCCGCACGCACCCGCGCCACGGCGGGCTCCTCGCTGGCCGCCAGGGCCGGGATGTCCCGGTCCAGGCGCCGCTCGAGCTGATCCCACGCGCGTGGATTCGTGAACGGGTTGGCTCGGAAGCGCCGCCACCGCTGCTCCTGGACGGTGGCGCGGAGGATGGAGCCGTAGACCCTCGCATCGGCCGGCAGGGCGAAGCGACGCATCCAGGAGTCGGCCTCCTCGGGCGGCAGGAACTCGAGCATGAAGCGCGGTGGAGGACGCCCCGGCAGCTTGAAGGCGAGGTGCCGGAAGACGGTGACGTTGAAGTAGGGCCAGCCCCGGAAGACCCGCGTCGGACCGGCGCCTCCCAGGAAGCGCCGCGAAGTCTCCGGGTACTCGATGAACCACTCCAAGAGCGGGCCGACGATGCTCCAGCCGCAGGGACTGGCGGGCTCCGTCCAGCGCTCGCCGACGAAGCGACGGGTCCAGAGCACCCGACCGCTGCGCTCGGGCTCGCCCACAGCCGTGACCGCGCGGGCCTGGAGGACCTGGACCCGGCCCTCGGCGTCCAGCGCCCACTCCACGTCCTGGGCGGTGCCGGTGCGGTGCTCGGCCATCAGGCCGTAGCGCCCGATGGTGAGCACCTGCTGCGGGGTCAGGACCCGCTGCCCGCGCGGCGACGCCCGCCACTCCAGCTCACCCTCGGCGCCCGGCAGGAGCTGCTGCTCCTGGTCCGAGGGCTCCCAGCCCAGCTCGGACAGCCCCCAGCGCCCCAGGGCCCGGCGCAGACGACCCGGGCCCCGACGAGGCCGCCGGAGTCGGTAGCGATCGGGCACGACCTGTCCCGACACCAGGGCCTCCCCCTGTCCCCAGGCCGCCTCGAGGGTCATCTCCGTCCAGCTCCCCGAGACCGGGTGGACCGTGAACAACACCCCGGAGGCCCGCGCGTCGACGAGCCGCTGGACCAGCACGGCCATGCCCGCCAGCGGGAGACGCCGGAGCCCCCGGCGGCGATAGGCCATCGCCCGCTCCCCGTACCAGCTCGCCCAGCAGGTGCGGACGGCGTCCTCCAGGCCCTGGCCACGCCTCACGTTGAGCACGGTCTCGTACTGGCCGGCAAAGGACCGCTCGCGTCCGTCCTCGTCCACCGCCGAGGACCTCACGGCGAGTCGACCACCGAGCTCCCGGGCAGCGCCCTCGAGCGCCGCGGACAGGTCCGGCGGCAGCGCAGCCTCGCACAGGGCGTCCCGGAGCTGAGTGGCGAGCTGGGGCGTGGGATCCCGCCGGAGCTGGCGGGCGAGTCCCACCAGGTCGGCGTGATCGAGGGTCGCGCCGAGCGCCTCGACCGGCACGACGAAGCCCGCGGGGACCGGCAGGCCCCGCTCCACCAGCCGGGCCAGGGCCGCCCCCTTGCCACCGACGCGACGGACGTCGTCGGAATCGACCTGCGACAGAGGAAGGACCCAGTCCACTGACCCTGAGTAGCTCGGTTAGGAGCCCGCTACCCGACCACCCCCCCCATGAGGTCCCGATGGCCGCAGCCGATGGCATCTTCAGCCCCCCCGTCCCCCGAAACGAGCCTGTCCAAGACTACGCCCCGGGCAGCCCCGAGCGCCGCTCGCTCCAGCAGGTGCTCAGCGGCATGGAAGGCGTGGAGACCGAGATCGCCAACGTCATCGACGGCGAGGTGATCGAGACCGGTCGCACCTTCGACGTCACCATGCCCTGCGACCACGGCCACGTGCTCGGACGCTGCCACCTCGCCGGGGCCCCGCTGATCGACAGGGCTGCCGACGCGGCGCTGACCGCCAAGGCCGACTGGGCCGCCCTGCCCTGGCAGGAGCGAGCCGCCGTGTTCCTCAAGGCCGCCGAGCTCCTGGCGGGCCCCTGGCGCGACGTGATCAACGCCTCGACCATGCTCGGACAGGCCAAGACGGTCCACCAGGCCGAGATCGACAGCGCCTGCGAGCTGATCGACTTCTGGCGCATCAACGTGAGCTACCTGCGGCGGATCCTCGAGGACCAGCCGCCGCTCAACTCTCCCGGCATCTGGAACCGGGTGGACCACAGACCTCTCGACGGCTTCGTCCTGGCGATCACGCCCTTCAACTTCACCAGCATCGCCGGCAACCTGCCCACCGCCCCCGCACTGATGGGCAACACGGTGCTGTGGAAGCCCGCCCGGACCCAGGCCCTGTCGGCCTGGTTCATCATGGACCTGCTCCGCGAGGCCGGCCTGCCGGACGGCGTGATCAACCTGGTGCACGGGGCCGGCCCCGACATCGGCGACAGCGTCCTGCCCCACCCCGACCTGGGCGGCGTCCACTTCACCGGGTCCTCGACCACCTTCCACACGATGTGGCGCACGGTGGGCGACAACATCGGCGGCTACAACCAGTACCCCCGCCTCGTCGGCGAGACCGGGGGCAAGGACTTCGTGCTCGCCCACCCCTCCGCCGACGTGATGACGCTGTGCGTCGCCCTGCTCCGCGGCGCCTTCGAGTACCAGGGCCAGAAGTGCTCCGCCGCGAGCAGAGCCTACATCCCGTCGAACCTGTGGCCCGCCGTCAAGGAGCACCTGCTGGCGATGCTCGACGAGGTCAGGCAGGGGGACGTGAGAGACTTCTCCAACTTCGTGGCCGCGGTGATCGACCGCAGGGCCTTCACCAGGCACTGCGATTACCTGGACCTCGCCCACAGCACCGCCACAGTGCTGGCGGGCGGCCGCGCCCACGCCGACACCGGCTGGTACATCGAGCCCACCGTGGCCCAGGTCGACGACCCCGAGCATCGGCTGATGGTGGAGGAGATCTTCGGGCCGGTGCTGACCGTCTACGTCTACCCCGAGACCGAGTGGGCCCAGACCCTGGCCCTGGTCGACGAGACCAGCGCCTACGCCCTGACCGGGGCCGTCTTCGCCCAGGACCGCCAGGCGATCCACGAGGCCCAGACCACCCTGCGGCACGCGGCCGGCAACTTCTACGTCAACGACTCGCCGACCGGCGCCGTGGTCGGCCAGCAGCCCTTCGGCGGTGGGCGAGCCTCCGGCACCAACGACAAGGCCGGGTCCGCCATGAACCTGCTGCGGTGGGTGAGCCCGCGCTCGATCAAGGAGAACTTCGTGCCCCCGAGAGACTGGAAGTACCCCTTCCTCGGCTGACCTCGGTGACGGGTCTGTGACACACTCCGCTTGACACCACCCAAAAGGCTGCTAAATTGGGCCGTGGACAGGGGTCTGGAACCCGACGTCCCGTTTGCCTGGGCACACCGCCCTCTTCCACACGGTCTCCCGCCCGTCGTGGATGATTCTCAACCCTGCCGGAACCCCCCGGCCGCTGCCTCGAGACCTGAGGCCCAAGCACCGCGAACCCGTCCGACGTCTCCTTTCGGGTGTCGCCCCAAGCCGCCATGACCAGACCATGAGCCATGCAAGTTCGGCCTGAGAACCCCGTCATCGTCCAGGGTGACGGCAAGGTCCTCGTCGAGACCAAGCACGCCCGGTACGAAGCCGTCCGCGACCTGCTGGCCCGCTTCTCGGAGCTCGAGGCTTCTCCCGAGCACCTCCACACCTACCGGATCACAGCCCTGTCGCTGTGGAATGCCGCCAGCTCCGGCATGACCCGCGCGGACATCGTCGACGAGCTCGGGCAGTTCACCAAGTTCGACATCCCCCAGAACGTCCTGGACTCGATCAGCGACACCATCGAGCGCTACGGCCTGGTGAAGCTGATCCCCCACCCCACGGACCCCGAGAGCCTGATCCGGCTGGACTTCGCGACCGCCTACATCGCCAAGGTGGTGTCGGCCGAGCCGCAGATCCGGGAGCTCCTCGTCGAGGACGGCCGCCGCCACTGGGCGATCGACGCCGGACACCGCGGCATCTTCAAGCAGCGGGCCCTGCAGGCGGGCTGGCCGGTCGAGGACCTGGCCGGCTTCCTCCCCGGCGCCTACCTCGACGTGCGGCTGCGGGACAAGATGAAGATCTCGGGCCTGCCCTTCGGCGTCCGGCCCTACCAGATCGAGTCCGCTGACCGCTGGTTCCTCGACGGCAAGCCCTCGGGGGGACACGGCGTGGTGGTGCTGCCCTGCGGCGCCGGCAAGACCATCGTGGCGCTCCAGGCCATGAACCTGGTCAACCAGCACACCCTGATCCTGGCCACCAACGCCGCCGCCGTGGAACAGTGGGTCAAGGAGATCGTCGACAAGACCCACCTCCGACGAGACCAGGTCGGGGCCTACATGGGCGCCCGCAAGGAGATCCGTCCGGTCACGGTCGCCACCTACCAGATCATGACCTGGCGGCGCTCCAAGACCGCCGAGTTCGAGCACCTCCACGTCTTCACCGACCAGAACTGGGGGCTCTTGATCTACGACGAGGTCCACCTGCTGCCCGCTCCGGTCTTCGGCGCCACGGCGAACCTCCAGGCCCGCCGCCGCCTGGGCCTCACCGCCACCCTGGTGCGCGAGGACGGCCGCGAGGGCGACGTCTTCTCCCTGGTCGGGCCCAAGCGCTACGACCTGCCCTGGCAGATGCTCGAGGAGGGCGGCTTCATCGCCGAGGCCCGCTGCCACGAGGTCCGGGTCGACTTCAACAACGGCGACGCCCAGAAGTACGAGCGCACCGACGAGAACCTCAAGTTCAAGCTCGCGTCGACCAACCCGCTGAAGATGGGCGCCATCCGGGAGCTCATCAAGCGTCACAAGGGCGACAACATCCTGGTCATCGGGACCTACCTGGACCAGCTCCAGCGGGTGGCGAGCATGCTCCGGGCGCCGCTCATCACCGGGAAGACCCCGCACAAGAAGCGGGTCGATCTGTTCGGGAAGTTCCGCAGAGGGGACATCAAGGTCCTCGTCGTCAGCAAGGTCGCGAACTTCAGCATCGACCTCCCCGACGCCAACGTCGCCATCCAGATCTCCGGCACCTTCGGGTCACGCCAGGAGGAGGCCCAGCGCCTCGGACGCATCCTGCGTCCCAAGAAGGACGGCGGTGAGGCCCACTTCTACACCGTCATCACCCGCGAGACGAAGGAACAGGACTTCGCCTTGAAGCGACAGCTGTTCCTGACCGAGCAGGGCTACCGCTACACCATCGAGGAACGCGCCGCGAGCTGACGGGGCCGCTCTGGCCCTCGTCCTGCGCACACTTCCGACGGAGTTCACCATGGAGCAGGTCCGGGACGAGTCCGGCGCCGAGAGCAACAAGGACGGTGGCGGCAGCCGCCGCAGCCGCAGAGGCCGCCGAGGCCGCGGTGGCAACAAGTCCGACAACAACCAGGGCGTGAAGCTGCCCGACGGGGGCCGCAACACCCGACGCAGGCGCAGCCGCCGTCGTCGGACCGCAGCCGTCACCGGGCTCACCCGCCGTCGGCGCCTGTCCCGGTCCGAGCTCGAGGACCTCAACGCCTACGTCGCCAAGCTCCCCGAGAACCTGCTCCACGCCCTGTACCGGGGGCTCGGTGGCCAGCCGAACCGGGTGCCCGACCGGGCCCGCTTGATCCAGCTCACCGTGCGGGCGGTGGCGCAGGGCAACCGCATGGGCACCCTGCTCAAGGGCATGCACGAGCGGGAGCGCACGGCGATGGCGACCCTGCTCCAGGCCGGCGGCCTGGTCCACGCCGACGAGTTCCACCGCGAGCTGGGCCTGTCGCTGGGCGGCCACGAGCGGGAGTGGCAGAAGGTGATGGTCGCACTGGCCGACAAGGGCCTCGTGGCCGCGACCGACGCCCAGGAAGGGCACTTCTTCTACCTGGTGCCGGATCCCCTCGTGGAGCACATGACCGAGCACCTCAAGAAGGAGCTCGGCGTACCCGTCTTCGCCAACGAAGAGGTCCGGGTCCGGGACCACCGTCCCTTCTGTCCGCCGCTGGACTTCTCCATCGCCACCCTGTGCACCTACATCGATCAGCGACCGCCGCGGCTCACGCAGCAGCAGGACATCTACAAGGCGCACCAGGAGGAGATGGACACCTTCTTCGCCCAGCTCTGGGACGCCAACTCCGAGCTCTTCCACTTCCACGTGGACTTCCTGATCCTCCACGGCCTGGTGGAGCTCCGGGGCGACCACGTCTCCGTGAACCGGGAGGTCGTCGAGGAGTGGCTGAACCTGGACCCCCAGGACCAGCGGGACCTGATCTTCCGGGCCCTGGACCGCCGCTTCCCCTACGCCGAGTGGATCCTCTGGGCGATCCACAGCGGCAAGGGCGAGTGGGTGCCCGAGCGGCCGCTGTCCAACCTCTACCGGCGCTGGAAGCGGGGCGAGGACTGGCGAGCCCGCTTCCACAAGGGCGAGTACGCCCCCACCCGCACCAGCGAGCGGGAGTCCTTCTCCTTCGCCCCGCTGGTCAACTGTGGGATGATCGAGCTTGGTGAGTGGGGCCAGGAGAAGTTCTACCGCCTCACGCCGCGGGCCCGTGCCCTGCTCGAGCCTCCCGAGGACGACGGCTTCACCGCCTTCTACCTGACACCGAGCTTCGAGGTCATGGCCCCGGCCGGCCTGGCCCCGGTGCTGCTCTTCCGGGTCGGCGAGCTGGGTGAGCTCACGGGCTGCGACCGGGCCAACACCTACAAGATCACCGAGATCAGCATCGAGCGGGCCCTGGAGAAGACCTGGCGTCGCGACGACGTGCTCGACTTCCTCCGCGACAACAGCCAGACCGGCCTGCCCGAGAACGTCGAGCAGACCCTGAAGGGCTGGATGGGCCACCACGGCGACGTGGAGTTCCACGACGCCGTGCTGCTGAGCGTGCACCGCAGCCGGATCCGCAAGCTGGAGTCGATGCGCGAGCTCAAGCCCTTCCTGCTCCACCGCTTCGTGCCCGGGCTCTACGCCGTCGACCGCCACAAGCTCGACCAGATCCGCGAGGTCCTCAGCGGCTCCGGCTTCTCACCCGCCCTCCAGACCCAGCGCTACCCGGGCTCCCCCGACCAGGTCAGCGCCCGCGAGCGGCTGCTGGGTCTGGTCGTCGAAGCCCGCGAGGCCTCCGAGAACCCCCAGGCCCGTGCCCACGCCGCCGACACCCGGCCAGCGGACCTGCTGCCCGTGCCCGGCTCCATGGCCGGCCAGTCCTCCTCCCGGCGCAAGAAGAAGCGGGACATGCCGCCTCGGGTCTCCCCTCGCGAGGCCCGCCAGGTCATCGACCAGGCCATGATCGAGGGCAAGCGCCTGGAGGTGCTCTACGTCGCCCGAGACGGCAAGCGGGTGACCTGCAAGGTCGCTCCCGAGCGCCTCGCGCTCACGCCGGCCGGCGAGGAGGTCATGGTGGCCCGCGATCTGGCCAAGGACGCTCGCCGCACCTACCGCCTCACGAGCATCGAGCGCATGCGGGCCTTCAAGCCGCGCGGATAGCCCGCGACATGGCTCGTCTCGACCTCGAGGGCACCACCGCACTGGTGACCGGTGCCTCCTCCGGCATCGGCGCGGCCCTGACCCACGGCCTCGCCCGCCGCGGGGCCGAGCGGCTGATCCTGGTCGCCCGCAGCCGGGACCGCCTGGAGGCCCTGGCCGCCGAGCTTCCCTGTGAGGGCATCGTCGAGCCCCTCGATCTGACGGACCCGGAGGCGGTCGACGCGCTGGTGGCCCGCCATCCCCAGGTCGACGTGCTCGTGAACAACGCCGGCTTCGGCCAGGGCAACCCCCTGCTCGAGACCAACGCAGCCGACGCCCTGGTGATGGTCGACCTCAACTGCAGAGCCCCGCTGCAGCTCATCCGCGCCTGGCTGCCGGGCATGGTGGAGCGGGGCCGCGGCGGCGTGCTCAACGTGGGCTCGGTCGCCGGCTACGGTCCCCTGCCCGGCATGGCCGCCTACTCAGGCACCAAGGCCTTCCTCTTCCTGCTCAGCGAGAGCCTGCGCATCGAGACCCGGGGCACGGGGGTCCCGATCACCCTGCTCAGTCCCGGGCCCGTCGACACCCCGTTCTTCGAGGTGGCCTACGAAGGACAGAAGAAGCCGCCCGCCTGGCTCTTCACCACGCCGGAGGCCGTGGCCGAAGCCGGACTTCGAGGGCTCGAGCGCGACCGCGCCGTGGTCCTGCCCGGTTGGCTGGCCAGGCTGATGGCCTGGCACGGCCGCCTGTCACCCCTCTGGCTCCAGCGGCCGGTGATGCGGATCTACCTCCAGCTCGCGGAGTGGTGGCTCAAGGGGTGATCCGCCCGTGGTGCTCACTTCCCGAGCTGGGTCACGTCCACGCCACTGGCCGCGGCCTCAGCCAGGGTGGTGTCGCCCGTCCACGAGTCGAAGGCCTCCAGCAGCCGGCTCCACGAGGGGTGGAGCGGGCAGGGACTCTCACCGGAGCAACGTCCCCAGCCGAAGGCGCAGACCTCGGGGGTGAGCATGCCGTCCGTGGCGCGGAGGATCTCGGCGAAGGTGATCTCGTCGGTGGGCCGGGACAGCTTGAAGCCCCCACCGTGCCCCTTCTGAGAGTCGAGCAGGCCCGCCAGGACGAGCCGCCGCATGATCTTGGAGAGGTAGTGGGGCGGGACCCCTGTGAAGCCAGAGAGGTCCTTCGCGCGCACGGAGGTGTCCCGCGGAAGGGTGGCCAGACAGGCCATGGCACGCAGGGCATAGATGGCGGTCTGTGAGAGCACACGGACTCCTTGGCGATTGCCTCAGTAGAGCCTTTCATCCACTGAACAAGAGGATCGCAACGCCTGACGACTTCGTCAAGGTGCGTGACGGCCGGACACTGAGCTGGCCCGCGCCCCCACCGCCCACGAGACCACCGACTTCATACCTGGGATCCCCCCTTCGGGAAACCGGGTCCCCTGCGCCCACCCCCCAGCGCCTCACAGACTCATGATCCGGCGCAGTGCGGCCCGGCTCCTCAGGGTTCGTAGAAGTCCTGCAGAGCGGTCCCATAGGCCAGGCCAGCCCCGAGCCTCGTCTCCACCTGCCAGATCACGTCTCCGTCGACGTCCAGGTGCTGGACCTCGCCGAGTCCGTCCCAGACGACGCGCGTGACGCCGTCCTCGAGTCGCTCGACGTCTCCGCGCGTGGGACTGAAGAACGTGGGGTCGTGCGGGATCGAGCGGACCTCGACCGCCTCGGCGGCCTCCCCGTCCAGGGTGTACTCCACCACCCGGGAGGCCCCACGCTCCGGTCCGCCGTTGTCGTAGATGAGCACCCCGTCGGCGGTGAGGTCGAATTGGTGCTGGCTGGAGAACGGCGACGAGTCCTCCGTGAGCTGGAAGTCGCCGCCGTCGGCGGACAGCACCCACTGCACCTCCCCCGTCTCCCGGGAGATCGCCACCAGGCAGCTCCGGACCAGCAGGGAGATCACGTAGGTGTCGGTCTCCGGGTAGTAGTCCAGGGCGCTGGCGTGGCTCAGATCGGGGTCGGGCCCACAGACCTCCGGGTCGTCGTGCACGCTCCACACGGTGCGCTCGGAGCCGTCGGGAGCACGCTCCACCAGGCCGGCTCCCCGCGGGGAGATCTCGTCTCCCGGGTCGAGCAGGACGTTGGTCAAGACCCCCAGGGTGCCGTCCTCGTGCTCGACGAAGTCGTGCTTGACGTGGGGCCAGTCGAGCACTTCGACCTGCCCGCCCGCCAGCGGCACCCGCACCAGGTGGCTCTGCTCCTCGTTCTCCGGCTGGAGCCCCTCCGCCGCGTAGACGACCGAGGTCCCGTCCACGCTCAGCCGGGCCCGGAAGATGGCCAGGTCCGCTTCGCCCTCGTGCCACCAGACCACCCGCCCCCAGGGATCGATGATCGCCACGGCCGGTGCCGGGTCCACCAGGCCCAGCACCAGGTAGCCCTCCCAGCTCTCCGGATCGCCCGTCTGGTCGAACGGGACGTGATCGTCCGGCAGGGCGCCCGTGGTCAGCGTCAGATCCTCCTCGGTGAAGGTCCCGCTCGCCTCGGCTCCGATCTCGACCTCGACCTCGGTCTCCGGCGGCAGCCCGAGCAGCAGGACCTCGTGCTCGGTGTCCTCCGTCCGGGTGGAGTGGACCGTGCGCGTCGGACCCCCCACCTCCCCGAACCGCACGGAGCCAGAGGACGGCCGATCCGTCGTCCACCGGACCGTGACCACGGTGGGCACGTGCTCGGACACGAGGGTGTCGACCTCCTCGATCGCCAGCCGGGGCGGATCCGGGAGGACGTCCTCCCCGCAGCCGGGGAGCAGGAGCACGGCGAGGAACAGGGCCACGGACCCCATCCTGCCATCCGGACCTACGTTCCGGGGTCGAAGGCCTTGTAGCCGTGGTTCACCGGACCGCTGTGGATCACGTTGGCCCGGAGCCGCTGGCCGATGATCTGCTCGGCCCGCTTGCCGTTCTCGATCATCGCCAGCACGTCGAGGCCGGTGTCGACACCCAGCTCCTCCAACAGGCAGACGAGGTCCTCGGTGCAGGTATTGCCGGTGAAGCCGAACTGGTACTTGTTGGCACCGGTCGCCGGCTGGCCACCGATGGCACCCAGCGAGGTGTCGACGTAGCGCAGGCCCAGCTCCAGGGCGGCGATGGTGTTGATGATGCCCGTGCCCCGGGTGTCGTGGAAGTGGGCGATGAACTCGGTGCCCGGGAACAGCTCGAGCAGCCCGCCGATGCGCTCCGTCACGATGTGCGGGTTGGCCGCGCCGGTGGTGTCGCCGAGCATGATGGTCTGGGCGCCGGCCTCGATGTAGAAGCGGGTGACGTCTACGACCTTCTCGAAGGGCACGTCGCCGGCGATCGGGCAGCCATAGACCGTGCCCACGCAGCCGATCACCTTCACGCCCAGCTTGTGGGCCCGCTCGATCACGACCGAGTGAGCCTTGAAGGCCTTCTGGTGATCCATGCGGAAGTTGACGCTGTTGTGGTGCTCGCTCGAGGAGATCATCAGGATGATCTCGTCGGCCCCATACCCCTCGCCCACGCAGCGCTCGAACCGGTCGAAGCCCTTGTTGTTGGGCATCAGCACGACCAGCGAGACCGTGTCGGAGCGGGTGATGCCCTGGAGCACCTCGACGCAGTCGGCGAACTGTGGCAGCAGCTTGGGGTGGGAGAACGAGGTGACCTCGATCTTGGGGGCCCCGGAGGCGATCGCCCGATCGATCATCTCGATCTTCTCGGCGGTCGAGATCACCTTGGGGATGGACTGGAGCCCGTCACGGGCCCAGCACTCGCACAGGACCACGGAGTCGGGGAGGGCCATGGGTATCCTCCAGGACTGGAAGGGAAGGGAAGGGAAGACAGGAGGTAGCCGGCTCGTGCCGCAGATGCAGCCGGACACCTGGCGGACCTGAGCCCGGTCAGGAGCCGGTGTCGGACGCAGCCGCTGCGGCCAGATCCCGGGCGAGATCCTGGGACTGCTCCAGGAGATCCATCATCTCCTCATAGAGCGCGACCCTCTCGTCCACGAGCACCAGGTTGAGGTTCTCGGACTCCGCCGGGTCGGCCTCGAGGTCGAAGAAGTGGTAGGCCTTGTCCTCGACGAAGAACTTCATCCGGTCCTGGGACTGGATGCCACGGTCGCTGCCCGGCGTGTACTCGAAGTAGGCCGGCTCGGCGGGAACGGCGCCACCGTCGAGGGCCCCCCCCAGGTCGTGCCCTTGCCACCAGGCCACGGGCTCCAGACCGAGCCGTCCCGCCAGGGTGGGCGCCAGGTCGACGGTGCGGACGACTCCCGGCACCCGGCGCGGCACGAGACCCGGCCCGGACACCACCAGCGGCACGTGGAGGAGCTGCTGGTAGAGCTTGGTGTGGAACCAGTTGCCGTGCTCGTGGAACTGCTCGCCGTGGTCGCTGGTGAGCACCACCAGGGTCTGGTCGGCGAGCCCGCTCGCCTCGAGGTGGTCGAGCAGGCGACCGAGCTGGCTGTCCCAGTAGGTGATCTCGCCGTCATAGAGCGCCAGCAGCCGGTCGATGTCGCCGTCCAACAGCTCCCGCTCGCCGTCGCGGATCTCCTTGATCTGCCAGGCCCCACCGGTCAGCTCGGAGTCGATGCCCGCGGCGTGGCTCTCGTAGTAGGGCTCCGGCGCGATGTAGTCGTAGTGGGGGTCGGTGTAGTGGAGGTAGAGCAGGAACGGGTCGCTGGCCTCGGCGTCGAGCCAGGCGAGGGCTCGGTCCGTGAGGTCCTGCGCGGAGCTGTCGCGGAAGTCCGGGTCGGCCTCCCAGGTGTCGAACCCCTGCTCGAAGCCGGCCTCACCCACCAGCACGCCGGTCTTCATCAGGGCCGCGGTCCGGTAGCCGGCGTCCCGGAAGCGCTCGGCGAGCGTGACGTGGTGGGTGGCGAGGCCGTCGCCGAAGTCCCTGACCTCGTGGGCCGAGACGTAGAGCCCGGTGAAGATCGAAGCCACCGAGGGCAGGGTCCAGGGGCTGGCCGTGATCGCCTCCTCGAACACGACGGCCTGCTCGGCCCAGGCCCTCAGACGGGGCGCCGTGTCCCGCGTGTGGCCGTAGAGCTCGAGGTGATCGGCGCGGAGGGTGTCGACGAGGACGACGAGGACGTTGAGGGGGGCCGGGGGGGGTGCCGAGTCGGTGGGGACGGGATCGGTGGCGGTGTCGTCGATGGTGTAGATGACGCCAGTCGAGGTCTGGGGTCCCCCCGACACGTCGTCCGAACCACAGGAGACCAGCGCCCCCACCAGCAGACCACTTCCCACCATCGCGCCACTCTACTCGCTCACAGTGCGCCCGATCAGGCACCAGCCACGGGTCCGCCGATTGGCCTCCCCCAGGGGGATAGCCTGTATGGATGAGGCCACATGTCGAATCCACCGGCACCCACGGGACGACGACCTCGGCGATGCGGGAGATCCGGCTCGTCGGCCGCGGCGGCCAGGGGGTCGTGACCGCCGGCGACCTGCTCGGCCAGGCCGCCATCGACGAGGGGCGCTGGGCCCAGTCGATCCCGACCTTCGGGCCGGAACGACGGGGCGCGATGGCCGTGTCGACCCTGCGCCTGAGCGACGAGGAGATCCTGCTGAAGTTCTCCTCGGCCCAGCCGGACGTCGTGCTGGTCATCGACCCCACCGTCTGGCGCCTGGCCAACGTGCTGCTCGGCGTGAAGTCCGGGGCCACGCTGATCTTCAACGCTGCGAGCTCCCCGGAGGCCGTGCGCGACGCGCTGGTCGCCCAGCAGGGCGGGGACAGCACCGTCATCGACACCTGCGAGATCTTCACCGTCGACGCCACCGGGCTGGCCCTGGAGGTGCTCGGCAAGGCGATCCCCAACACGGCGATGATGGGGGCCCTGGTGACCATCACCGGCGTGGTCGAGCTGAGCTCGGTGGAGCGGGTGCTGGAGCAGCGCTTCGGGGCCAAGGCCGCAGCAAACGTGAAGGTCGCTCGCCTCGCCAGCGAGCGCCTGCACCGACTGGAGACCTGACATGGGCATGGAGCGCTACAAGGACTTCGTCGCCCGCACCGACAGCGTGCTGACCTATGACCCTGGCTGGTCCGAGGAGAACCCGACCGGCTCCTGGCGGTCGATGCGACCCCACCTGGACCGGGACCGCTGCAACGAGTGCTCGCTGTGCTGGCTCTACTGCCCCGACGGGGTCATCGACCGGAGGTCCTTTGCGGTCGACCTCGACTACTGCAAGGGCTGCGGCATCTGCGCCGAGGCCTGCGCCGTCGACGCCATCGAGATGAAGCGCGAGGAGCAGGAACCGTGAGCCGCGTCTTCTGGAACGGCAACACCGCCGCCGCCCACGCGGTCCGCCTGGCCCGGGTCCAGGTGATCGCCGCCTACCCCATCACCCCCCAGACCCACTGCGTGGAGACCCTCGCGAAGTTCGTCAACGACGGCGACATGGACGCCCAGATGGTCAAGGTCGAGTCCGAGCACTCGGCGATGTCCGCCTGCGCCGGGGCGGCCTCGGTCGGGGCTCGCACCTTCACCGCGAGCTGCTCCCAGGGCCTGGCGCTGATGTGCGAGGTCCTCTACTTCACCTCCGGCATGCGCTTCCCGGTGGTGATGGGGGTGGCCAACCGCACCCTGTCGGTGCCCGTCAACATCTGGGCCGACCACCAGGACACCCTGGTCAACCGCGACAGCGGCTGGCTCCAGCTCTACGCGAGCACCGTCCAGGAGGTCCACGACCTGATGGTCTGCGCCTTCCGCATCGCTGAGCACGCCCAGGTCGCCCTGCCGATCATGGTCGCCTACGACGGCTTCATCCTGTCCCACGCCAGCGAGCCGGTGGTGCCCGTCACCCAGGAGCAGGCCGACGCGCTGCTGCCGCCCGCCGGGCCCGGGAACCGCCCGATCCTCGACCCCGCCAACCCGCTCCAGTTCGGCGAGGTGCTCTTCCCCGACGCCTACCCGGACTTCGAGTACAAGAAGCACCGGGCCCTGGCGGACTCGCTGTCCATCATCCAGGAGACCCTCGACGACTTCGAGCGCCTCACCGGCCGCCGCCACCAGCCGGTCCAGACCGAGGGCTGCGAGGACGCCGACGTGGTGATCCTCGGCATCGGCTCGATGATGGCCACGGCGCGGCACACGGGTCGGTATCTCCGGGCTCGGGGAGAGAAAGTCGGTATCGCCACCCTGCACAGCTTCCGGCCCTTCCCCGAAGCCGCCGTGCGCGAGGCCGTGGCCGGGGCGTCGGTGGTCTGCGTGCTCGACCGCGACATCGGCTACGGCACCTCGGGCATGGTCTTTCCCGACGTGACCCGCACGCTCTACCCCCTGGACGAGCGTCCACGGGCCCTGAACTTCGTCATCGGCACCGGGGGCAAGGACATCACCCCCGCCACCCTGGAGCGCTGCCTGGAGCTGGCCCGCACCGGGCCGCCCGACCAGCAGGTCTTCTGGCCCGATGCCCGGGGGCCCGCCGAGGGCCTCCCCGTCGTCCAGGCGCCTGCCGCGGAGGTCATCTGATGGCCCGCCTGAGGGACGTCGCCACCTTCGAGCCCCTCTCCCGGGGCAACCTCGCCTGCTCGGGCTGTCCCCAGATCCTCGGCTTCCGCCACGTGCTGAAGGTCCTGGGTCCGGAGACCATCGTCATCAACGCCACCGGCTGCCTCGCCGTCTGCATGCAGATGGGCGTGCCCAAGGTGCCCCACTTCCACGTGCTCTTCGAGAACTCGGCGGCCGTGATCTCGGGCATCGACGCCGCCCTGACCCAGATGGGCAAGCGCCAGGACGTCAACCTGCTGGTCGTGGCCGGTGATGGGGGCACGGCCGACATCGGCCTGGCCTCGCTCTCGGGTGCCATCGAGCGCAACCAGGACTTCATCTACGTCTGCTTCGACAACGAGAGCTACATGAACACCGGGGGCCAGCGCAGCGGCACCACCCCCTTCGGCGCTCGCACGACCACCACCCCGGTGGGGCGCCAGGTCCGGGGCGAGGACCGCATGCCGAGCCTGCGCAAGAACATGGTGGAGATCATCGCCGCCCACCAGGTGCCGTATGTGGCCTCAGCGTCGGTCGGCTACCCCCTCGACCTCATCGACAAGGTCCAGCGAGCGATGGAGGTCCGCGGGCCGTCCTACCTCCACGTCCACAGCCCCTGTCCACCGGGCTGGGGATTCCCCGACTCCCAGGGCATCAAGCTGGCCCAGACCGCAGTCAAGGCCGGCTGCGTGGTGCTCTTCGAGATCGTCGACGGCGAGCGCCGGATCACCAAGAAGGTCCGCAAGAGCCTGCCCGTGGAGCGCTACCTGGAGGGCCAGGCCCGCTTCGCCCACCTGATCGAGGACAGCGAGGCCGTGGCGGAGATCCAGGCCGGGGTGGACCGGGCCTACGAGGCGACGATGGCGCGGCTCTGAGGCCTGCGGCGTCGCAGGCCCACCAGAGCCAGGACCCCTAGCAGCAGCGAGCCCCCGGACGACGAGGCCGTGCACCCACAGCCGGTGTCGTCGTCCGGTCCGGCGGGGCCGGTGTCGTCCCCGGTCGGGCCCCCGGAGTCACCGCTGCCCGTGTCGGCGCTGTCCGTGGTCCCGCTGTCCCCGACCGCACAGTCGATCACATCGATCACCAACGAGGAGGTGTCCTCCCAGGCACCGGCCGACACGAGCAGGGTGAGGCTGGCCGTGCCTTCGACGGAGAAGGTCGACACGAGGGAGGAATCCGAGCCGGCCGTAGCACCGTCCAGGCTCCAGGAGCGGTCACTGGCTCCGATCGAGCTGTCGGTCCAGGTCCCGGCCTCCCCGAGACACAGGGTGGTGGGTCCGTCGATGGCCGCGACCGGCGCCGGCACGGCCCAGTAGGCCTCGTAGAGTGCGCTGTGGATCAACCCATAGCCCTGGGAGGTCGGGTGGATGCAGTCCGCCATGTACTCGGCGGGGCTTGGGCGGGCGACGTTGGGAGCCCCGGGCACGCCACCGGCGGCCTGCAGCGTGCCCCAGACCGAGTCCACGTAGGTGTAGCGGAACAGCTCGGGGTCGATGCCCAGCAGGGTCTCGTGGATGTCGGCGAGGAAGTAGCCGTTGATGTCCACCGTGAGCGTGCCGGTGCCGAAGTAGGTCCAGGCCGTGACGATGCACGCGTCGCTCTGCTCGAAGTTGACGAAGTCGTAGCCGAAGCTCACGACCCGCAGGTCCGGTCGGATGTCCAGGATCTGGGCGAGCACGGTGCGAAAGTCGGCGTCGTAGCGGGCGGCGTTGTCGGCGCCCTGGCCGGCGTAGTAGTTGGCGAAGAGGTCGTTGCCACCCATCGAGAGCCACACCCATCGGGCCTCGGGGTGCAGCGCGATCACGTCGGGAATCGCCGTCGGGTACTGGTTGGCGTACTGGTCGGCCGTCGTGCCACCGATGCCGTAGCCGGCGACCGTCAGCCCCGTGCCGTGCCAGGTGAGCACGTCCTGCAGCTCGTTGGCGCTGCCCTCGGCCCAGGAGTCGCCGAACACCAGCACGTCGGCCGCGAAGGCGGCGGGGAGGAGGAGCCACACGGCCCGAGTCTAACGGGCCACCGCTCGACACCGAGTCGACCAGGATCGCCGCCTCGCGACACCGAGTCGACCAGGATCGCCGCCTGACTGGGTCCGGGGCCCGATCCGGGGCCCGATCGGCCCTCAGCGGCCCCGAATCCAGCCCGCCAGGCGCCCCAGGCGGCGATGTGAACCGACTCGGTGTCGTCCGGGCTCGCGTGGCATCATCCGGAGCAGCTTGCGCTCCCCCTTCCTGGTCTGCTCGACCTGTCTCGGCTGGCTCCTCCTCCTCGGGTGGACCGCCGGCTGCACCGATCCCGGCCCGGCCGACGACAGCGCGACCACGCCGACGGACACCGTGCTCGACAGCGCCGAGACCACCGACAGCGGCTGGTCCGCGACCCGCTCCAGCCACGTCCTCGTCCTCGAGACCGCCGAGGTCGGCCCGCTCACCGTCGACATCTCGGTCGAGCTCGACGGGGGCTTCGAGCTGGTGGTCCTCTGCACCCGGAGCGACGATCCGGAGGAGGTCCACCTGGCTGAGTCGGCCCTCTCCGCGACCCACCGCCTGCGCCTCGCGGGGCTGAGAGGCGCGACCACCTACCGCTGCGCCCTGGCCTCCCCCGACACGCCAACCCTCTCGGCGAGGTGGACCTTCGAGACCTCTCCGGTGCCTGGCTACGTGCCAGAGGTCTCCGTCTCGACCCACGCAGAGCTCGAGCCCACCGGGGCCTGGACCCTGCTCAACCACCAGGCCGGCTGCGAAGACGATGCCCGCCAGCGGCTGTTGCTCTTCGACCCCGTGGGCGACGTGCGCTGGTACCACGACCTGCCGGAGACCCTGACCGCCGGCATCGAGGCCCGACACCACGGCGACGGGGTGTTCGTGTGGGGCGGCGGCAACCACCCCGACGGGGCCCCTCGCATCATCGACCTGATGGGCCAGGAGCTCTACCGCACCGTGTTCGAGGGCTCCGAGGCCGAGTACTTCCACCACGACGGCAAGCAGCTCGACGATGGCCGCATCATGACCCTGACCTGGGGGACGGACCGCCAGGGGGAGAGCGAGTGGACCGGCTTCCGCGTGCAGGTCCACGAGCCGTCGACCGGCGAGCTGCAGTGGACCTGGGGCAGCCAGGACGGTGTCGATGCCGGTGTACTCCCGAGCGGAGAGGGAGACGCCTACCACGCCAACTGGATCGACCTGTACGACCACGGCCGGGGACCGACCGCCTACGTCAGCCTCTGCAAGATCGACCAGATCATCGCCATCGACGAGGCCAGCTCCGAGGTGGCGTGGCGCCTGGGGGTCGGCGGGGACTTCGCGCTGCAGGACCTCGACGGCCAGCCCCTGGGCGACGAGCGCTGGCCCGGGTGCCAGCACGGCCCGGAGGTGACCCACGGCGGCGAGCGCCTCCTGGTCTACGACAACGGCCGCGGCCGCGGCCGGAGCCGCGTGGTGGAGTACGGGCTCGACACCGGCGCGATGATCGCGACGGAGCTGTGGTCCTGGGACGACGACTGGTGGGAGTACTACATGGGCGACGTCGACGCCCTGAGTGAGGACCGGGTGCTGGTCACGCGCAGCCACTTCGCCTGTCCGGTCGACGAGACCGCCCGCGTCACGGACATCGTCGAGATCGACCGCCCCAGCGGAGAGACGGTCTGGCGCCTGGCCTTCGGCTCGCCCGAGGACGAGGTCTATCGATCCGAGCGGCTCGGAGGCTGCGAGCTGTTCGCCAACGCGAAGTGGTGTGACGAGGTCGCGGCCCGCGTGGAAGGTGGGGTCATGTAATTCGCCTTTCGCCTTTGTTTTTTTTTTTTTTTATATCCCCCCCCCCCCCCGATGCTGACGCTCCTCCTGCTCGCCTGCGCCCCACCGCGAGCCCAGGTGCCGCCCGGAGTGATGACCGTCTCGCAGGAGCCCCAGGCCTCCTGGGTGCGCAACTTCAACCCCCT
The DNA here is from genome assembly GCA_964501915.1 of uncultured Enterobacterales bacterium. Lineage (GTDB taxonomy): Bacteria > Myxococcota_A > UBA796 > UBA796 > CAJQPC01 > CAYFPX01. The sequence continues at coordinate 39,168 of CAZCVP010000039.1, forward strand.
GCTGCCCCACGGCATGGCCCGCTGGCCGACCGCCAACGGGATCTACGAGCCGCTGATGATCTGGAGCCCGCTCCAGGGCGAGCGGGTGCCCTGGCTGGCGACCTCGAGCACCTGGGTCGAAGGCACCCGGGTGCTGGAGCTGACCCTGCGCCAGGGGGTCCGGTGGTCCGACGGCGAGGCCTTCGACGCCGCGGACGTGGTCTTCACCTTCGAGCTGCTGCGGGAGGTGCCGGCGCTGGACGCCCGGGGGGCCTGGAAGCACCTCGAAGCCGTCGCGCAGCTCGACGAGCACACGGTCCGGTTCACCTTCCAGCAGCCCTACGCCCCCGGCATCGACGCGGTGACCAAGGCGGTGATCGTGCCCCAGCACGTCTGGTCCGGCGTCGAGGACCCCGTCACCTGGGCCAACCCCGACCCGGTGGGCACCGGACCCTTCACCGAGATCCGCCGCTTCGAACATCAGGTCTGGGAGCTGGGTCGCAACCCCGACTACTGGCAGACCGGACGGCCCAAGGTCGAAGCCCTGCGCTTCCCCGCCTTTCCCACCAACGAGCAGGCCACGCTGGCCCTGATGGACGGCGAGGTGGACTGGGCCGGCGCCTTCGTGCCCGCCATCGACCGCATCTTCGTCGAGCGCGACCCGGAGCACCACCTGTGGTGGTTCCCCGCCGTCGGCGGCGCCATCTACCTCTACCCCCAGCACACGGTGGCTCCCCTGGACCGGGTGGAGGTCCGCAAGGCGATCAGCCTCGCCCTGGACCGGGCGCTGATCTGCCGGGTGGCGATGTACGACTACACCAGCCCCGCCGACGCCACCGGCCTCAGCGAGGGCTTCGCCGCCTGGAAGGACCCGACGGCCGTGGCCGCGGGGGACTGGGTGCAGCACGACCCGGATCGCGCGAACCGCCTGCTGGACGAGGCCGGCTTCCCCCGAGGGCCCGACGGCTGGCGCACCGACGCCACCGGCACCCCGCTCCAGCTCGACGTCTCCACCGTCGCCGGCTTCTCGGACTGGGTCCGCGCCGCCCAGATCGTCGTCCGGGCCCTGGAGGGGCTCGGCATCCGCTCCCGCATGAAGACCCAGGACTTCGGCGCCTGGATCGACCAGGTCCACCGCGGCGAGTTCGAGCTCACCCTCGGCTGGGGCGAAGGCGGAAGCACGCCCTACCCCGTCTACCGGGGCCTGCTGGCCGCCTCCACGGCGAAGCCGGTCGGCGAAGCCTCTTCCCTGAACTGGCACCGCTTCGCCAGCACCGAGGCCGATGCCCTCCTGGCCCGCTTCGAAGCCAGCCCAGCCCCCGAGGATCAGCAGGCCGCCATCGACCAGCTCCAGCACCTGATGGTGGACCAGGCCCCGGCGATCCCGGTGTTCTGGGCCGCGAGCTGGGGCGAGGCCAACACCTCCCGCTTCACGGGCTTCCCCACCCCCGAGGACCCCTACGCCCGCCTCTCCCCCAACAGCGCCGCCGAGACCCTGCTGGTCATGACCCGGCTCGAGCCCCGGTGAGGGCCGCGCTCGCCCTGCTGGGGCGCTCGGGCTTCTACGCCCTCGCGGCCTGGGTGGCCCTGACCCTCAACTTCCTGCTGCCCCGGCTGATGCCCGGCGACCCGGCCTCGGTGATGCTCGCCCGCTTCCAGGGGCAGCTCGAGGCCGAGTCGCTCGAAGCCCTCCGCGCCACCTTCGGGCTCACCGATGCTCCGCTGCACGTCCAGTACGGCGAGTACCTCTCCCACCTGCTGCGCGGCGACCTCGGCACCTCGCTGGCCTACTTCCCGGCGCCCGTGTCCGAGGTCCTGCTCGGCGGCCTCGGCTGGACCGTGCTGCTGGCCGGCTCCGCCCTGGTGATCTCCTTCGTCCTGGGCACGGCGCTGGGCGCACTGGCCGCCTGGCACCGGGGCGGCTGGCTCGACCGCTTCCTGCCCCCGCTGCTGTCGCTGATCGGGGCCTTTCCCTACTTCTGGCTGGCGATGGTGCTGCTCGCCGGGCTGGGCTTCCAGCTCCGCTGGGCCCCCACCCGACACGCCTACGCCGACGGCCTGACCCCCGGCTTCGACCCCGCGTTCCTGGCCAGCGTGGTGCAGCACGCCGCCCTGCCGGTGGCGACGCTGGTGTTGGCGAGCGTCGGCGGCTGGCTGCTGGCGATGCGGGCCACGATGATCTCCGTGCTCGGCGACGGCGCGGTGACCTTTGCTCGAGCCCGGGGACTCTCCCCGCGGCGGGTCCTGTGGGGCTACGCCGCCCGCAACGCCCTGCTGCCCAGCCTCACCGGCTTCGGCATCGCCCTCGGCTACGTGCTCGGCGGCACCCTGCTCACCGAGATCGTCTTCAGCTACCCGGGCCAGGGCTACCTCCTGCTCCAGGCAGTGCGGGCCCAGGACCACCCGCTGATGATGGGCATCTTCCTGACCATCACCCTGGCGGTGCTGGCGGCGAACCTGCTGGTCGACGCGCTGACGGTCCTGCTGGACCCGAGGACCCGCCGATGAGGGCCCTGACCCGCGTCGCGGAGGGCATCTGGGGCCACCCGGCGGCTCGCCTGGGCGCCGTCATCGCGGTGGTCTTCGGGCTCGTGGCCCTCTTCGGTCCCGCCCTGGTCGGGGACCCCTCCGCCTTCGTCGATCGGCCCCTGCTGCCCCCCTCCACGGCACACTGGCTGGGCACCACTGGCCAGGGCCAGGACGTGCTGGCACAGACGGTCTGCGGTGCGCGGGTCACCCTCGCCGTCGCCTTCGCCGTCGCGCTGTCGGTGGTGCTGCTGGGCGCGGCCGTGGGCGGCCTGGCCGGCTTCTTCGGCGGACGGATCGACGACCTCGCCTCGCTGGCGATCAACGTGACCCTGGTGCTGCCCGGCCTGCCGCTGATGGTCGTGCTGGCCGCCTGGCTGCCCCCGGGGCCGGTGAGCATCTGGGGGGTGCTGGTGCTCACCGGCTGGGCCTGGAACGCCCGGGTGATCCGCTCCCAGGCCCTGTCGCTGCGCAGCCGGGACTTCGTCGAGGCGGCGATCGTCACTGGAGAGTCGCCGCTGCGCATCGTGGCCGCGGAGATCCTCCCCAACATGCTGTCGATCCTGGCCAGCTCCTTCATCGGCGCCATGGTCTACGCGATCGGCGCCCAGGTGGGCCTGGAGTTCCTCGGCCTCGGCGAGGTGGGCGCGGTGACCTGGGGCACCAACCTCTACTGGGCGGTCAACGACGCAGCGCTGTTGACCGGCTCCTGGTGGACCTTCGTGCCCACGGGGGCCTGCATCGCCGCGGTGGGCTTCGGGCTCACGCTGCTGAACTACGGCATCGACGAGCTGACCAATCCCCGCCTGCGCTCCGAGCGGATCTGGCGGGCGGCCCTGGTCGGCCTGCGCCCCAGCCGCGAGGCCACACCGACGTGGAAGGAGGCCGACCGTGGCTGAGCCCCTGCTGTCGATCCGCGAGCTGTCCGTCGCCTACGTGACCGACACCGGCCTGGCACCCGCCGTCCGCGAGCTCTCCCTGGACATCCACCGAGGCGAGCTGGTGGGCCTGGTGGGCGAGTCCGGCAGCGGCAAGTCCACGGTCGCCCAGGCGCTCCTGCGCATCCTCGGGCCTCCGGGCGTGATCACCGGCGGAGAGGCCCTCTTCGGAGGTCGGGACCTGCTGGCCCTCGGCGCCGACGAGCTGGCCACCGTGCGCTGGCGGGAGGCCTCGATCGTGCTCCAGTCCGCGCTCAACGCCCTGAGCCCGGTCCACACCATCGGTCGCCAGTTCGAGCACACCCTCACCACCCACCAGCCGGAGCTGGGCGCCGAGAGGGTCCACGCCCGCTCCTGCGAGCTGCTGGAGCTGGTCGAGCTGGAGACCGACCTGCTCGACAGCTACCCCCACGAGCTCAGCGGCGGCATGCGCCAGCGGGTGGTGCTGGCGATGGCCCTGGCCCTGCAGCCGGAGCTGGTGATCTTCGACGAGCCCACCACCGCCCTGGACGTGCTGGTGGAACGCCAGATCCTCCGGCGGGTGCTGGAGCTCCAGGCACAGCTCCACTTCGCGGTCCTGTTCATCACCCACGACCTCCACCTGCTGCTGGAGGTGGTCGACCGGGTGGGCGTGATGCGGGACGGTGTGCTGGTCGAGGTCGCCGACCGGTCGACCCTCGCCGCAGGGGGTCACCACCCGGTCACCCGAGCGCTCCTGGCGTCCCTGCCCACCACCTCCGGACCACGGGACCCGGACCTGGTGCCACTGCCCACCCGCCAGCCCGATCCCGGCTCCGAGCCGCTGCTGGTGGTCGAAGGCCTGGGCAAGACCTTCCGCCGGCCCGACGACTCCCGCCTGCGAGCGGTCGACGGGCTCTCGTTCACCCTGCGCCGCGGCGAGGTCGTGGGCCTCGTCGGCGGCAGCGGCAGCGGCAAGAGCACCGTGGCCCGCCTGCTGGCGCGGCTGATCCGAGCCGACGACGGCACGGTGCGCCTCGACGGCCAGGACTGGCTCGGCCGTCGGGCCCGTCCCGAGGTCCGCCGCCGGCTCCAGCTCGTCTTCCAGGACCCCTTCGCCTCCCTGAACCCGGTCCACACCGTGGTCCACCACGTCGCCCGCCCGCTGCTGCGACACCGCCTCTGTGACCGGGCCGAGGTCCGGGGGCGCGTCGAGGCGCTGCTGGAGACCGTGGGCCTGAGTCCCGGAGGCGACTTCCTCGACCGCCACCCCCACGCGCTCAGTGGCGGCCAGCGCCAGCGGGTGGCGATCGCTCGCGCCCTGGCGACCGAGCCCGACCTGCTCATCGCCGACGAGCCCACCTCGATGCTCGACGTGACCCTGCGCCTGGACGTGCTGCGGCTGTTGGCTCGCCTGCGCGACGAGCGCGGCCTGGCGATCCTGCTCATCACCCACGACCTGGCCTCCGCCCGCTACCTCGCCGATCGCATCCTGGTGCTCCAGGAGGGCCGCCTGGTCGAGGAGGGCCCCTCCGAAACCCTCGTGACCGCCCCCACCCACCCCTACGCCCGCCGCCTCGTCGAGGCCGCTGCGCCCGGCTGGTCGACCCGGGAGACCCCCTGACCCGGCTGCCCGAGGACCTCGTCCTGGGGGCCGGAACCTCCGCCTACCAGGTCGAAGGCGGTGTCGACCTCGACGGGCGGGGACCGTCGATCTGGGACACCCACTGCGCCCTCCCCGGCGCCATCGCCAGCGGAGCCACCGGCGCCATCGCCTGCGACCACGCCCGCCGCTGGCCCGAGGACGTCGCCCTGATGGCCTCGCTCGGACTGGAGGCCTACCGCTTCTCCGTCGCCTGGCCGCGGATCTTCCCGACCGGCCTGGAGCGGGCGCCCGACCCCGCGGGCCTCGACCTCTACGAGCGCCTGGTGGACGCCCTGCTGGCCGTGGGCATCGACCCCTGGGTCACCCTCTACCACTGGGACCTGCCCCAGGGCCTCCAGGACCGCGGCGGCTGGCCCGACCGCGCGACCGCCGAGCACTTCGCCCGCTACGCCGAGGCCGTCGCTCGACGCCTCGGCGACCGGGTGGACCACTGGATCACCCACAACGAGCCCTGGTGTGTCGCCCACATGGGCCACGTCACCGGCGAGCACGCCCCCGGGCACCAGAGCTGGCCCGAAGCCCTGGCCACGGCCCACCACGTGCTGCTCAGCCACGGCCTGGCCGTGCCCCGGATCCGCGCCCACGCCCCGAGTGCCCGGGTGGGCCTCACCCTGAACCTCTCCCCCGCGATCCCCGCCTCCCCCAGCCCCGCTGACGCCGAGGCCGCCCGCTGGCACGACGGGTGGTTCAACCGCTGGTACCTCGATCCGGTCCACGGTCGCGGCTACCCGGAGGACATGGTCCGGGACTACCGGGCAGCGGGCCACCTGCCCCCGGGCCCTCCGCCGTGGCTCCAGCCCGGCGACTTCGTCGAATTCGCCACCCCCACCGACTTCCTGGGCATCAACTACTACTGCCGGGCCCTCGTGCGCCGCGCCCGGCTCCCCGCGGCTGACAACGCTCCCCGCGCCGTCCCGGTCCCCCGTCCCGAGGACTGCACGGACATGGGCTGGGAGGTCCACGCCGCGTCCCTCACGGCGCTCCTGCTCCGCCTCCACCGGGACTACGGGCCCCAGCCCCTGGTGATCACCGAGACCGGCGCGGCCTACGACACCGGCCCCGACGAGACCGGTCGCATCCGGGACAATCGGCGGATCGCCTTCCTCCGGAGTCACCTCCGGGCCGCCCTGGCCGCCGTCGACCGGGGCGTGCCCCTGGACGCCTTCTTCGCCTGGTCCCTGCTCGACAACTTCGAGTGGGCCCACGGCTACGAGCGGCGCTTCGGCCTCGTCTGGGTCGACTTCGCGACTCAGGAGCGACGACCCAAGGACAGCGCCCTGTGGTGGCGAGAGGTGATCCGGCGTCGAGCCTTCTGAAGCTCAGGCGGCCTGGACCTCGGCGCCGAGGCTCGGAGCGAGCACCAGCCTCGGACCGGCCGTCACCTCGAGATCCCGGCGCCCCGAGACCCTCACGCCGCTCCCGTCCCGGTAGAGCCCGGCACAGAGGCCCACGAAGGCCAGGGTCATCGGCGCGGCCAGCAGGCCCCAGTGGAGGGGGCTGCTCACATACAGCGCCTGGAGCGTGTCCACGTCCAGGGGCAGCGCTCGCGCCGTGGCGTCCCACCACCAGGCACCAGGAATCGCGACGCAGCCGACCACCCAGCCCACCAGGGCCAGCGTGCGGTGCAGCGGAAAGGTCGCAGACCAGGAGAGCGTAGAGGACATCTCGACACCAGGTGTTGGACCCTGGATCGACCGCGCTGGGAGCTGACTTGACCCCCTGAGCGCCCTCAGCGCAGGTACACCTCCATCACGTTCACCCCCCAGTACGAGCTCCCGTTCTCGTTGGCCAACACGTCGTCACCGCCACAGACGTCGGTGTGCGTGCTGCCGTTCAGATCCGCCGTGTCGTCGGTGTAGGACACCATCGGATGGGCTTCGTCGGACCAGTAGCTCGACTTGTACGTCGGACAGGTCGTACAGCAGTGACTGTAGAACCAGGGCACGCCGCCGTAGTCGTTGACACAGTCCGTGCTCGGCCCCGAGTCGGTCGTCGACAGCTCGGGCTCGTTGACCAGGTAGACCGAGCTCGTCAGCGAGGAGATCGTGGCCGTGCTGCTGTCCACGGTCAGCGTGCCCCCCGAGCCGGTGTAGTAGAGCGGGTCGCAGGAGGTGCCGTCGGCGTCCTTGCGCATGGAGTGGGCCTGCAGCATCTCGCCGGAGGCCATCAGCTCGTCCCAGGCCTCCCCCGCCATCCGGTAGGCCTGGTCCGCGTCCGGATCGCCGACGCTCGTACCGACCCACGAGGCGTAGTCGGTCATCAGGATCTCGCTCTCGCTCCAGTCCCACACCGTCCGCTGGACCAGGGTCCAGCCGCCCCCGTCGCGGGTCATGTCGCACCAGGTGGGCTGCTCGGCGATGGACCCGGTCGGACCGTCGGGGTCGATGTCGTACAGCCCGTCGCCGGTGGAGCCGCCGGTCTCGAGGATCTCCAGGCAGGACTCGCAGCCGTCGCTGGTGGTGCCGTCACAGTCCAGGTCACTGCTGGCGTCGCAGGTCTCGGGAGCCCCGGGCCAGGCGCTGGCGTCGGCGTCGTCGCAGTCCGTGGGCTCGGCCACGTAGCCGGAGGGCGCCTCGCACGCGGTCTCGGTGTCCGTGGCCTCGCCGAAGCCGTCGCCGTCGCCGTCGCCGTACCAGGTGGGCGCGTCGGTCGCGTCCTCGTCGGTGTCCCCGTCGCAGTCGTCGTCGGTGCCGTTGCAGACCTCGGTGCCGTCGGGGCTCACGTCGGCGTCCAGGTCGTCGCAGTCGTCGGTGTTCTCGACGTAGCCGCTCG
>CAZCVP010000040.1:0-46976 GCA_964501915.1 uncultured Enterobacterales bacterium
CCTTGAGCTTCAGGGCCCCCTCCAGCGCCACGGGGTAGTTGACCCCCCGCCCCAGGAAGAAGAAGCCGCGCGAATCCCGGTAGCGCCCGGCGATGGCGCGCAGGTGCTCCGAGGCCTCGTCGCAGAGGAGGCTCTCCACCTTGGGGCGCAGGCGCCGCAGCTCGTCCAGCAGGCGCCGGCCCTCGCTCAGCTCCAGCGCCTCGCGCGCCCTCCCCAGCCTCACCGCCAGGAGGAAGGAGGCGATCACCTGGGCCACGAAGGCCTTGGTGCTGGCGACGCCGATCTCGGGGCCGGCGTGGGTGAGGATGCAGGCCCGCGACTCCCGCACCAGGGTGCTGCCGATCACGTTGCAGATCGCCGCCGGCCGCGCCCCCAGCTCGGTGGCCAGGCGCACCGCCGCCAGGGTGTCGGCGGTCTCGCCCGACTGGGAGATGGCCAGGGCCAGGGTGCCGGGGGACAGGCGCGGGTCGCGGTAGCGGAACTCCGAGGCGAAGTCGATGTCCACCGGCACGGCCGCCAGCCCCTCGATCATGTAGCGGGCGATCATCCCCGCGTGCAGGGCCGTCCCGCAGGCCAGCACCTGGACCCGGCTGGTCGCGCGCAGCTCCTCCTCCTCCCAGCCGGGGCCCTCGAACAGCGCCGTCCCCTGGACCTGGAGGATGCGGTCGAAGGCGGTGCGCGCGATCACCTCGGGCTGCTCGTAGATCTCCTTGAGCATGTGGTGCTTGAAGCCACCCTTGCTGGCGGCCTCGGCGTCCCACTCGATCTCCTTGACGGGGCGCTCCACCTCGGCCCCGTCCTGTCGGAGGATGGTGCAGCTGCCCGGGCTCAGCCGGGCGATGTCCCCGTCCTCCAGGAAGACCACCCGCCGGGTGTAGGGCAGCAGGGCCAGCACGTCCGACGCCAGCCAGGCGGCCTCCTCGGTCCAGCCGACCACCAGGGGGGGGCCCTGGCGCGCGCACACCAGCTCGGGCCGATCCCGACGCGCGACCGCGGCGAGCGCGTAGTAGCCCTCCACCCGGACCAGGGCCTGCCGCACCGCCTCGGCCAGCTCCTGGCCCCCGGCCAGGCCCCTGCCCACCAGGTGCGCCAGGACCTCGGTGTCGGTCTCGGAGCTGAAGGTGCAGCCCGCCGCCACCAGCTCGCGGCGCAGCTCCAGGTAGTTCTCGATGATCCCGTTGTGGACCAGCGCCATGCGCCCGGTTCCGTCGGTGTGGGGGTGCGCGTTGGCGTCGGAGGGTTCCCCGTGGGTGGCCCAGCGCGTGTGGCCGATGCCCACGTCGGAGGCGTGGGGAGCGTGCTCCAGCAGGTGCTCCTCAAGCCGCGAGAGCCGCCCCAGCTTGCGCCGCACCTCGACGCCCTCCCCGCAGGCCACCGCCACCCCGCAGCTGTCGTACCCGCGGTACTCCAGCACGCGCAGGCCCTCGATCAGGGTCTCCAGCACCGGTCCATCGCGGGTGATGGTCCCGATGATGCCGCACATCAGGCCGGCTCCGTCGAGGTGGAGAGGCGCTCCCGGAAGTACTTCAGGGTCACGCCCAGGCCCTCGTGCAGGTCGACCTTGGGCTCCCAGCCCAGCGTGCGCCGGGCCTTGGTGATGTCGGGCTGGCGGACCTTGGGGTCGTCGACCGGCAGGGACTGGAAGGTGACCGCCGAGCTCGAGCCGGTCAGCTCGATGACCTTGCGGGCGAAGTCCAGCATGCTCATCTCGGCCGGGTTGCCCAGGTTCACCGGGAAGTCCTCGTCCGACATCAGCAGGCGGTGGATCCCGTCCACCATGTCGTCCACGTAGCAGAACGAGCGCGTCTGCAGCCCGTCCCCGAAGACCGTGACCGGCTCTCCGCGCAGCGCCTGGGACATGAAGGCCGGCAGGGCCCGGCCGTCGTTGAGGCGCATGCGCGGGCCGTAGGTGTTGAAGATCCGGACGATGCGCGTGTCCACCCCGTGGTAGCGGTGGTAGGCCATGGTCATGGCCTCGGCGAAGCGCTTGGCCTCGTCGTAGACCGAGCGCGGGCCGATGGGGTTGACGTTGCCGAAGTAGGACTCGACCTGGGGATGCACGGCCGGGTCCCCGTAGACCTCGGAGGTCGACGCCAGGAAGAAGCGGGCTCCGGTCTGGAGGGCCTTGTCCAGCATCAGGCGCGTGGCGTCGGAGCCGGCGTAGAGGGTGGCGAAGGGCAGCTCGACGTAGTCGATCGGGCTGGCGGGGGAGGCGAGGTGGAAGATGCGGTCGACGGGCCCGTCCACCGGGATGGACTTCGTGACGTCGGCCTCGATGAAGGTGAAGCGGTCGTGCTCGGCGAAGCCGGCGAGGTTGCGCCGGTCCCCGGTCACGAAGTTGTCGAGGCAGACGACGACGTGCCCCTCGCCCAGCAGCCGCTCGCAGAGGTGGGAGCCGATGAAGCCGGCTCCGCCGGCGACGATGATCCGCATGACACGACCTCCCGACGGGGCGACGGGGTAACCACCGCGTGCGTCCCGGGCTATGGCTGACCACGGACAGCTCCCGACCCATGCCCCGCCAGATCCGGCCCACCACCGCTCACGTCGATCTGGACCGTCTCGGCCGGAACCTCCAGGTCGTCCGTCGGGCCGTCGGCCCCGGCACTCGGGTGCTCGCGGCGGTGAAGGGCGATGCCTATGGCCACGGCCTGGTGTCGGCGTCGCTGGCGCTGCAGGAGGCCGGCTGCGAGGCCTTCGGCGTCGCGCTGGTCGAGGAGGGCAAGGCCCTGCGCCGGGCGGGCGTCACCGGGGAGATCATCTGTCTCGGCGGTGTGGGCCACGACGGCGCCGAAGAGGCCGTCGCCTGGGACCTCACGCCGATGGTCTACGACCTCGAGGCCGCGGCGCGGATCGACGCGGCCGGCCGCCGGCGGGGGACCCCGGTCGAGATCCACGTCAAGGTCGACACCGGCATGGGCCGGCTCGGGGTGCCACGCGGAGACTGGGAGCCCTTCCTGGACCGGCTGGCGAACTTCGCCTGGCTGGACCTCGTGGGCCTGGCGAGCCACCTGGCGGAGTCCGAGGCCCCCGACCCGACCTTCACCCTGGAGCAGGCACGCCGGTTCCGGGAGGCGCTGGCGGCGCTCGAGGTCCGCAACTGGCGTCCGCGCTGGCGCCACCTCGCCAACAGCGCCGGGGCCCTGGGGCACCGGTCGCTGGTCGAGCCGCCGTTCAACATGGTCCGGGTCGGGCTGGCGCTCTTCGGGGTGGCACCCGGACCCGGCCTCGGAGACGGCCTGGAGCCGGCGATGCGGGTGACCACCCAGGTGCTGTTCGTCAAGAACATCCCCCGCGGCTACGGCATCTCCTATGGGCGCCGGTGGCGCAGCGAGCGCCCGTCGCGCATCGCGACGTTGCCGGTCGGCTACGCGGACGGCTATCCGCGGGCGCTCTCGGAACGGGCCGAGGTCGTCGTGCGGGGCCACCGCTGCCCGGTCCGGGGCTCGGTCTGCATGGACATGGTCATGGTCGACGTGACCGACGTGACCGAGCAGGTGCGCTGCGGAGACGAGGTGCTGCTGCTCGGTGAGGGCCTGCCGGCCTCGGAGCTGGCGGGGTGGGCCGGTACCATCCCCTACGAGATCCTCTGCGGGTTCTCGGACCGGGTCCCGCGGCGCTTCCAGGAGGCCCCTTGAACCGGCTCGCCCGTCTGACCCGACCCGTCGTGACGGGCATCGAGTCGATGGGGGCCTGGATCCTGGGCTTCGTGGAGGGCTTCGGGACCATCCTGAGCGTGGCCTTCCAGGCGCTGTTGTGGGTGTTCCGACCGCCGCTGCGCCTGCGCTCGGTGATCCAGCAGATGGAGTTCGTGGGCTTCCAGAGCCTCGCCATCGTGATGATCACCGGGCTGTTCACCGGTGGGGTCTTCGCCCTGCAGGCCGAGTACGGCTTCGGGCTCTTCGGCGCTCGCTCGCTCACCGGCTCCACCGTGTCCCTGGCGCTCACCCGGGAGCTGGGGCCGGTCCTGACGGCTCTGCTGGTCGCGGGACGGGCCGGCTCGGCGATGGCCGCCGAGCTGGGCTCGATGCGGGTCACGGAGCAGGTCGACGCGCTGGAGGCCATGGCCGTCGACCCGGTCGACTACCTCGTCGCGCCGAGGCTCTGTGCCTCTGTGGTGATGATGCCGGCCCTGGCGGTCGTGTTCAGCGCCGTCGGCATCCTCGGGGCCTGGTACGTGGGCATCGAGGTCCTCGGCATCTCGGAGGGGGCCTTCATCTACCGGATCGAGTGGTACCTCGACCCCGACGACTTCACCGGTGGCCTCGCCAAGGCGGCGGTCTTCGGCGCCATCATCGCCATCGTGTCCTGTACCCGGGGCCTCGCGGCGCGGGGTGGGGCCGCCGGCGTGGGGCGGGTCACCACCCAGGCCGTCGTGATCAGCTCGGTCACGGTGCTGATCGTGGACTACTTCCTCACCCTGTGGTGGATGACTTGATGGAGGCCCTGGCCCCCGTCCCCCAGGCCGTCCTGCGGTTCGTCGACGTCCACAAGGCCTTCGGGCCCTTCCAGGTCCTGCGGGGGCTCGACCTGGCGATCCCGGAGGGCTCGATCACCGTCATCATCGGGCGGTCGGGCGCCGGCAAGTCCGTCACCCTCAAGCATGCCCTGGGGCTGCTGCACCCGGACTCGGGCCAGGTCTTCGTGCGGGACACCGAGGTCACGGGGCTCAAGGGGCACCCCCTGCGGGACCTCCGGCTGCGCTTCGGCATGGTCTTCCAGAACGCGGCGCTCTTCGACTCGATGACCGTGCTCGACAACGTGGCCTTCCCCCTGCGGGAGCACTCGGAGATCGAGGAGCCCCGCATCCAGGAGCTGGTCCACGAGGTGCTGACCCAGGTGGGGCTCGCCGGTGCGGCCGGCAAGCTGCCGTCCGAGCTCTCCGGCGGCATGCGCAAGCGGGCGGGGCTGGCCCGGGCGCTGATCCATCGGCCTGAGATCCTGCTCTACGACGAGCCCACGACCGGGCTGGACCCCATCCTGACGGCCCAGATCAACCAGCTCATCCTCGAGACCCAGCACCGGCGACAGGGCATCACGTCGGTCATCATCTCCCACGACATGGCGTCGGCCTTCGACATCGCCGACCACATCGCCTTCCTCCACGAGGGGCGCATCATCGCCGAGGGCCCACCGGACGCCTTCCGGGACCACCCCGACGACCGGGTGCGGCAGTTCGTCGGGGGGCAGCTCGAGGGGCCCATCGGGCTGGAGTAGGGCCACCCCCCGGGGGTCGTGGTAGCTTCCGAGCGCATGGCGAGCTGGTCCAACGAGTTCAAGGTGGGGCTTCTGGGGATCGTCGCCACGGTCCTCGGTGGCACGCTGATCTCCCGGGTCGACGATCGGCCCTCCGGCCAGTCGGCTGGCTACACGCTCTACGCCTACCTGGACTCCGCCGAAGGGGTCTACCCGTCGACCCAGGTCGAGGTCGCGGGGGTGTCGGTCGGCTCGGTGCGCAAGATCGTGCTCGAAGACGACCAGGCGCTGGTGACCATCGACGTGACCTCGGGCGTCCAGCTCCCCCTGGACTCGCTGGGCGAGCTGCGCATGGAGGGCGTGCTCGGGGACAAGGTCCTGCGCATCGTGCCCGGCGTCTCCGACGAGCTCATGACCGAAGGCGACGTGCTCGAGACCCGGAGCGTGGGGCCCGACGTGGACGACATCTCCGCCAAGGTGTCCAAGATCACGGAGGACGTGGCCGCGATCACCGAAGCCCTGCGCGCCTACATCGAGGACGAGGGCACCAAGGACGCCCTGAACGCCACGGTGGAGAACGTCCGGGAGCTCTCGCAGCAGATCAAGGAGCTCACGCTCAGCAACCGGGACCAGGTCGACACCATCGCCCGCAACCTGCGCGAGGTCTCCCAGACGCTGAACGACGTCGTGAACCGCACCGCCATGTCGGTCCAGGAGGAGCTGGTCGCGGTCGAGGAGGCCACCCGCAAGCTCGACGCGGCCCTGGCCTCCGTGGAGTCCATCGCGGCCAAGGTCGACGAGGGCGACGGGACCCTCGGCCGCCTGGTCAACGACGACGAGACCATCAACGAGATCGACTCCACCATCGTCCAGCTCCAGACCGCGCTCGGCAACGCCAACCAGACCATCGAGGAGATCAACGGGGTCGTGAGCGACGTCACGGGCATGCAGATGCAGGTCCGGTACACCGGCCAGTTCTTCCTGGGGACCGAGCCGAGACTCGGGGACTTTCCCGAGGGCAATCCCCTGTCGGGAGGCATGCGCCACAACCTCTCGATCAAGGTCATCCCCAACGACTTCCGGTACTACCTCGTCGAGGTCGTGGACCACCCGCTGGGCGTCATCACCTCCGAAGACCACGCGATGCCCGATCTGGGCAGCACCTACCGGGAGTACGTGCGCACTTCGGCGCTCCGCTTCAGCTTCCAGGTCGGCCACCGCTGGAAGAACACGGCCGTCCGCTTCGGCCTCAAGGAGAGCTCGGGCGGTGTGGGCGTGGACCAGTACCTCTGGGACGACCGCCTCCGCCTGAGCCTGGACTTCTACGACTCCAAGTTCGGGTCCTGGCCCGTGCTCGACAACACACCGAACATCAGCTTCGGAGCCCGCCTGGAGCCCCTCGAGCACGTCTGGGTGCAGGGGGGCCTGGAGAACATCTGGCTCGGGGCCAGGTACCGGTTCGTCACGGGCTACGTCGGCGCTGGCTTCTACTTCTACGACGACGATCTGAAGTGGGTGCTGGCCGCGCTCCCCAGCCCCTGAGCCGTCGCCGCGCGGCGCCGATCATCAACGGCCCGACGCAAGGGAGTCGCAAGGTTCCCCACCGATTAGGGTCCTGGACCCTGCCCGGTGATAGCATCGCGGCTCGGCGGCGCGAGGTCGCGGAGGCACGTCTGCATGGCGAGAAAGAAGCGCGAAGAGACCGAAGAAGAGAGCGCCTTCGACGACCTGATGGAAGACTTCTTCCGGGCCGGTGACGAAGGGGCCTTCGCCTGGGAAGACGACGAGGGGGAGGAGGCGGGGGACAGTCCCCCCGCCGCGGCCACCGATGTCGATGCTGCGGGCCGGAAGCGGCCGGTGGCGGGCGAGGTCTTCGTGCCGGATCCCACGGCGGCTCCACCGCCCGAGTCGGAGCCGGAGCCGGAGCCCGAGGCCGAGCCTGAGGCCGATCCGGAGCCGGAGCCGGAGCCGGAGCCGGAGCCGGAGCCGGAGCCGGAACCCGAGCCGGAACCCGAGCCGGAACCCGTGGCCGAGGCGCCGCCCGTCGTGCCCGAGCTGCCCCCAGCTCCGGTCGAGGCCCCGCCACCCGAGCCGGAGTCCGAGACCGAGCCCATGCCGCCGGAGCCGCCGGTGGCCGAGCCCGCCGACGAGGAGGTCGGCGAGAGCACCGACCACGTCACCGAGATCGGACCGCCACCCGAGGAGATCGGGCTCGACGAGGGCACCGGCGACGAGATCGCCGCCGCCCAGGCCGAGGCCGATGCCGGCGACGACGCCCTGGACCGCCCGATGATCTCCCTCGGTGCCCCACCGCCGCTGCCGGAGCCGAAGTCCGAGCCGGCCGCCGTGATGGTCCCCGACACCGGCGACTTCATCGAGCCCTCCGTGCCCTCGGTCGCCGTGGCTCCGCCGGCCCCCGAGGCCGAGACGTCCGCTGTGCCCGACGACGACCCCTGGCGGGATCGCGTCACCCTGCTCGGCGCCGAGGCGGCCCACCTCGAGGGCGAGCAGCGCGCCGGTCTGCTCGTCGAAGCGGCCCGTCTCTCCCGCGCCCGGCTCGGCGACGCCGAGCAGGCCGAGCGCTATGCCCGGGAGGCCGTCGACACCGGCGACTCCGGTCCGGCCGGCCTGCGGGAGCTGGCCGCGGCCCTGGGGCTCAACGGCAAGTGGGAGGAGCTCTGCGAGGTCCTCGCGGCCCAGGCCGCCTCCGAGACCCGGCCCAAGGCCTCCTCCGAGCTCTACCAGGACGCGGCGCTGGTCGCGCGGCACCAGCTCCAGCGCGATGACGAGGCCATCGAGCTGCTGCGCAAGAGCCTGGACCGCAACCCCGGCGATCACTTCTCCCTCCAGCTCCTGCGCGACCTCTACGGCGCCAAGGGGGACTGGGAGCTCCTCGCCGACACCCTCGCCGAGCTCGCAGGCCAGACCGGGGGCACACGGGCCGCCCTGTCCCACGCCCAGCGTGGGCACGTCTACGCCGAGCGGCTCGGACGCCCCGAGCTGGCGGCGCAGGCCCTGCGCGACGCCCTGAAGGCCGACCCCGGTCACGTCCCGGCGCTGCTCGCCCTGGAGCGCCTGCTGCAGTCCCAGGAGCACTGGGTCGGTCTCGCCGAGCTCTACACCGACATGGGCACGAGCGCGGGCGGTGCAGACGCCTGGCTGTGGCTCACCCGGGCCGGCGACGTCTACGTCAACAAGGCCGGCGATCCGGAACACGCCGCAGCCGCCTATGGCCTGGCCCTCGAGTCCGGCGCCGGGCCGGAGGTCCGGCATCGACTCCAGCGCATCGACAGTGCCCTGTGCCGCTGGGACGCCGTGGTCGAGACCCTGCGCGCTGAGGTCGAAGCCGCGGACGAAGCCGCCCACCCCTTCGCCCTCTACCGGCTGGCACGCGTGCTCGAGGAGCACTGCGACGACCAGGACGGTGCCCTCGCGGCCTACCGGGAGGTGGCCACCGATCCGGCGGCCGTGCCGGCTGCGGTCGCGGTCGCCCGGGTGCTCCAGGCCCGCTCCGACTGGAAGGGCCTGCTCGACTTCTGGGCCGAGCGCATCCAGGTCCTCGACGACCCCAACCTCCGGGTCACCCTCGAGTTCCGGATGGGGGAGATCAGCGAGGGGCGCCTGGACGACCAGGCGGGCGCCAAGCAGCACTTCGAGAACATCCTCGAGATCGCCGGCGGCTACCTGCCGGCGCTCGAAGGCCTCGAGCGGGTCTACACGCGGCTCGAGGAGTGGGACAGCCTCGCCGCCCTCTACGAGCAGCGGGCGATCCTGTGTGACGAGCCGGGAGCCGTGGCCCTGCACCTGCACCGCGCAGGTGCCGTGTGCGAGTTCCGCCTCGACGACCACGCCCGGGCTCGGGACTTCTACAAGCGGGCCCTGGACCACGTCCCGGACTTTCCGCCCAGCCTCGACGCCTACCTGAGGCTGCTGGAGGCCGACGCCGACTGGGCTGGCCTGGCCAAGGTGCTCCGGCTGGCGGCGGAGGGCACCGAGGACAGCAACGAGGTCGTGAGCTTCCTCTACCGCGCCTCCCGGGTCCTGGTGGAGAAGGTCGACGACCCCGTCGGCTCCATCGAGTGCCTGCAGCGCACCCTCGAGCTCTCACCTGGCTTCCTGCCAGCCCGCCTGCTCCTCAAGGAGATCATGGTCGCCCAGGCCGACTGGGCCGAGGTCCAGCGCCTCCAGCTCCAGGAGGCCGATGCCTCCGACGACCTCGAGCGGCGCCACTGGCTGCTGCTGGACTCGGCGCGGCTCAGCGAGCAGCTCAACAGCGGAGACCCGGCCGGCCTGGCCCAGCGGGTGCTCGACGCGGACGGTGCCCACCCGGGTGCTCTGGCCGTGCTCGAGGAGCACCTGCTCGCCGAGGCCGACATGGCCGGCCTCGTGGAGCTCTACCGCGCGGCCGCGGCCGATGCGTCGAGCGACGCTGCACGGGCCCGCATCTCGGCGCTCGTCGCCGATGCCCTCCGTGACACCGACCCGATGGCCTCCGTCCAGGCCGTGTCCGATGTCCTGGCCGCCGAGGAAGCCGGCGACCGGCCGCTGGGGGCCCTGGCGGCTCTCTGCGAGGCGCTCGGCATGCCCGAGGTGGCCACCCGCGCCCACCAGGCCGCCGACCAGGCCGGCCAGGTGGCCCGCCTGACCGAGCAGCTCCACGAGGGTGGCGAAGAGGCCCTCGAGGCGTTCAACGCCGTGATCGAGAGCGACCCCGGCAACGAGGGAGCGCTGACGGCGCTGGAGCGGCTCCAGCAGGCCGCGGGAGACAAGGCTGGACTGGGCCAGACCCACGCCAGCCTGGCGGCCGCCAGCGAGGACCCGGCGGTCAAGGTGGTGCACGCCACCTTCGCCGGGCACCTGTTCGAAGGCGCCGGCGAGGTCGAACGTGCCCTGGAGGCCTACAGCGAGGCCTTTGCCTGTGCACCGGTCCGTGGCAAGGCCTTCGAGGGCATGCGTCGCCTGCTGCTGGCGGCAGGGGACAGCGAGGGTCTGGCGGGTCTCCACGACCGGGTGGACCCACCACAGCCTCTGCTGCGAGCCGAGGACCTGTTGGAGGCCGGGGACGCCGAGGGTGCCGTGGCTGCAGCGCGGGAGGCCGGTGGCCTCGCCGGACTGCTCCAGCAGGCCCAGGCCCAGGAGGCGCTGGAGGACTGGAGCGGGCTGTTCGAGACCCTGCGGGCCCAGTCGGCCGCCATCGGCACCGAGGCGCTCAAGGCCGGCCTGCAGATCCGGATGCGCAGCCTGCTGTCCGAGCACCTCGCCGAGACCGACGAGGCCTGGGACCTCTACCGGCAGCTCCACGAGGAGTCCCCGGAGGACCGGGAGGTGCTCGAGGCCCTGGCACGCATCGCCGGGGCTCGGGGTGAGTCCGAGCTGGCCCTGCAGTACCTGGCGGGCCTGGCCAACACGGCGGCGGACGCCGACGAGGCCGCCCGTGTCCAGCGCCGCATCGCCCAGGTCCACGAGACCGCTGGCGACCTGGAGGCCGCGCGCACGGCGCTCTTCGCCGCCCTCGACCACGTGCCCGAGGATCGCCAGGCCCTGGCCGCCCTGCGGCGCATCGCCGAAGGGGCCGAGGACTGGAACGCCATGGTCGGTGTCCTGGCCCGCGAGGCATCGCTGGCCGAGGGCACGGACCAGGTCGAGCTCTACGCCGAGATCGCCCGGATCTGGGAGGACCGCATCGACGAGCCCGCTGTGGCCACCGAAGCCTGGCGCAAGGTCCTGGAGGTCGACGCCGAGAACGTCGAGGCCCTCGAACACCTGGTGGAGCTCAACGAGAAGATCAACGACTGGAACGGCTTCGTCGAGGTCGCTCGCGGTCTCGTCCGCCACCGCGACGGGGCGGAGCGGAGCGCCCTGCTGCGGCGGATCGGCCTGGTCCACGCCGAGCGGCTGCGCCGAGACGACGAGGCGATCCGCTACCTGGACGGTGCGAGCGCCGGCGACCACCCGGACCTGGAGGCGGCGCGGGCCCTGGAGGCCCTGCGAGCGGCTCGCGGCGAGTGGGAGTACGTGGTCGAGGCCCTGCGGCGTCAGGGTCGGGCGCTCGAGGGCGCGGCCGGGGTGGAGCCGCTGATCAAGGCGGCCCGCATCAAGCTGGACACCCTCCACAACCGCGACGACGCCTCGGTGATCTACGCCGAGGTGCTGGACCTCGACGACGCCAACGTCGACGCCCTGCGCTTCCTCTCCGACTACCGCTTCGCCCGTGGCGACCTGGCCGGCTCCGTCGAGCTCTACGAGCGCCTCGAGGGCGACGTGGAGACCTGGGACCTCGACGACTTCGACCTCCAGATCGAGGCCTCACAGTACTACTACCACTTCGCCCAGGCGCTGCTGTCCGTCGGGCGGCCCGAGGACGGCCAGGTTCGCCTGGAGCGTGCCCTGGGCCTCAACCCGACCCACCTGCCGAGCCTCAAGGCCGTCGGCCCCCTCTACGTCGGCGCCAAGACCTGGCCCAAGGCCGAGGGTGTCTACCGGCAGCTCCTCCAGCTCATCGGCGGCACGGGGGACCTGGACGAGATGGCGACCATCTACACCCGTCTCGGCGAGGTCGAGCGGGCCCTCGGCAAGATGGACAAGGCCCAGAAGCGCTTCAACAAGGCTCTGGAGATCCGTCCCAACGACATCTCCGCCCTGCGCGGCATCGGGAGCTGCCTGTTCGCCGCAGGCCAGTGGAACAACCTGCTGAACATCTACAACAACATCATCTACCACGCCCGGGATCCGGAAGACGTCATCGACGCCTACCTCACCAAGGGCCACGTGCTCGACGCCCGGATGGGCCTGCCCGACAAGGCGGCGCAGCACTACCAGAAGATCCTGTCCTTCGACCCGGACCAGCCGGCGGCGCTGCTGCGGCTCGGTGAGCTGGCGCTGCGTCGCCAGGACTGGATCGACGCGGCGAGCCTCGCGGGCAGGGGGCTCGGCTCCGTGGGCGTGGCCCCCGCCGAGGAGGGCCAGCTCCGGCTGGTGCGGGCCATCGCGCTGGTCAGCGTGGGCGACACCGACGCGGCGGCCGAGGAGTACGAGAAGGCCTGCACGGGCGACGTCGCCCTCGCCGAGGAGATCGGGGAGGCCGGGGCCAGCGAGCCCCGCAAGCTCCACGAGGCCCTCAAGACGCGCCTGATGAGCACGCTGCCATAGATGACCTCGGCACGATTGGCAAGCCGTTGTGTGGACCCCTTCCGCCCCTGTCGGCCCGGGGGCGCGCTTGGAATAGCGGTGCTATGCCGGCGGCACCCCCAGACCAACAGGGACGGAAGTTGCCTCGCGCACCGACTCGCCACTCATGCCGAGGGCATCTAGAAACCCCTCAGGAGTCCGCACCATGGCCTACAGCGACAAGGTCATCGACCACTTCGAGAACCCCCGCAACATGGGCTCGCTGGACAAGTCCTCCCCCGAGGTGGGTACGGGCCTCGTCGGCGCGCCGGCCTGCGGCGACGTCATGAAGCTACAGCTCCAGATCAGCGACGAGGGCGTCATCGAGGACGCCAAGTTCAAGACCTTCGGCTGCGGCTCGGCCATCGCCTCCAGCTCGCTGGTGACCACGATGGTCAAGGGCAAGTCCGTGGACTTCGCCGAGAGCCTCTCGAATTCGCAGATCGCCCGGGAGCTCGCCCTGCCTCCCGTCAAGATCCACTGTTCCGTGCTCGCCGAAGACGCTATCAAGGCGGCCATCGCCGACTACCGCAAGAAGCGGGGCCTCGAGACCGAGGAAGACTGACGTGGCCATCACCATGACCGAAGCGGCCGCCAAGCGCGTGGCGTCCGTGAAGCAGAAGCGCCAGACCCCGGACCACTGGCTCCGCGTCGGCATCCGGGGCGGCGGCTGCAGCGGGCTGTCCTACTTCATCGACTTCGTCGAGGAGCCGGACGAGAAAGACAAGCGGTTCGACATCGGTGGCGTGTCCATCTGTGTCGATCGCAAGTCCTACCTCTTCCTCAACGGCACCGAGATCGACTTCGAAGAGACCCTGATGAAGACCGGCTTCGTCTTCCACAACCCGCTGGCCTCGCGAAGCTGTAGCTGCGGGGAGTCCTTCACCGTCTAGGAGCTGCGGACAGCTCGATGATCTGTTGGCAGTGCCACGAACCGGTCCAGGGTCCGGTCTGCGCCTCCTGCCGAGTCCTGCAGCCGCCACCGCCTCGCGCGGAGCTGTTCGCGGTGCTCGGCCTGGAGCGGGCCTTCCACATCGACCTCGCCGACCTCGATCGCCACTGGCGGGCCCGCTCCCGGCAGGTCCACCCCGACCGCTTCGCCCGCAAGTCCGCCGTGCTCCGGCGCATGAGCCTCCAGTGGACGGCCCTGGTCAACGACGCTCGCCGGGTCCTGCGGGATCCCGTGTCGCGGGCCTGGTACCTGGCGACGGGTCGACCGCGACCCCCGGCGCGCGGCAGCGCCGCCAGTGACTCCGACTTCCTGGAGCGGGTCTTCGAGTGGCGCATGGCGCTGGCCGAGGGCGACGCGACGGTCAGGGTCGAGGTCGAGGCCGCCCGGGAGGCGCTGATGGGCGAGCTGGGGGGACTGTTCTCGGTCTGGGAGCACCAGGGTGGCGACCTCGACGCGGTGCCGGCCCACCTCCAGCGCCTGACCTACCTCGACAACCTGCTGCGCCACGACGCCTGAGCCTCCAGGAGCCCCAGATGGCCCACATCGGCATCGACCTCGGAACCACCCACAGCCTCGTCGCCCTGGTGATCGACGGCCGCGCCCGGCCCCTGCTCGACGATGACGGTCGCGCCCTGCTCCCGTCGGCGGTCCGCTACGGCCCCGAAGGGCCGGTGGCGATTGGCTGGGGCGCCCTGGATGGGGCCGCGGAGCACGCCCGGTCCACCCTCACCAGCGTGAAGCGCCTGATGGGTCGCGGCCTGGAGGAGGCCCACGCAGAGGCCGGCGAGCTGCACTACGACCTCGCCGAAGGCGACGACAAGGTCGTGCGCATCGACCTCGGCGACCGCACCGTCACGCCGATCGAGGTCTCGGCCGACATCCTGCGGGTGCTGAAGAACCGGGCCACGGAGTGTCTCTTCGCCGAGCCGACCGGGGTGGTCATCACCGTTCCGGCCTACTTCGACGACGCCCAGCGCCAGGCCACGCGGGACGCGGCCCGCATCGCCGGGCTGGAGGTGTTGCGGCTGCTGAACGAGCCTACCGCCGCAGCCATCGCCTATGGCCTCGAGCAGCAGCAGCAGGGCCGCTTCGCGGTCTACGACCTCGGCGGAGGCACCTTCGACATCTCGATCCTCGAGCTCACCGAGGGTGTCTTCCAGGTCCTGAGCACGGCGGGCGACACCCACCTGGGCGGCGACGACTTCGACCGGGCGCTGGCCCTCGGCCTGCTGGAGGAGGCGGGGCAGTCGGGTGTGGGCGGCGGCGTGCTGCGGGCGGCGATGGAGGCGGCGGAGGTGGCCAAGCGCACGCTGTCCACCGAGGTGGTGGCTCACCTCGACGTCGATCTCGGCGGCACCCGGGTCGTGCGCGACGTCCAGCGTTCCGAGCTCGAGGCGCTGATCGCCGACCACGTCGAGCGCACCCTCTCCCGGTGCCAGCAGGCCCTCGACGACGCCGGCGTGACGCCGGCGGAGATCGACGGGGTCGTGCTGGTCGGGGGCTCCACGCGGGTGCCGCTGGTCCGCCAGCGCGTGGGCGAGCTCTTCGGCAGCGAGCCCCTGTGCGACCTGGACCCGGACCAGGTGGTGGCGATGGGTGCCGCGCTCCAGGCCGACATCCTCACGGGGGAGTCCGACCTGGCCGAGGACCTGCTGCTGCTGGACGTGCTGCCGCTGTCGCTGGGCATCGAGACCATGGGGGGCGTGGTGGAGCGGCTGCTGCTGCGCTGCTCGCCGATCCCGGCCAGCGCCCACGAGACCTTCACCACCCACGTGGACGGGCAGTCCGCGGTGGCGCTGCACGTGGTGCAGGGCGAGCGGGAGCTGGTGAGCGACAACCGGTCCCTGGCCCGCTTCAACCTCACCGGCATCCCACCGATGCCCGCCGGGCTGCCGCGGGTGCGGGTGGACTTCACCGTCGACGCCAACGGCATCCTCACCGTGACCGCCACCGAGCAGTACACGGGCACCGAGGCCACCTGCGAGGTCCAGCCCAGCTATGGCCTCGAGGAGTCGGAGATCGAGCGCATGCTCGAGGAGTCCATCGACCACGCGGAGACCGACGTCGACGCCCGGATGCTCATCGAGGCCCGGGTCGAGGCGGAGCAGGTGCTGCGGGCGGTGGTCGGTGCCCTGGAGGTGGACGCCGAGCTGCTGGTCGAGGGCGAGCACGCGCTGCTCGACGGCGTGGTGGAGGAGCTGCGGGGGGTGCTGGACGGCCACGACCGACGGCGCCTCGCGGCGCTGACCCAGCGCCTGGACGAGGTGTCGGCGCCCTTCGCGCAGCGCCGGATCGAGCGGGACCTCCAGCTCGCGCTGACCGGGAGGTCGACCGACGAAGTGGCGGAGAAGCTCGCGATCGAGTGAGGTCGAGCTACACTCCGGGACACGGGGCAGGGACGCCCCTTGGTGCGATCGATGAACCTGTTGTTGCTCGACGACGACGACGACCTCGGACGCCTGCTGGAGGGCGTGCTGGAGGCCGACGGCATGTGGGTCGTGCCCTTCCTGGACCCGGCCGAGGCGGTGACCTCGGTGGCGGAGGGGTCGTGGCTGGCGGCGATGGTCTCGCTGGACCTGCCCGATGGCCAGGCCCAGGCCTTCCTCGGGGCCATCAGCCTGCTCGAGGAGCCGGTGCCCCCGGTGATCCTGGTCTCGAGCAAGCTCAAGGACTGGGACGAGGCCGTCGACGAGGCCCGGGACCTCGCCAAGGGGGCGCTGTTCTTGCGCAAGCCGATCCCGCTGCTGGACCTCAACGACCTGCTGCGGGGCCTCCGGGAAGGGGGCGAGCCCACCGAGGACTTCGCTCGCGTGGCGACCTCGCCCTCGATCTCCGTCGAGCTCGACGGGGGCCACGAGGTCGACTTCATCCCGGACTCGGTGCCCAGCGAGGCGGAGACCGACGTGGAGTCGTCGGGCGCCCGGCACCGGTCGATGAGGGGAGCCCTGGACGGGCTGGCGCGCGGACGTTCGGACGACGAAATCCTCGACGTCGATCCGTCGGACCTGACGTTGCTCGAGGAGGGCGGGGATCCGCAGGGGTCGTCGACGAGCTTCGACCTGGAGATCGAGGACGAGGACTCGGAGGAGGTCTCCGCGGGGACGCGGGTGGGGTAAGGGGGGCGCTCGTCGAGCGCGGAGTGGTCGCTGCGAGTGTCGCCCACGGCGACATTCGAGGCCTCACACGGGTGTGTGGACACCTGGATGTCGCTGTGAGCGACACTCGCGGGCGGTTGGAGCCTGGGCGAGCGCGTCGGCGCTCGGGGAAGTCCTGTCGAGGACCCGGGCGACCACGCTGGTGCCCTCCCGGGGCAGGCCGTCGCTGGAGCCCGCGTCGGAGGGCGAGAGCACAGAGGGGCTCTCGAAGCAGGCGTCCGGTGGGTCGGAGGCCGCCCGGCACAGGGCCTCGGTGTCCTCGAGGTCCGTCCAGGGGGCCACGAGGGCACCGGCCGAGCCCTCCACGTCCACCGTGACGACACCGGCCCGCGGGCCCCCTCCCTGGGGTTGGAGTCTTCGCCATCGCAGGCGAGGAGCGAGAGCAGCAGCCTCCTACCACAGTCTTGGTGTCGGGAGAGTCAACACTCTACAAGGGAGTGCCGGGCTCTGCCCCCCCGAGATAGGGGCGCCGCCACATTCGAGGGTGCCATGACGATCCTCCTCCTCCTCTCGATGCTCGGCCCCCCGGCCTCGGCGAGCGACTGCAGCGAGACCGCCACCCTGCGGGTCGACGCTGCCCACGAGCTCCTCCTCGACGCCCGAGAGGCCCCGGCCATCGACAAGGCCGCCCTCCTCGAGCGGGCCCGCATCCTGCTTGATCGCACGCTGGACGAAGACCCCACCTGCAAGTCCGCCAGGGCGCTCAAGGCCCACGCCGACGGTCTCGTCACCGACGTGCAGGCCCTCTCCACCGCTGCGGCCCGGGAGGAGGTCCTGGCCCGAGCCGAGGAGAGCCTCGAGCTCCTCGAGTCCGAGGGGGTGGCGGATCCCCTGACCCTGGAGACCCTCCGCTTCCAGCTCGCCGCCTTGGGCGAGGTGATGGTTGGAGACGACCGGGTCGAGGACCTCGCCGCCCGCGCCGCTGAGCTGGGCGGTGAGCGATGACCCCGCTCCTGCTGCTCGTCGGCCTCGCCAGCGCCCAGGAGTGCCACCCCGTCCCGGAGGCCCTGGGAGATTTCAACGCCATCGTCTCCCTCATCTACGAGGAGACCGGGGGGATCCGCGACTACTGCCCCGACGACCTCTCCCAGCCCCTCGACCTGGCCGATGCCGACGCGCGCGCGGCGCAGTTCAGCGCTTCGGAGCGCTCCGACGCCGCCGAGCTGCTCCTGGACGCCGTCCAGGGACTCGATCGGGCCCACCCCCAAGCCCTCGCCAACGCCGCGGGCCTCCTCGACGCCCTCCTCGGCGCGGGCCTCGCGGCCGGCGACGACGTCTCCACCATCGTGGAGACGCTGCTGGCCCTCGCGGCCGACACCGCAGACCCGCTGGTCCACCGCCAGATCGCCCTCAACCTCTGGCGTCGCCAGATGGGTGGCCCCGAAGTCGCTGCGCTCGTGGAGCACTACCTCCCCACGGCCCCGGACTACGACCGCATCTTCGAAGACGGCGCCACCGAGGTCCACGCCGTCCTGCGTACCGGTGTGGACGGCTTCGCGCACTCGGACTTCGAGGAGGTCTTCCAGCGCAAGGGGGCCGAGGTCGAGGTCATCGAAGAGGGCAACCACATCCGCGTCACCTACGAGATCGATCCGGACGACCCCACCCTGCCCACCATCACCTGGAAGCTCGACATCCTTCGCCACGCCTTCGGTCCACGGGATGCCTTCGAGGACATGAACGACGACTCGGTCGACGTCACCATGTTCGCGGACCACTCCCAGCTCGGCACCTCCCTGGACCGCGCCCTCCACCAGGGTCCCAGCGCCATCGACAGCACGGACTTCTTCTGGAACGACGCCTGCAAGTCCAAGGTCTTCGCCAGCCGGATGAGCCAGGCCTACCCCGCGGGTCACTTCGTCTACACCATCGACTCCGAGTACTTCCGGGACATGCCGCGCTCCTTCGAGCGGGGCCTCGTCGCCCTGGCCAACCGCTACGACTACGACGAGATGCGGAGGCTCGTGGCCGCCGGCTCCGCCTGGCAGTCCAAGAACTATCTCTTCCCCGACGACGAGCGGAAGCTCGCCTACCAGGACCAGGACGGCGACGGCCTCGCCGACTCCGAGGACCGTCTCTACGACGTGGGCGCCCTCGACGAAGGCGGCGGGCTGGCGTCGAGGGCCGTCCACATCGCCAACACCTATGTCTCCTACTCCAAGGCCTACACCGGCTGGTCCGATGGCCGCCGTCAGGACCCGGAAGACAGCTACCGCCCCGACGGCGTCTTCGATGGCGAGCCCGGGGGTTCCTCCACCCGCATCGAGCGCCGGACCGATGCCTACGGTGACGACAAGTGGTTCGTGGCCGTCTCCGACGAGCTCCTCGACATGGACAAGTCCCAGCGCACGGCGCTGATCGCTGCCGACATCGGAACCCATGAGGGCCTGGAGCAGGGCTGGGACGGCGAGCGGGCCCAGGCCGGTGGCTTCCTGGCGGGCGCGGCGGTCTACGACGTCTGGCACGGGCGCGGCTGGGGCGACTACCAGGAGGCGGTCATGCCATCGTTGAGCTCCTCCCAGTTCGCCGCGACCAAGTAGCTGGACGACCACGACTTCGTGACCGATCAGAGCCTGAAGGACTTCCTCGCGGACCACTCGCAGGGCGAGGACTGAGGACGGTCGGCCGTGGGTGGGTAGCCCGTCCACTCCCAGGGGCCCCATCGGCAGTCAATGCCAATCGTCCGCCCACTGAGGGTCGAACGCCACCCGCCGAGGTCCCGGCGGTGTGCTCGGTATCGGGCACGGGTGTCACGCAGGTCGGGTCGAGGAGAAGAAGCCCTTGTGCTCCAGCTCGGAGAGGCGTCGGGCGAGGTCGGCCGCGTTGTTCGAGGAGGTCTTCCTGAGCACCCGGGATCGGTGGATCTCGACCGTGCGCGGGCTGATCGACAGGGTGGTCGCGACGTCCTGGTTGCTCATGCCTCTTGTCACCAGGCCCATGATCTCCTGTTCCCGGGGGGTGAGGTGATCGAGGGCATCGACCAGCTCCAGGTTCTCGGCCAGAGTCGGCCAGGCCGCGGCCTCCTTGCTCAGCGCCGACCGGAGGACGCAGGACAGCTCCTCGGTGG
Organism: uncultured Enterobacterales bacterium; assembly: GCA_964501915.1. Lineage (GTDB taxonomy): Bacteria > Myxococcota_A > UBA796 > UBA796 > CAJQPC01 > CAYFPX01. The sequence goes on from CAZCVP010000040.1 coordinate 19,538, forward strand.
GGAGGGGCTTGCGGAGCAGGGTGACGGCTCCGTGCTGCACGGCCTCCACGGCCATCGGGATGGACGCGTGGGCGGTCAGCACCAGGATCGGCATGGCCACGGGGCGGGGTACGCAGCCTCGGAGCAGCTCGAGGCCCGACATGCCGGGGAGCTGGACGTCGAGCAGCAGGACGCCCCGGGTGCGTTCGTCGACCTGATCGAGGAAGGACTCCGCGTCCGGGTAGCAGCGGTGAGGGAGGCCCAGCTCCACCAGGAGCCAGCTCAGCGCGTGGCGGATGCTCGGCTCGTCGTCGACGACGTGGATCAACGGCTGGCGCTCGGAGGTCGTGGCATCACCGGCAGCTTCAGGACGAGGCGCTTGGTGCCTCCTCCCTCGATCACGACCCGGAGGGAGCCGTGGTGGTTCTCGGCGATGGCCCGGGCGACGGCCCGACCCAGGCCGTCCACCTCCCGGGCGGGGGAGGAGGGGGCTCCGATCCGTGCGTTGGAGGCCGCCTCACCGGGAGGTGGGCCGCTGTCTCGCACGAAGAGGGTGACGTGTCGCGGCCATCTCTGCGCCCCGATGGTGAGCCTCCGGTCTGCCAGGCCATGGAGCGAGTCGAGGGCATCGCAGACGAGGTTCCACAGCGCGACCTCGACCAGGCGGGGATGGATGTGGACTCGGGGGAGGGGGTCCTCGAGCGCCAGCGAGGCCTGGATACCCCCGAGGACGAAGTCCTCCTCGAACAGCTCGAACACGCCCTCGGCGATGCGGGCGATGTCCGCCGAGCCTGGAGGTGGCCTGTCTCCCAGGGCGCCGTCGACCACCCTCAGCGGGATCACAGCCGCGCGGGCGAGATCCTCTCTGAGCTGCTCGAGGACACCCGAGATCTCGCCGGCGTCCCGACCACTGCGCGCCATCTGGAGGCAGCCGTCGATGTAGACCTGCATCGCCATCAGGGGTTGGCGCAGGTCCCGGTCCAGCCGCGACGCCAGCTCGGAGGCGGCCACCCGTTGCGACCGCCGGCCGAGCTCCCGGCAGCGGGACCTCCAGTCGCCCTCTCGGGTCTTCTGCGGGGTGTTGTCGATGATCGTCATCACGATGGTATGATCGGAACCGAGCGCGCTGAGTCGGAGGTCGAGGTGGACGGGTCGTCTATCCTGCGTGGTGACGACCCCCACCCGTGAGGGCCGGCGTCGCGAAGCCTCCCTCGCTAGCAGCCCGGGATCGTCCAAGCCCATCAGCCCTCCGAGCTCGGTGAGGCTCCGCCCGCAGGGGTCCGAACCGACCATGGCACAGGCGGCCCGGTTCGCCCGGACCACCCGCGTGCCCTCGATGAATCAGCACCGGCTGGGAGAGCGCCTCCAGGAGGGAAGCTCCCTCGGCTGGCGGATCACCGCCAGGCTGGACCTCGGGGACACCGGAGAGGATCTGCATGCAAGGCGTCATGCTCGACGAGTCGCGAAGGGATGAGAATACGTACTTACCCGTATTCCGCTGTTGGCTCGACTCGGTGGACACTCCCGGCGTGGCAGGCATCGCCTACTGGCTCGGCGATGTCCGGCATCCCCGCGGTCTCTCGCCGATCCCGCGACAGAACGGGAGACCGCGGGGGTGTTCACCAATTCCGGTCCCCCACCTTCGCTGGGGCGTGTGCGTAGAACCACCTATTCCAGGAAGGGGGTTGCCGCCTGTAGGCTGCCGGCAGCGCAGCGAGGGAGGACGGCGTGACGCATCCCGCGGGTGACTTTGTGCTCTGCTCCGGCGGAGCGCGGCGAGCGGGTGATCTGCCCGTGCGGCCGGAGTGCCGGATCATCGACAGCCAGGCTGGGCTGGTGGTCTTGAAGGGGTGGTCCCGGATCGTCCACTGTGATCCCACGGTGCGCCGACTCGTCGGCTATCACCGCGCCAGAGCCCCGCGGTTCCTGGTCGAGCTGTTCGGCGCCCCGGACCACGCCCGTCTTCGGAGGGCCGTTTCGGTGGGAGAGGGGCGGCTCGAGCTGCGCAGGGACTCTCGTGAGCTGTGGATCGACGTGGCGACGGTCTCGGAGCCCGCGCTCGTCACGCTGTTCGTGAGAGATGTCACCGCTCTGAACGCCTGTTGCGCCCGCTTGGCCGACAGGGAGCGCGAGGCCAGCCTTGGGCGACTCACGGCGGGCGTTGCACACGCCCTCAACAACTCACTGACCATCGTCGATGCTCTCACCCAGGGACTGGCGTTGGACATGGAGGAGGGTCGGATCGCGGGGGTCGATCTGGCGGAGCGTCTCGCCGACCTCACCGATGGCGTGGAGAGGCTGCGCTCTCTCGTTCGCCACGTGAACGGCTACGGAGACACTCGCGACCGCATGGGCGTGGTTCGACTGGGGCGTGTTCTCGGTACCGTCCGGGGGCTCCTCGGACACCGCCTCCGAGACGTGGGCTGGGACTGCGATGTGGATGGCTCGATCCTGGTGCTGGCCGACGAGAACCGGCTGGTCCAGGTCCTCGTGGCCGTGGTGGAGAACGCCCTGGATGCCGTGGCCGGCTGGCCCTCTCCGGAGGTGAGGGTTCGCGCGGCGACGGAGCAAGGGAGGGTGGGCGTCGAGATCGTGGACTCGGGCCCCGGGGTCCCCACGGGCTTGTCGGACGCGATCTTCGAGCCCTTCGTCACGACCTCGGCGGGCCGCGAGCACCGTGGCGTCGGCCTCACGGTCGCCCGCTACCTCGCCCAGGAGATGGGAGGGTGCCTGGAGCACCGCCCCCTGCCCGATGCCGGCGGCCGGTTCGTCCTGGAGCTGAAGCTCTACGACCTCGGCCGGACCGGCAAGCCCCGTGTCCTGCTCGTCGAAGACGATCCACTCGTCGCCAGGTCCCTGATGCGGTCCAGCGCGCTGTCGGACTTCGAGGTGGAGCACGTGGAGTCTGCCGGTGCCGCGCGCACACGCATCTACGCGGATCACTTCGACGCGGTGCTCAGCGACGTCCAGCTTCCCGGGAGGCACTCCGGGCTCGACCTGTTGGAGTGGCTCCGAGCTCGCCGGCAGCGGCTGGCGAACCGCGCCCTGCTCATGACCGGAAGGGGGCTCACCGAGGCCGAGGTCCTCCGGCTCGACGGACACCCCGTCCCGGTGATCAGCAAGCCCTTCAAGGCGACGGACCTGGCGGAGGAGCTGAAGATCCTCCTCACCGGCGAGCGACGTCGCGAGACGAGGGTGATGTCGGCGGCCGCCACGTTGCAGCTTCGGCTGATCGGCACCGTCCAGGAGCTACCCGTCCTCGACCTCACCTCGAGGGCGGTACGTGTGAGCGGTTGCGTCGCCCTCGACTCCGCGACGGAGGGTGTGCTCCGAATCGACGGGGGACCGACCCTCGATCTCGTGCTGTTCCAGATCCGGCTCAGCGCGGAGGAGGACCAGGTCGTGTACGGGATCAGCGGGCCCGAGTCCTCTCGTCACGAGCTGAGGGAGTGGCTCTCCGGGCTCGCCTGAGCCTCACACTGCTGACCGGCCTGGTGATGGCGTCCGTACGGTCCCCCTGCTGCGAAGGGGGCTTCTGCCCGCCAATGGCCGCTTGCCCTCCGCCGCCCTGCGGACCCCGCTGCGCCCCGACGTGACCCGGCCACGACCGCGGCTCCGCGAGGCCAGCAGGACGGCGGATCGCGGTGCGACCCACTCGATCGACCTGTCCGGTCAGCCGTGTCGGCGCGACGAGGGGGTCTCACCCCGACCTTCCTGCAGCATCGCCCGGATCTCGGCCAGCAGCTCCTCGGGCGCGAAGGGCTTCTGGAGGAAGCGGGACCCGGTCGGTGGCTGTCGATGCCTCCCGAGGTGTTCGATGGGGCGACCGGACAGGTAGAGGACCGGGAGACCAGGCCGCCGCAGTCCGATCCGATCGGCGAGCTCCAGCCCCCCCATGCCCGGCATGGAGATGTCCGTCACCAGGACCTGGATGTCATCGAGGTACGCCTCCAGGAGCGACAGAGCCTGGTCGGGTCCGGCGGCGGCGTGGACCGTCAGGCCGCGTGCTTCCAGCAAGCGCACGAGCAGGCGCAGCAGGTAGTCCTCGTCCTCGATGAGCAGCACGGTCCCCTGGAGCCGGCACGAGGAACGGGGGCTGGACACCATCGGCTCGGGCCGATGGGCTGCCGGCTCGGAGCAAGGAAGGAAGAGCGCCATCGTCGTGCCTCGACCCGGCGTGCTGAGCACGCGCACCTGGCCGCCGGAGCGATCGGCCACCTCCTTCACCACGGACAGGCCCAGTCCCGTCCCCTTCCCCGGGGCCTTCGTGGTGAAGAAGGGGCGGAAGATCAGGGAGACCTCCGCGGCGTTCATCCCGCGGCCCCGATCGGTGACGGACAGCCCCACGTAGCTGCCCGGGTCGAGGGAGTCGGCCAAGGCCTGGAGTCGGCTGGGGAGCCCTCGGCCGGACGGGGGGGCGCCGCCCTCCACGCGCCTGGCACGGATGTCGATGGGACCGCCTTCCGGCATGGAGTCCCGGGCGTTGACCACCAGGTTCACAACGACCCGATCGAGGCCACCTCCCGCAGCAGCCACCGGCGGGAGGTCTTCGGGGAGGTCCAACCGCAGCTCCACCTCCTCCCCCAGGAGGCACTCCAGCATGCGACGCAGCCCGAGGACTGTCTGGCGCACGTCGGCCCACGGGGGGAGCGCGGTGGGGGTTCGAGCGAAGGTCGACATCTGCTGGACGAGTAGGGCGGCACGGCGAGAGATCTGGAGCACCTCCTCCAGGTCGGAGTAGCGTGGGTCGCCGGGTGAGAGGGACTCCTGGACCGTTGTGGTGAACCCTGTGATGCCCGTCAGGAGGTTGTTGAGGTCGTGGGCTGCGCCCCCCGCCACTCTCCCCGTCGCCTGGAGACGCTGAGCCGCCGCGGCCAGGTCACGCAGGTTGTGGACCTCGGTGAGGTCGCGGAGTACCCAGACACCTCCCCCCGCGGCCTCCAGGCGGCGAGCGTGTACCAGGACCGGGGTCCTGCGTCCTCCGCTGCCCAGCAGCATCGCCTCGGCCGAGCTGAGCTCCCCCGCTCGCAGGTAGAGCTCGTAGGGATCGGGGTCTCCATCGACACCAGCCACCACCTCCGAGATCCTGCGGTCGTAGACCTCTTCGGGCGCTACGTAGGCCAGCAGAGCCAGGTTCCACTGGAGGATTCGGCCGCAGTCGTCGTGGATCAGGAGGGGCTCGGGGAGCGCGTTCTGGACCGCCAACAACCGCTCGTTCTGCTCCTGGATCCTGTGGAGAAGCCGGAGGTGGAGGTCGTTCTGCTGCTGAAGGATGGCGTGGACCAGCTCCAGGTCGGACTCTGGACCGAGGCCTTCTCGGATCTGCTGGTGGAGGGCGAGGCGGCCCTGGGTCTCCCGTTCGAGGACCACCAGGCGCTGGAGGCCTCGGACGGCGGGCACCAGGTCGCTGGCGCGCCTCGCCGTGGCGTCCAAGTGCAGGTCAGGCGGAGCTTCGGCGTCGCCCAGGAACCCGACCACGGCGTCACCTGCTCGCAGCGCGGCCCGAACCCGGGTCACGACGGTGTCAGGATCGCCCACCGTGAAGTCCCCGACCAGGACCGCTGGGGCGTCGCCCTGGGGCCGGTCGGCGGGGAGGGGGGCCGGTCCGAGAGGCCAGAGGTGTTCCCACACCGGCGGTCCTCCCACGACGATGAACACCGAGGAGTCGGGGGGACCCTTCAAGCGGGACATTGAGCGTCGCGCACGGTCCCCAGGGTGGTCGTGAGGAAGGACTGGCAGGTCTGGATCTCCCCGAGGAGAGGGAAGATCAGCTCTTCACTGGCGCGCTGGGCCTGGGCGGAGGTGGTGGCGGTGGCGTCCGAAAGCAGGATCACGCGGTAGCCGAGGTCATAGGCCGTGCGGGCCGTGGACTCGACGCACACGTTCGTGAGGAGACCACCGACGGCGACAGTGTTCACGCGGCGGCTCTTCAGGGCAGCCTCCAAGGGGGTGCTGCCGAAGGCGCAGAGCCCTCTCTTCGGCGGGAGGAGGTTCAGGTTGGGCAGGAACGGGGCCAGCTCGTCGATAGGCTCGGCGCCCCAGGAGCCCTCCTGGAACGCTCCAGCGTCTCGGATGGCCCCCAGGATCCCGCCCACCCCACGCAGCTCACGGTAGTCGGGGGTGAACACGATCGGGACGAAGTAGACCGGGACCCCGAGCTCCAGGAGGCGGGGGATCAGGGTGATGACCCTGGACACCGTCTGCCGTTCCTCGAGCTGCGGACCTGTCCTGGCGTAGAGGGCGCCCTCTGGCTGGCAGAAGTCGTTCTGGAGACCCTGGAAGACGAAGGCCGTGGTGGGCTGGATCATGGCTCGTACCTCGTGGTGTCGGTCGCGGCTGGAAGGCGGGGGTGGGAGTCCGCGCTCGGGGCCCGGTCCGCGGAGGCGTGCAGCGCCCTGCCCGCCATGGCCAGCAGCTCAGTGGCTTCCCCCAGGGAGTAGAGCGCCCCGGACATGATCTCCGCCAGCTCGAAGAGCTGCTCGCGGTCCTGTGTGCGCTCCAGGGCCTCGACGGAGATCTCCAGCGCTGCTCGGGGTGTGTTGATCGCGTGGACCACCTGGAGGATCAGCTCGGCGAGGTGCTCGGTGTCGCCGCTCGCCTGGGCGGCCTCGCGCCAGGAGCGCGGTGTGCGCCAGGCGTCGGTCCTCACGGCGCGGTTTCCCGGTGCCTGCGCCCCGTGGGGGCCTGGCCGGGAGCGAAGGCCGCGATCACGGCGTTCAGCTCCGCACTGTCGATGGGCTTGCGCAGCAGGTGATCGACTCCGAGGGACTGGAGCTGCGCCCGGCAGACCCGGTTGGGGTGGCCCGTGGTGATGACGATCACCAGGGACTCCATTCTCAGCTCCTTCCGCACAATCTCGCAGACACGGTCGCCGGACAGCCCGGGCATCACCAGGTCGAGGAACAGGATGTGGGGCTCGAAGCGGGCCACAATCGCCCCGGCGCTGAAGCCATCGGCTGCGAGCCGGATGTTCGCCTCAGGCACCCGGTTCCGGAGGAGGTGCTCGAAGCTGGCGAGGAAGGCGGGATGGTCGTCGACCAGGAGGAAGCGGGGGCCCGGCGATTCGAGCTCCTGGGGGACCGGCAGGCCCTGCCGCCACATGAACTCCGCCAAGGTTCCGCCAGGGATGCGGCGGTGTCCACCCCCGGTCCGAGCGTGGGGCAGCATGCCGGCGTCCAGCCAGCGCAGCATGGTTCGCCGGCTGACGCTGCACAGCGACGCCGCCTGTGGCACGGTCAGCAGCTTCCGTGGTGTCACGGCGCGCCAACCGGGCGGGAGGCCCCGCCCCGACTCCGGCTCCCCGCCAAGACGATGTGCCCGTTGGGAAGGGTGAAGGAGCTCAATTGGGACATTAGGGCCAAACTGGACAAATGGGACAAATGGGACATCGTGGGTTCCACGTAGGCTATCGCGATGGGGTTTCCCTGTCCAACTCCTGCCCGCATCGCCCGGGGCACGGTCTACGGGACCGCCGAGTCCCCCCGCGGGCGACAGGTCACGGTGCTGCGCGCCCGAAGGGGGGTCCCGCGGCCACGGCGACGAGGCCTCCGGTTGTGGTCGACGAGGATGCGAGCCTCGTAGCGGAGGTCCCCGTAGTCTCCCACTGTCGTCACCCTGGCGACCAGGGGCGTGGGTCCGCTGATCCAGTCCAGGTCGAAGTCCCCGCAGCTCACGAACCCGGTGGGTACGAAGCCCGTGACCGGGTCGGGGGCCACTGTTCGGGTCACCTGGGCCATGGACGTGCCGTCCCCCGGGATGTACCCGACCTGCGTGGCCGAGGGACCCAGCAGGATGTCTCCCCGTCGTTGGACGTCATGTGGAGCCCCAGGCTGTTCTGCAGGAAGGACGCCTCCTCCGGCTTGGCGCGGGGGGTGACGATGTAGGACCGGACGGTCTCCCAGGCCTCGGGGTAGCTCCCCCCGACCCACTCCTGGACCGCCAGGCAGCCGTCCTCCCACGCGGCGGGGGAACCCGAGGCCCTGGGGAATGGTGCCTACCTGGTGGAAGCCGGCTGACGGTCCCGGCCCGGTAGGATGGGACGCCGCAGCGCAGCACTCACCGAGAGATGCCTGCCCGACACCCCCTCCGCTCGCCTCGTCCGGGACGGCCTGCTCGGTCACCAGGCGCGGGAAGATCGAGGTCCTTCATCGAGCCCCACAACCGTGTCACTGCCAGCTCAGCTCCAGCACCGGCACGGTGCTCAGGTCTGCTTCCACCTCCTCGAGGGTGAAGGGCACCTCCTTGGACTCCGACGCCGCGAAGAGCGCGGTGAGGTCGTCGAAGTGGACCGAGGAGGGGTCCTCCGAGTTCCCCCGAGGCTTGACCGAGACAGCCCGAGGAGGCTCCCCCGGCGCCAGTCTCACCAGGCGGGTGTAGGAGCTGCCGGAGACCCCCACGCGGGTGCCATCACCGGCGTCTTCTGTGTTCATGATCTTGAGGGTCCCCACGGTGGTGCCCGCGGCCGCGACACCCCAGGAGCGCTCACCTCGTGCCACGCGGTTGACGTCTCCCCAGGGGACATCGGCCGTGCCGTGGGTCTGCTCCAGCTCGTCCCAGGCCGAGATCAACAGCTCGAAGGCCTGGTTCGCCATGTTCTCCGACAGCGGCTGGGTCGGCTCGACCTTCATGTCGACGTAGGGCGAGGCCTGCTCCTGCCAGGCCACGTACAGGGTCGCGGCCTCGCTGTCCCTGGACATCACGAGGTCCCAGCCCTCGAGCCGCGACATGGCGGAGGACAGCGTCGCGGAGTCCGAGGTTCCCTCCCCTCCAAAGGCCCCATAGGCCTCCTCCAGGAGTCCGACGAACCACTCCGCCTGGATGCTGTAGGCGCTGTGACCGAGCGCCGTGGCTGCCTCGAAGCTCCAGGGCTCCGTGTGCTCGGAGAGGGCGCGGAGCAGCATCGCCGCTCGGGGGTTCTGGACGCCGGACTTCATGTAGCCGTCCGGCCAGTCCGTGGCGTCGAAGGCCTGGCCGCTGGCGAGGGTCCACTCGGGGCTGTTGTTGCAGTTCTGGACGTAGTCCTCGGCGGGGTTCTCCAGGCGAGCGAGGGCGGAATAGGTCCAGACATCCCGGGTGGTCCAGTCCTCCTCGGTGGTGGTCACCGAGGGGATGCCGTTGTAGCTCTTGGACTCCAGCCGGTCCGGGTGCCGGGAGTTGTGCAGGTAGAAGATGTCGCCTGCGGAGGTGCCCACCATGACGTTCCAGCGCTGGAGCTGGAGCAGGGCCATGGCCCCCTCGAACTCCGCGAGGTCCCGCGCGAGGCCCATGGCATGGAGCTGGGTCTGGCTGTGGACCTGGTCGAACATGGTCGCGGCACCCACCACGACCTGGTCGAGGGTGGAGAAGTCCGCGGTGTTGGCGGGGTAGACGACCGGGCCCTGGTGAGACCAGGCCAGCTCCAGCACCTGGGGCCGCCCGCTGGGATCCGTGAGCTCCACGGTCTCGAAGGTGAAGGGCATCGATGTCGCGTCGAGGAGATAGCGGGTGGGGTCGGCGGGATCGACGGGGATGGCAAAGGCGTCGGCGTTGTCGGCGCCGTTGCTGGTCAGCGCCACCGCCAGGTCCGTGTTGTGGAAGAAAGGCGGGCTGGGCACACCGAAGAGCGTGGCCCCCACCACGTCCAGCTCTCCGCCGACCAGGTGGACCTCGTACCAGACCGTGGGCCCCCCCCAAGGCTGGTGGGGATCGGACTGGACGTAGACGGAACCGTCCCCGGTGAGGCTCTGGCCGATGACCCAGCCGTTGGAGCCGTGCAGGCTCTGCTCGGGCACCTTGCCCGCCATCTTCGTGGCGATGAGCTCCACCTGGTACAGCAGGAGCACGGCCCGCTCCCACGCCGCCAGGGTCTGGGGCTCGACCGCGCCGCTCCACCACCCCGGCACCGCCTCGGGGTGGTCGTCCATGTAGGCCGTCACGCCTGCGGCGAAGGCCTCGAGGACCTCGGAGGTGGAGACCTCCCAGTCCGCCGGATCGAGGGTGTTGATCTCGGCCCAGCGGTCGTCGACTGCGGCCCGGAAGCGGAATTGGCGCGAGATGAGGTCCCACTCCAGGGGACTCAGGGTGTCGTAGCCGGTCTCGACCAGGAGCTCGTCCCCCTCCTCCAGGGCCGTCGACAGCTCACCTTCGGCGATCAGGAAGCCCACAAGCATCGGCTCCAGGTGGTCCTGGGCCTGGGCGTAGCCGTGGGCGTACTGCACGGCGTCGACGGTCTCCCCGAAGATGTGGGGGACGCCGTGGCTGTCGCGCATCACGGTGACGGTGTCTCCGCCCGGGCCCGAGTCGCCGGAGTCGGTGGGACCGGGGTGGCAGGCGAGGAGCGTGGTGAACAGCGGGGGGATGATCAGCATGGGGCGGACTCCACTCCGTTCGCCTAGCCGGCGAGGCAGCCGCTCCAGTAGCGCCCAGGCGGGAGAATGCCCAGGACTTCCTCACCTCCAGGCACCACCGGCCAGGGACGGGCGGTCTATGGACCAGGCTCCAACCCAAGCTCCACCGGCATGCCTCGCCCCGCCTCCACCGTGATCCATGTGCTCGCAGACTCGTAGCCGTCCGCACTCGCCACGAGCTCCCACTCCCCGTCCGGGAGGGTCAGGTCGAACCGCCCGTGCTCCCCTCCGGAGACCATCTGCTCGCCGTGGTCCGGCTCGAGACCGACCACTTCGAGGGTGGCGGAGAGGGGGAGCCCGGTCTGAACATCCCAGGTGAACCCGCTGACGGGGAGGGGCTCCGACAGACCCACGAGCAGGCCACCCACGAGGTCCTCCAGCTCCGCCTCCACGGCCTCCCAGGGGGGCTGGAACTCGTCCATCAGCTCCACCAGGAGGGACTCGCCTCCCGAGGTCGCGTAGGCCCACTCGAAGAGCTCCCCCTCGGCGGAGGGGCGCTCGACGACCCCGTCGAAGCCCAGGTCCTCCGAGAGCCGGGCGGCGAGCGTGGCCAGGTGGTCGTCGAGGGGGTGGGTCCAGCAGGAGTAGCCGTACTTGGTCTTGCGGCCGAAGGAATGGAGGTCCACGACCCGCGCGGGACGCTCGGCCTCGATCAGGCCCATCAGGGCCTGGACCTCGGGCTCGGAGGCCGGGTCGGGGCCTCGGTACTTGCGCGAGTCGACGTCGGTGTCTCCGCCGCAGTCGGAGTCCCAGCCGAAGGGGAAGTTGCGGTTCAGATCGACCCCGACCCCCTCCTCGAAGACCGCCCGGTTCTTCCGCCACAGGGGGTCCTGATCCAGCACGTGCACGTAGCCATCGGGGTTGGCCATCACCACGATCCAGGTGGCCCAGGTCGACGTGATGGGGTCGCCGGGATCCGCGAGTGCCCGGGCCAGGGCGAGGGCCACGACGGGGGGGACGAGCTCCCGGGGATGCATTCCGGCGACCACGAGCTGGGCCGGAACGTCTGGGTGAGGCTCGGGCCCGATGCGCAGCGCCCAGACGTCGCGGCCCTCTTCGGTCCGCCCACTGGCGGTCTCCTGGGAGAGGTCCACCAGGTCGACGAGGTCCGCGCCCGCGAGCTCTCCGAGCTGGGCCTCCAGCTCGGGGAGGGTCGGGTAGTCCCCCCCCGGTGGCTCCGGGGTCGGCTCCGGGGAACAAGCCCCCAGCAGGAACAGCCCGATCTGCTGGAGTGGCACGTTCCTGTTCCTCCGATCCCGGCGAGCTCCTGGGACCCCACGCTACTCCCGGTGACTAGATGACCACGGCGGAAGTAGTGTACCGGTGCGCGAGGCAACTTCCGTCCCTGTTGGTCTGGGGTCGCCGCCGGCATGGCAGGGTCATTCCAAGCGCGACCCCGGGCCGACAGGGACGGACGGGGGCCGCGCAACGGTGCATTACTTGTGCCGGGGGCAGCTAGCGTCCAGTCCCGGGGAGAGGGCCGCCACCGCAGGCCTTGCTCCCACCACGCGTGCGCCCCGTAGGGCTCCACCAGCTCGCACCCGGGCGCTCCCTCACCGCCCCCGGTTGAGCCCGTAGAGGTCCTCGACGAGCTGCGTGTGGCCCAGCGTCATGCCGTCGCCGAACTGCAGCGACCAGACCGTCGCGCCCTCCGGGTCCACCTCCCGGACCTCGCCTCCCGTGCCGTAGTTCATCAGCGTGTTGCCGTTGGCCAGGCGCACGGCCTCGCCGGAGTACTCGGCCCAGCCGTCGACCCCCTCACCATAGGACCACACCTGGGTCAGCGTGCCGCTGTCCGAGTCGAGCGCGAACTCGCGCGCCCGCTGCTCGCCTTCCTGGTCCCGCACGTGGGTGGACACCAGCAGGGTCCCGTCCGGCGTGAAGTTCGGGTAGTGCTGCAGGTCGAGCTCGACCCCGTCCGGCTGGAGCTCCCAGCCCCCGGGGAGGGCCCCGGCGTGCCAGAGCACGGCCCCGTCCTGGCGGTCCACCTCGACGATGTAGTCGCCCCAGTAGGTCGACCACAGCACCGCGTCGCGGTCGGGCGTCCAGTTCACGGTGTTCGTGTTGCAGTGGTCCGCCTCCTCGGACGGGGCCACGGACGCCATCCAGGCCGTGCAGTCCCAGACCGTGCGCTGTGTGCCGTCGGGCGAGACCTCTTCGAGGGTGGCCGCCTCGATGTCCATGTTGCGGTCGTAGAGCAGAGCGCCATCGGTCGTCTCGTCCCAGCACCAGCCCAGGCCCGGCGTGGCGACCTGCTCGTCGTAGGCACCGTCCAGGGTCATCCGGTGGACCATCGAGGAGAGTCCTTCGAGGTCGAAGAGGATCCGCTCGTCGAAGGCGATGTGGGTGCCGTCCCGCGCGACCCGCGGGAACATGCTGGTGGCGAACTCCAGGTCCCGGTACCACACGATGCGGCCGGCGCGGTCGGCGATGAAGAGCCAGAAGGGCCCGCTGTAGGCCTCGCCACCGTTGGCGTCGAGGCTGCCGAGGACCCAGTCTGCGGAGCTGGTCGCCTCGTGGACCCAGTCGGTGACCACCGTCTGGGGCAGGATCTCCGGGAGCGGATCGGTGTGCACGGTCCGCTCGGCACTCTCGAAGCGCCGGCCGCCCTGGTCCGTGACCACGCGGTAGCGCACCTCGGTGTCTCCGGGCGCCCCGAGGATCACCTCCTCCTGGAGCCCGCCGGAGCGGGTGAGCGCCGGGCTGGCCGTCCAGGCCCCGTCGCCGAGGTCGAATTCCAGCCAGGCGAGGGCCTCGTCGTCCTGGGTCCAGCTCACGTGGACCAGGGTGCCCACGGCCCAGTCCAGCTCCGCGGAGACCCGGTCGACCTCGACGGCGCCGAGCGAACAACCGGTCGTCAACAGACTCAGCAAGCCGATGACCATCGCTACCCGTCCAGCACGTCGATGACACCCTGCGCCTTGGCGCCCACGTCGCCGTGGGGCGAGGTCTGCAGGGACTCGGCGAGGGCCCGGGTGGTGTCGTCGCCGAAGCCGCCCTTGGCCCGCTCGCGGAGGCCGACGGCGTAGTTGAGCAGCACCCTCTTGTCCCCGGCCTTCAACAGTGCCGCCACGACGGCTTCGCTGCCGGCGGGCTGGGTGGCCCCCAGCGCTCTGGCGGCGTAGTCGGCGAGCTTGCGGTTGTCGCTCGGTGACCGCGCGGCCCTGAGCAGCGTGTCCTTGAAGGCGTCGCCGCCGTTGCCCGCCTTGGCCCCGCGGCAGGCCAGGATCTGCGCCAGGCGGAACGCGGCGTGATCGCCGTGGGTGCTCGAGAGACCCTTGACGACCTTGATCGCGTGGGGAGGCGGCGGCTCAGGACGGGCCTCCCGGCAGGACAGGGTGGTGTCCTCGGCCTGGATCCAGCCCGAGGCATAGGGGTCGTTCACGCTGATGACCCCGTAGGTCCCGAGCATCAGGCCCGTGAGCATGCTGACCGGGTCCCAGAGCCCGGAGGGCACGACGGGGCCGCTGGACAGGTAGAACTCGAAGTCCCGGGGGGTGTCGCTGGAGGTGAGGGCCTTCTTCGCCTTCTGGGTGCGCTGGGGGTCCAGGTAGGCCAGGCGGCGTCCCAGGGCCCAGGCGCCATAGGCGCGGATCTCGGGGAGCTCGTGGTCCAGCAGCGCGTCGGCCCCGACCGCGGCCTGGGCCCCGTTGCCACCGATGATGAGTCGCACGGCCGCATCCCGGAGATCCCCCAGGTCCGCGTTCGGTGCACCGTCGGCGATCCAGTCGGCCACGGCCTGGCAGCCCGGCGAGCCGAGGTCGATGAGGGACTTCCAGGCGTCACGGGTCTCGGTCGAGCCCAGCAGCGGCTGGTAGCGGGCCAGGCCCTTGTCGATCTTCTTCTGCGAGGCCCGGCCGCAGTAGTTGGAGAAGGCCTCCCGGCCCAGGTCGATCTCGGCGTCGGCGGCCAGGACTCCGGACACGAGACCCAGCAGGAGCAGGCGGGACATGGACTCACCAAGCGAGGGGGAGGGGATTGTCACCCGAGGCGAACCCCGGGCGCTCCGATCCGCTAAGAAGGAGGCGTGAGCACGACCCACCGCACGCCTGTGCCTCCCCGGGAAGAGCCGGAGCAGGCGCTCTCTCCGGGGCAGCTCCTGCGTCGTGAGCAGCAGGCGAGGGAGCGCAACGCCGCCCACCTGGAGCGCGTGACCACCCTGGTCGCGGAGCAACAGGAGCTGAGCACAGGACTCCGGCAGGACCTCGTGTCGCTCCAGGAGGCGGGCACGGAGCTGGAGGCGCTCTCGGCGGCTCCCTCTGGGGGCATGCTCGAGGCGCTGGTGCGGCGCTTCCGCCGTCGCCAGGAGATCCTCGCCCGCCGGTCCATCGCCGAGGGGCTGCTGCAGCGCTACGAGGTGGTCACCGTCCGGCTGCGCCGGGCGAGCGCCTTCTCCGACGAGCTGCGGCTCTGTGCGCTGGAGCTCCAGCAGGAGGTCGACGGTCTCCACCAGGGCCTGGCCCGGGACCGTGCCAGCGCCCGCGGCGCCGCCGAGCGGGTCCTGGAGCTGGAGCGCGAGGTGGAGCGCCTGGAGGAGGACGCCGGGCGCGCGGATTCCGGCGGGGCGCGGGCCCTCGACGGGGCCCGGTTCGACCTGCGGGGGGCCGCGCTCTCCCTCGAGCTCTTCGAGGCCGCCGCGACCTCCGGGAGCCAGCAGCTCCCCCCGGCGCGGGAGCTGCGCGACACCGTGCAGTCCCTGCACGAGGAGATGGCCCAGTTCGTGCTCGCGGCCAACGCCACCACCAACGCCGCGGGCCGGCGGATCCAGGCCCTGGGCATGGCGGCCGATGCCCCGCTGGTGGTCACGGAGCTCCAGGCGTCGTTGGCCGAGCTCGGCGAGGCGATGGAGCACACCGAGCACTACGTCGAGGAGGCGCGGCGGCTGATGGACCACGTGCTCCCGGACCTGTCCGCCCGGCTCCAGGCCGAGCGGGAGACCCAGGCCGTGGCCCGTCGCCTCGCGGAGCCGGAGCCGGTGGCGCTGTCACGGGCCGAGGCCCGGGCGATGGCCGAGCGGGCCCTCCGAGAGGACGCGATGGCGGAGGTGGAGAGCTGGCTGGAGTCCTGAGCGAGCGGCCGGGACCCTACCTCCGGGCCCTGCGGGCCGGGCTGCACGCCCTGGCCCCCCACGCGGACTACGTCCGGCTCGCGGAGGCCGAGGCCCACCTCGTCGCCCTCGACCCCGAGCTCTCCGGTGACGTGCTGCTGCCGGCGGAGCTGGTCCCGGCGACGCAGATGCCGGCCTACGCCTGGCTGGACCGAGCCCGGGCCGAGCAGGTGGTCGCCAGGGGCGGTGGCGATCGGGACGCCGCGGACCTCGCCCGCGCCCAGGCCCTCGACCCGGACCTGGGGGCTCGGCTGAGGGCGCGGGCTCGACTCCACGCCTTCCTCCGGACCCATGACCTGCTGCCCACGACCCGCCTCGAAGTGAAGGTGGTCCGGATCGATCCGGCGCCGATCTTCGCCCTGACCTATGACCGGCTGACCCCCGACGGGCGCTGGATGCGCGTCCGCGGTCGGGTCGTCGGGCGGCCCCACATCTCCCGTCACGGTCCGCTGGTGGTGGTCGGGCGCACGGGTGTCCGGGTGGAGCCGGGTCTCCAGCACCTGCTCACGCGGCACTTCGCCACCCCGCTGCTGGCTCTGCGCGAGCAGCTCGGGGTGGCCCTGGAGGTCCGGGTGGAGCGCCTGAGCCGGACCTGGGTGGGTCCCTTCTGGACGCCCGGTGCGCCGCTGCCGGAGGGCGCTCCCGAGGGCATCGAGCGCGGCCTGGTGCTCCACCTCTCGTCGGAGGTGGTGGCCGACGACGTGCACCAGAGCCGCCACCGGGATCCCTGGCTCGCGCCGCCCGCCCACGAGCGGGTGCCGCGGGGGCAGGGCGTGTACCGGGAGCGCCGCTTCGCCGCCACGAGCAACGTGGTGGGGCGGCTCGAGGCCTGGTCGGCGGCGCGGGGGTGCGAGGTGCCGGTGGCGCTGCTCCGGCCGCCCGGGCGGTGATCGAGCCCTCCTTGCTCACCGCAGCCGCAGCACCACCGCCAGGGCCGGCACCAGCGCGATCGAGGCCAGCAGGCACACCGGCAGGCCGATCAGGATCACCAGGGCCATCGACTCCAGGCTGGGGTTGTTCGACAGCAGCAGGGCGGCGAAGCTCGTACAGGTCGTGGCGGTCGTCATGACCATCGCCCGTCCGACCGACACGGCCCCGGCGTCGGCGGCCAGGTCCGGGTCTTCTCGCAGGCGGTGGACGACGTGTAGCCCGTCGTCGACCCCCAGGCCCAGCAGCAGCGGGACGCTCATCACGTGGGCGATGCCCAGGCCGGCGTCCAGCCAGCCCAGCAGGCCCACCGTGCTCACCATGCCGACGACGGGGGGCGTGATCGCCAGCAGGACCCACCGCGGAGAGCGCAGGTCCACGATCAGGACCGCCACCACGAGGCCGAGGATGCCCAGGCCGAGCCAGGGTGCCCAGGGGCGCTCGCCGCCGACCACGGCTTCGACGAACATGCCATAGCCGGCCGCAGAGGGGTCGACGGCCTCGGCCCTGTGGCGGTCCTCGGCGAGGCGGACGGTGTCCAGTCCGGCGTAGCCGGTGTAGGCCCAGGTGAGCCAGCGCCCGTCGGCCCCCCGGACCTGGGCGGCGAGGGCGGGTGGGGTGTGGGGAGGCAGGTCGGTGGCGGTCGGGGGCAGCAGGCTGGCGGCACCGTCGACCCGGACGAAGGTCGCGTCGGCCTCGAAGGCCGCGTGCACGCGGTGCGCTTCGGCGACCGTCTCGGTGGCCACCAGCCAGGGGCTGGAGTGGGCGCCGAAGCGCTCCTGGAGCCGCGCGTTCACGGCCGCTGCGGGCACGTCGCGGTTGACGATCTCGTTGAAGTCGGTCTCGTAGCGCACCTCGGTGAGTCCGGTGCTCGCGCCCACCAACAGGGCCAGCGCCAGGCCTGCGGTGGCGAGGGGCCGGCGCGCCGCCCCACCCGCCAGGCCCGCCAGGCCCGGGACCCGGAAGCCGGTGGCGGTCGAAGGAGCCCTGCCCGACCGCTCCAGCAGCACCCAGGCGGCGGGCAGCCAGGTGACCATCAGGCCCAGGCAGAGCAGGATGCCCGCTGCACCCGTGACCCCCACCCGGCGCGGCAGCGTCTCCGGCGCCAGGGCGAGCACGGCGAAGGCCCCTGCGGTCGTCAGCGCCCCGGCGACGATCGCCGGCCCCGCCCCGGCGAGGGTGCGTCGCAGGGCCTCCTCGAAGGCCAGCCCACCGGCTCGCTCCTCTCGCTGCCGCACCAGCAGGTGCAGCGCGAAGTCCGCACCGAGCCCGCACACCACCACCCCGAAGAAGCCCTCGTTGAAGCTGACGTCGCCAAACACGATCGCGCTGATCCCCAGCGTCGCCAGCACCGCCAGCGCCATCGGTGCGCCGATCAGCAGCACGCGCACCATGCGTCGCTCCACGGTCCGCAGGAGCGCCAGCACGAGCAGGAGGCACAGGGGTGAGAGCCACAGGAAGCGCCCGAGGGTGGCCTCGATGTCCTGGATGGTCTGGGGCGGAACACCCGCCCAGCCGATGGACACCGGTGCGTCGGCCAGGGCCTCGCCGACCGCTCGCTCGACCAGGCTGAAGGAGGTCCTTCCCAGGGCGATGTCCCGTCCGACCAGCTGCATCGGGTCGTCGCGCAGCGAGGCGACCAGCACCCGGGCACCCGGCACGCCTCGTGCGTCCGCCGTGACCCAGTCGACCTCGGAGGCACCCTCCAGCGTGTCCAGCGCCGCCGCGGCAGCGTCGTCGAGGGCCTCCTCGGGGCCCTCGAGCAGCAGCACCGCTCGGTGGCTCAGGCGCGCCGTCTCGTTCAGCTCCAGGTAGCGCACCACCATCGGGTCGTCCTTGTGGACCACCGACAGGAAGCTCATGTCGGTCGGCACCGTCAGCGCGATCGAGCCCAGGGCCAGACAGCCCACCGTCGCCAGGGCGAGGACGCGACGCGGACAGGCGAGCACCAGGTCCGCGAGGAGGGTGAGGGCGGCGGCCATGGGTGAGGTTGACACAGGGTGCTCGCGGCGGGTGCGGCCGGGGCTGGGCTCGTCGCTCAGCCCCCACACCACACGGCCTCAGTGGCCGCCTCGAGGTCCGCACGGTCGTCGCCGGCCACCCACGGCGAGCCCGGCTCGACGACGATCCTCGACACGTCGACGTCCTGGACCTCGCCGGTGGTGCTGTCGAGCAGCCAGGTGTCCGGTCCCAGCAGGCCGGAGAGGTCGACGACGTGGGCGAGGTGGTTCGTCGACCAGAGCAGGACCAGGCTGGCGCCCAGCCCGCCGACCTCGACCGGGACCTCGCCCCGCTCGGACCGCTCGCCCCGGTCGACGGCGCGGCGCCGGAGCCCCCAGCCCGCGACCTGGGTCGGCAGCTCCAGGGAACGGACCACCTCGGTGTCGCGCAAGGCCACCGCCAGGGGCTCGAGGGGGTAGGGGTAGGGCTCGCAGGCCCCGGCCCGCCAGGCGGCCAGGTCGAAGTCGAAGGCGCTGTCCGCGTCCGAGACCTGCTCCCAGTGCGCGAAGGCCGCGCGGACCTCCTCGTCGGTGGACAGGGTGTAGAGGGGGCTGTTGTTCCCTCCGTCCTGGGTGCCGAAGTCCTGCTCCAGCCAGGTCAGGAACTCCTCGATCGGGCCGCGGGAGGCCTCTCCCTGGCTGGGGTGGGTCGTGATGCCGAAGGCGTAGACCCGGGGGTGCTCGGCGGAGCGCTGCTCGGCGCTCCAGTTCGCGAGGAGCTGGAGGAACTGGCGCTGGAGCTGCGGCACGGTGGTGAGCAGGACGTGGCGGCCGTTGGGCTCTTCGAGGCCGATCTGGGGGTGGCTGCCGTGCACCACGAGGTCGCTCGCGGGATCCGGCTCGAGCGCGGTCCCCGGGGCCAGCCGGAAGGGGGTCCAGACGGCCTGGGCCCAGTCGGTGTAGGAGAAGTCGTCGCCGGTGGCGGCGAGCCGGACCTCGTACTCCGCCACCAGGTCGCGGGTGAGCTGGGGCTCGGCCTCGGCCACGGCGGCGTCGACCCGGCGGAGCGGCTGGCCGAGCGCCCCCTCGACGGCCGTGACGTGGTCCTGCCAGGCCTGGGCCTGGACCTCCGGTGTGACCTTCGAGGGGGAGGTCTTGACCCAGTACTCGTCGGCGCCGGAGAAGGTGGTGTTGTGGAAGTGGGCCCCGAAGGTGTGCCCGCGGTCGGCGAGCTCCCGCACGACCTCGGTGGCACCGTCGAAGAGGGCGAGGTCTCGCGCATACTCCCCGTTGAGCTGGAAGCTGGCCCGGCCTCCCCGGCTCTCGAGCTCCTCGGCCAGCCAGAGGATCTGCTCGTGACGGCGCTCGAAGCGGCCCTGCTTGCGTTCCCACCAGGTGTCGTCTTCGGGGGTGAGGTCCAGGCCGTAGTTGTGGCCGTGGGCGTTGAGCACCACGTGGACCGGGGCGGTGGCGCTGCCTGCGAACCCGGCCGGCGGCGGGTCCGGCCGGTCTCCGGTGCAGGCGAGCAGGGCGAGGAGGAGGGGGCTGATCCCGGTCACGGTCGCGACCTTAGCCCACGCGCCAGCAGAGCACGGTGAAGAGTGAGCAGGTCGAGGTCCTGTCCCATCGCGCGGGTGTGCTCGACGACGATCCGGGCCATCTCGCGCAGGGCGATGGCGCGCCCGGTGGCGCTCCCCATCGCGGCGGCGTAGCCGGGCCAGGTCGCGTTGAGCACCAGGACGACGAGCCCACCGTGGGAGCTGTCCTCGTCGATGCGCACCAGGTCCGCGCCGGGATCGGACTCCCCCAGGACCAGCACCTGGAGGCGGCTGCCGAGCTGGGCCAGCACGGCCTCGAGCTCTTCCTGAAGCGAGAGCACGGGGAGCTCCTCTGCCGGACGCGTCCTCACCTCGGCGGTCCGGCTCGGCCGCAGCTCCAGGCCGTGGGGGAGGCGGGGCCGGTGCTCCGCCGGGAGCTGGAGCCAGCGCTCCAGGGTGCCCCAGGTGCGCCCCCCGGGTCCGGGGACGTCGAGGGCTCGGGCCAGGCGGGCGACCGCTCCCTCGGTCGGTCCGCGACGGGCCCGGTCCAGGAGCACCCAGCTCGCCCCGTGGCGCCAGGCCGCCTCCCGGCGGCCCTCGTCGAGGCCGGGGCCGTCGCCCTCGAGGAGGCCCACCAGGCGGTGGTAGAGCTGGAGTCCCGACAGGCGGATCATCGCCAGCTCGGCGTCCGAGAGCTCGTGGTCGGGGTCCTCCAGGGTCAGCAGCCCGTGGCAGGGGACCTCGCGCTCCAAGGACCCCAGCGCCCGCAGGGTGGAGCCGGCCTCGACGAGGACGGCGGCTGTGGGGTCGTAGGGATGGCGGAGCCCCAGCCAGCCGGACACGCCGGGGAGCTGGACCTCCTGCCGCACCAGCCAGCCGGTCCCGTCCCGGGCGGGCTCGTGGGTCCAGATCTGCGGCGGGTCGTCGAAGCGCAGGGGCAGCGGTCCCGTCGCCTCCTCCAGGGCGACCGCTTCGTCGATGCCGAGGCAGATCGTCGCCCCCTCGTGCACCGTGGCGCCCTCCCGGGCCACGACCCGGAAGGCCGGCGCCTGCCGCCAGGCCTCCAGGGCGAGGCGGTGATCGCCGTCGGTGGCCCGGTAGACGGGGGCGGTCCCGGCCCGTCCGGTCCGGACCGACACCCGGGTCAGGGCCAGGCGCCCCAGGGTGCGGGCCCGCTCCCCGCTCACCGGCCCCGTGGCCGCAGCGGCCCAGTCGTTTCCCAGCTCCAGCTCCAGGAGCAGGGCGTAGAGCGCGTGCTCCGCGGCGCCCCAGGTCCCCCCGGACGGCGGCGCCCGCCGGTGAGCCGCGACGACCCCTCGGATGCCCGAGTCCAGGACGGTCCAGCCCTCGCCGAGGTCGGGGCGGGCGTGGGCCCCCACGGCCAGCACGGCGGACAGGGCCGGCTGCCGGAAGGTCTGCGGCGTCAGGCGCACCCAGCGGCGGCCCACCAGGCCCACGCCGGTCACCAGGGCGGCGTCGAGGTCCGACCAGAGCAGGTGGCCCGGGCAGAAGCGCAGCTCCAGGGGCTCGAGGGCGCCGCGCAGGGCGGTCTGCGCCGGTCGACGGGTGCGCTCGGTGCCGCCGAGTGCCGCCAGGTCGACGAGCCCGATCGGGCCCTCGGTGTCGTCGACCAGGGCCTGCCTCATCAGCCGCGGTCCGGCCGAGCGCCAGCGGGGCGGGAGGGCGGCCTGTCCGGCGAGCCCGTCGGCGTCGCGCACGAGGAAGGGCCGGGCGTAGCGCCGCAGCATGGCGTGGAGCAGCGGCGCTCGGGACCGCTGGACGTCGTCGTCGCCGGGAGCCTCCAGCAGCCGCCAGGCCTCCAGCTCGATGGCGTCCTCCAGGGCACCCAGGGTCGCCCGGTTCTGCCAGTGGGCCGGGTCGACGTCGTCGTGGTCGGGCCGGAAGCAGGCGCTCACACCGGGCAGGTCCAGGGGCAGCCCCCCCACGTGCACCGCGCGGAGGGGTCCGAGGATGCAGAACGGCGTGCGGTGGCTGGCCGGCACGTCCCAGGCCGGGACGCGCCCGGCGACCTGGAAGCGGAGCGTCAGCTCTCCGGAGACGCCGTTGGCCATCGCTGGCGCCGAGCGGGTGATCCGGCGCTCGTGGCGGGCCATCGCGTTGCGCACGAAGTCCACGTCCGCGGCCGTCGTGAGGCGGTGCAGGGCGACCTCGGGCAGCTCCTCGGCCAGGGTCAGGGCCTGGCCGGGCCGGAGGATCAGCACCCGGGGAGAGAAGGTCGCCGGGTCGGCCCGGTCCTCCACCAGGGGCAGGTCGTCGGGCTGGACCCAGAACAGGGGCTCCTTGGGGGCCAGCCGCCCGAGCTGGTCCAGCAGCAGCGGCCCCGAGGGCCCGATGACCGCCAGGCTCTTCGGCAGGGGCTCCGGCTCGGGCTCGCCGCTCCCCAACACGGCGTGGCCCTCCTCGGGGGGGACGGGGGCCAGGGTCGGGGGCGCATAGCGCGGGCCCGCCTCCCGGCGGATCAGCCGCGTCGCGTGAGGCTGCACGGCGTGGAGCAGCTGGTGCCAGCGGCTGTCGCGGACGATGTCGGACTGGTCGGCGGTCTTGCGCAGGGCGTCGTCGCACACCACCCCCATCACCAGCCGGCCACCGTCGGGAGAGCCGGGTGTCGGTGCACGGCCCAGCTCGGGCACCGGGTGGGTGACGATCCACACCCCGCCGACCACCAGCCGGATGCCTGGCCGGACCGCTCCGCGGGCGGAGATCGCGAGGACGCCGCGGCGCACACCGTCGTCGAAGCTCTCCTCGTCGGGCACGCCGAAGAGCGAGATGGCGCGGCTGGGCCGGTAGCCGAAGGGGGCTTCGGTGTTCAGCAGGATCGGGACCGGCGTGTAGAGGCAGCGCTCCTCGATCAGGCCCTGCTCGGCGGTCACCGTGCGACCGGCGAAGCGATTCCGCCAGGCGCCGGGATGGTCCATCACCAGGTAGGTCCCGCACAGCGGCCGCGCCGGCTTGCCGATGGACCCCCGGCCCTTGCGGTCCAGGTCGAGTCTCACCGAGCGCTCGAGGGTGCCGTCGCCGGACTCCAGGCGCAGGCCCTTGGACGAGCGCTGGAGGATGGCGTTGACACCCACGGCGAGCTGCACCAGGTGGCGGGTCGCCGGGTCGGTCCGGTCGGCGAAGAGGTAGTCGAAGAGCCGATCCAGCTCCGGCTCGTGGATCGGCCGCCCGCCGATGAAGGCGATGAGCATGTGCTCTGGCGTGGTGTCGATGGCGATGTGCTGGGCGCCGGCGAAGACCGCGGCCTGGACCAGCTCCAGGATGTACTGGCTCGGGCTGCGCAGGGAGAACTCGCGGATCTTCTCGATCGCCTTGTCGCGGGACAGCGTGAAGCGTCGCCGCTCGACGAAGGAGCCCGGTGAGCGGCTCCGCTCCAGCAGGGAGTCGAGGTCCGTCACGCGGACAGGCCGTCCACCGCCGCCCGGGTCAGGCGGGCGAAGCTGCGCTCCCCCTCGACCCCTTCGACGGCCAGCAGGGCCTGGGCGAGGGAGAAGGCCGCCAGGGCGGCGTCCTCGACCGAGGCGGCGACCTGGAGGCGGAACCAGGGGTGGTGGCGGTTGAGCAGCAGGCAGCGCCGCCGCAGGAAGCGCGGCAGCCGGAACCAGGACTCCTCCGGACGCTGGAAGACCCGCCCGTCGCGGGGCCCCTCCAACACGAGGGCCTCGGCCCGCCCCGCCCGCTCGCCGCCGAAGTCGCCGACCTCCAGGGTGATCCGGCGGCCCACCGTGGCCCTCAGCAGCCGGCGGGTGGCCTGCAGGAGCCGCTCCTCGGGCTCGCGCAGCTCGGTCGGACGCACGATCTGGGGCAGCACGAACAGGGTGTTGGCCGCTGTGACCTCGAGATCCCGGCGGAAGAGCCCGGGGGCCCGGACCAGCGTGGCCTGGAGCAGGGCCCGCGTGCCGACCCTGTCGGGCAGCACGACCAGTCCCTCCGCGGCCAGGGCTTCGTCCAGGCCAGGCTGCCCCGAGCTGACGAGCAGGCCGTCGAGGTCCTCGCCCTGGCCGGCGAGCTCGCGGAGGGTGCGCCGCTCGCCGGAGAGGTCCCGCAGGAGCAGGCGCTGGAAGGCGTGCCGGTCCTCGGTGTGGAGCTGGCTTCCGCGGCACTCCCGGGCGAGCACGTGGTGCCAGCGATCCAGGTCCTCGTCGGCGGATGCCGCCTCTTCGACCCGGTCGAGCAGCCGGGACCGCAGGACCCTCGCCGCCCGCTCCAGGGCCTCCATCGCCGCCTCCCAGTGGGCGTCGCGCAGCACGTTGTCCCGGGTCAGGGTGTGCTCGAGGGCGTCGCAGCGGAGCTTGAAGGCCAGGTGGGCGAAGCGCTCGCCGAATTCCCCGAGCACGTCGGGGTTGCTGGTGTTCACCAGCGTGAGGCCGCCGTTGTAGAAGCCATAGGAGGGGCTCTCGGCGTAGCCGACGAGGACGTGGAGGTCGTCCTCGACGTGCTCCACCCTCAGCTCGGCCTCCAGCGCGAGCGGGCTGTTCACCTGGGAGGGCGTGGCCTCCGTGGTCGGCCCTGGCGCCTCGAAGGCGGCGAAGACGTCGTCGTCCTCCGGGGCGACGTCCTCGGGATGCGTGGTGCGGTCGAAGAAGTGGATCGGGGTCTGGCTGTGCTCGCACCAGTAGGTGAGCACCCAGCGCGCCTCCCGGACGAACGCTGCGACCTCGTCTGCGGGCATGCGCTTGAAGAGCGTGATCTTCGTGCCTTCGACGGGGCGGTCGAGGCGGACCTTGTCGTAGCTGCGGTCGGCGTGGAAGAGCAGCTCCCAGGACTCCCCGTGGCGGCCGGTGTGGAGCAGCACGGCGTCGGGCCGGATGGCGAAGATGGAGGTGAACCCGATGCCGAACTTGCCGATCTTGGTGAGGTCGTCCTCCTTGGTGCTCGAGAACAGCCTGGTGAGCTGGTTGTCGAGGATGTGCTCGTCCATGCCGTCGCCGAAGTCGTCGACGTGGATCTGGAGCACGCCATCGACGTGGCGGAGCGTCACCTCGATGCGGGGGGTGCCGGCGTCGATGCTGTTCTGGACCAGCTCTCGCAGGCAGTCGAGGGGTCGGGCGAACTGGTCGACCAGGTTGGCCAGGGCGGCGTCCGCCAGCTCGGAGCTGCGACCGAGCGGGGCGTCGTCCATCAGAGGGCCTCGAAGACGGCCAGGGGTCGGTGGACACGGTCGGCCCAGGCGACCTCGCTGTGGGGCGCGTCGGGCTCCCACCAGTGCCAGAGGTCCTCGTCCCAGACGAACCCCACGCCTTCGAGGGTCTCCACCATCTGCACGGTCTCGCAGTAGTTGTCCGAGCTGTCCGGGGCGTCGTCGCGGGTGCCGTCGCCGTCGCTGTCGACGCAGCCCGAGCCGGGGCCGCCGCCGCTGTCCAGGTAGATCGCCGTCGGGATGTGGCCCCCAGCAGCGTAGCGCTCGATCATCGTCTCGTTCGCCAGCTCGATCGAGCCCCAGCCCAACGTCCCGGAGAGCGAGGCCGCGAAGTCCCACCTCGCCCGGTGGCGCAGGGCGATGTGGAGGCTGATCAGGCCGCCGAGGCTGGAGCCGAGGGTGCCGACCGTGTCCGCCGGGCCGTACTCCCCCTCGACGAAGGGTCGGACGTGGTCCTGGACGAAGTCCGCGTAGGCATCGCCCTCGCCGCCGTAGAGGTCGCCGTAGATCGTGTCCGTGACGTGGGTGTACTCCTCCATGCGGGCGGGCGTGTTGTCGATGCCGACCACCAGGGTGGAGGGACCGAGGCTCTCCTGCAGGCGCCAGCCCCCCCAGATGCCCTCGGGGTCGAAGAGGTTCTGGCCGTCGTGGGCGTAGAGGTGGTGGGTGACGGGCTCCTCCGGGACCCAGACCCGGAGGGTGCGGGCCTCGACCGCGCCGTCGGTCGCCCCGGGCCAGCGCTCCAGGTGGGCGGCGGCGGCCTCGACCAGGGAGAACTCGCCGTGCTCGTCGTAGGCGTAGCGCCGAGCCCAGCCGTCGGCGGAGAAGGACCCGGCCTCGTTCACGAGCTTGTAGAGGCTGTCGGTGGGGGTGTCGATCTCCACCTGGGCCCACCAGAAGCCGTCGGCCTCCTCCATGTCGTCGAGGGTCCAGCCGTTGTGGTCGCCGCTGAGCCGGTAGGGGCCGGCCGGGTCGTCCAGGCGCACGAAGAGGTAGCCGGCGTCGGTGGCGATGGGCCAGCCGCCGGACCAGGCGACCTGCTGGAGGCCCTCCTCGGGGGGGAGCGAGCCGTCGAGCATCGCCCGGAAGATGTCGAGATCGCCGGCGTGGGGGTCCTCGGTGTCGCCGGTGTCCACCGTGTCGATCGGCTCGCCGCTGTCCGCGGGTGTGCCCGTGTCGTCGCTGGCCGTGGTGCCGCTGTCCTCGGTGCCGGGGTCGTCGCCACCGCAGGCGATCAGGACCGCTGCGAGCCAGGTGAAGGTCATCCGCTGATGTCCTCCCCTCCGTCGATGCGCAGGGTGTTGCCGGTGAGCCAGTAGGTCCCCGGGCGGGCGAGGTCCACCAGGGCTGCCGCGACGTCCTCGGGCGTGGTGAGCCGGCCGGAGGGGTTGCCCTCGGTGGCCCGCTCGAGGAGGGTGTCGTGGCCGGGGATCTTGCGCAGGGCCGGGGTGTCGGTGACCCCGGCGAGCACGGCGTTGACCGTGATGCCGCGGGGGGCCAGCTCCATCGCCAGGTAGCGCACGTGGCACTCCAGGGCGGCCTTGGCGGCGCCGACGGCCCCGTAGCTCGGCAGGCAGACGTGGGAGCCGGACGAGGTCATGGCGTAGACCCGGCCACCGCTTCTCATCAGGCCCCGGCGCACGAGGTCGCCCGTCCACCAGGCCAGGGAGTTGGCCATCACCTCCAGGGTCATGGTGAGCTGGCGGGGTCGCAGGGCGTGGCCTCCCTCCTCTGGAGCCACGAAGGGCAGCAGGGTCCCGAAGGCCAGGGAGTGCAGCAGGACGCCGACGTCGGCGCCCTGCTCGGTGATCGCCTCCAGGACCTCGGCGCGGACCTGCTCGTCGGCGGCGTTGACGTTGAAGAGCGTGCAGCGCCGGCCGCAGGCCTCCACGTCTTCGAGCACCGCCTGGGCGTTGGACACGGTGGCGCGGCGGTCGAGGTGGACACCGAGGATGTCGTAGCCGGCCCGGGCGAAGGCCCGGCTGGCCGCCGCGCCGAACCCCGAGGACGCGCCCAGGATCAGCGCGGCGCGACTCATCCGGGGACCTCGGGCGTGACGGTGACCTCGGCGGCGGGCGTCTCAGACTTCGCCTTGAGCTCGTCGAGGTACTCGGTCGCGATCTCCTGTCCCATCCGGGCCTCGATCTCGTCGAGCACCTCCTCGAGGGGCTGGGCCTCCCGCTTGTCCTGGATCGAGATCACGTGCCAGCCGAAGCGGGACTGGACGGGACCGACGACGGTGCCCTTCTCGCCCCCGAAGGCGGCGTCGGCGAAGGGCTTGACCATCTGGCCCTGCTCGAACCAGCCCAGGTCGCCGCCGTTGCTGCCGCTGCCCGGGTCCTTGGAGTGGGCCTCGGCCAGGGCCGCGAAGTCCTCGCCGGCCTGGGCCTTGGCGTAGATCTCGG
>CAZCVP010000041.1:0-46879 GCA_964501915.1 uncultured Enterobacterales bacterium
TCCTGGGGTGGGGAGATCTCCAGGGGGGAGATCTCCAGGGGGGAGATCTCCAGGGAACTCGGTCAGAACCAGCGGTTCGGTACCTCGGAGAGCTGAACACGTCGGGCCGGCCCAGGCAACCAGAGAGACCTCTGGTGACGCAGAGAGACACGCGCTGACGTGTCCCATCCGAAGACAGGCGAGGCCACCCCCCGGGGACTCCCGGGAGCTGGCCTCTCGCCGCGCAGTGATCCGCTCTAGATGACCTCGGCATGAGTGGTGAGCCGGTGCGCGAGGCGACTTCCGTCCCTGTTGGTCTGGGGTCGCCGCCGGCATGGCAGAGTCATTCCAAGCGCGACCCCGGGCCGACAGGGGCGGAAGGGGTCCGCGCAACGGCTTGCCATTCGTGCCGAGGGCATCTAGATCTTGCCCACCAGCATGAACGCGATCACCAGCCCATAGATGGCCAGGGACTCCATCAGCGCCAGGGCGATGATCATGACGGTCTGGATGCGGCCGGCCGTCTGCGGGTTCCGGGCGATGCCCTCGACCGAGGAGGCGCCGGTGCGCCCCTGGCCGATGCCGGCGCCGCCGGCGGCCAGGCCGATGGCCAGGCCAGCGCCCACGGCGATCATGCCGGCGCCGCCGCCCGCCGCACCGTCCGCGGCGAAGGCGGGCAAGGACACGAGGAAGGTGGCCACCATCACGGTGAGGACCTGCAGGAACTTGGACATCATCGGGCTCTCCGGGGGCTCCCGCCCAGGGCGGGTTCGGTCAGGGTCAGCGAGGGGTGTTCAGTGGTGCTCCTCTTCGTGCTCGATCGCCAGGGAGACGTAGACCACGGAGAGCAGCGTGAAGACGAAGGCCTGGATCAGGCAGATGAAGGTGCCCAGGGCCAGGAAGATGGACGGCACGACCAGCGGGATCAGGCCGCTGAAGATCTCGAGGACCATGTGGTCGCCGCTCATGTTGCCCATCAGGCGGACGGACAGGGTGAACGGGCGGAGCAGCACCCCGATGAACTCCAGCACGAAGATCAGCGGGGCCAGCCAGACCACGGGACCGGCGAGGTGCTTGAGGTAGCCCCAGCCGTTGACCCGCAGCCCCTCGAAGTTGAAGACCACGAACACCACCAGGGCCAGGGCCCAGTTGGTGGAGATCGACGAGGTGGGGGGCAGGAAGCCCGGCAGCAGACCGAGGAGGTTGCAGACCAGGATGTAGAAGAACAGGCCGGCGAAGAGCGGGAAGTACCGCACCGCGGCCTCGCGGCTGCCGAGCACGCCCTCGAAGAGGTCGATGAGGGCCTCGATCATCAGCTCGAAGAGGTTGCGGGCCCGCAGGTCGGCCGCCGGCACGTACTGGAGGGTGCCGCCCTTGTCCCGGGCCTTCATCAGGCCCTTGCGGGCCAGCAGGGCGCCGACACAGAGGATCAGACAGGCGAGCACGGCGGCCGGGATCGAGTGGGCCGCGGCGGCGCCCTCCTCGCCGAGGAAGGGGAAGGCCGAGCCGTCTCCCACGCCCGGGATCATGTGGAACCAGGACCAGGCGTCCTCGGAGACCTGGAACAGGCCGCCCGGCAGCAGGTCGGCGAGGTGGGGCATCAGCGGGTGCATGGTCAGGCCCCCTCGGAGGTGTCGGCCACGAGCAGGTCTCCGCGCGCGACCCGAAGGGTCGCCGCCAGGAGCGCGAGGCCGAAGCCGATCACCAGCGGGATCGGGTCGAAGAACTGGAGCAGGCCCAGCAGGATCACCGCGGCCACCAGCAGGCGCACGAGGTAGCCGACGGCGAGCTGGACCGGCCGGGCCTCCTCGCCCTGGCCGAGGAAGGCCACGACGTTGCGACCCAGCGCCAGCAGGTGGGCCATCCCGCAGATCCCCCCGACGAGCAGGGCGACGGCGAAGCCGGTGCCCTGGAGGATCCCCGCCACGATCACGCCGAGTCCCAGCACGGGGAGGGCGTCTCTCAGCAGCAGGCGGATGTCCAAGGGGCCGTCCTGGGGGCTGCCCGGGGAGCCGTCAACCCGCAGCTCGCGGGGGGTCTTCCCGGGGAGGGGGCGCCCCTTTAGCGCGAGGCCGCGGGAGCGTCAAAGGGGGTCGTGTGGGCTACCGGGTGGCGTCCAGCGCCTCTCCGATGACCCGCCCGATCCGGGCCACGTGATCCGGGCTCAGGGCGAGGCTCAGGAAGGCCGCCTCGTACTGGCTGCAGGGCAGGTAGACGCCCCGCTCCAGGCAGGCCCGGTGGAAGCGCCCGAAGCGCCTCAGATCGCACTCGGCGACCTGGGCGAAGTGACGGGGCGCTGCGGACCGGAAGAAGACCGTGAACATCGAGCCGAGCCGGCTCATGGACAGGCCGTGGCGCTCCACGTGGGGCCGGACCGCGGCATCGACGGCGTCGCCGATGCCCTCGAGGCGCTCGTAGGTGCCGGGCCGGGCG
This sequence comes from uncultured Enterobacterales bacterium, assembly GCA_964501915.1. Classification (GTDB taxonomy): domain Bacteria; phylum Myxococcota_A; class UBA796; order UBA796; family CAJQPC01; genus CAYFPX01. The sequence goes on from CAZCVP010000041.1 coordinate 2,413, forward strand.
AGGACCTCCAGGGCCTTGCGGCCGGCGGCCACCGCCACCGGGTTCCCCGACAGGGTGCCCGCCTGGTAGACCGGCCCGACCGGAGAGAGGCGCTGCATGATCTCGGCGCGCCCGCCGAAGGCCGCCAGGGGCATGCCCCCACCGACCACCTTGCCGAGGCAGGTGAGGTCCGGGGTGACACCGAAGCGCTCCTGGGCGCCGCCGTAGGCGAGGCGGAAGCCGGTCATGACCTCGTCGAAGATCAGCAGAGTGCCGTGGGCCGTGCACAGCTCGCGCAGGCCCTCCAGGTAGCCGGGGACGGGCGGGATGCAGCCCATGTTGCCGGCCACCGGCTCCAGGATCACCGCGGCGACCTCGGCCGCGGCGAGGTGCCGGGCCACGGCGTCGAGGTCGTTGAACGGAGCCGTCAGGGTCGAGGGGGCCACGATGCCCGGGGAGCCGGGCCTGGCATAGGTCGCCACGCCGGAGCCGGCCGCCACGAGCACCGTGTCGTGGGCGCCGTGGTAGCAGCCGTCGAGCTTGAGGATCGGGTCCCGTCCGGTGAAGCCCCGGGCGAGGCGCAGGGCGTGCATCGTGGCCTCGGTGCCCGAGGACACCACCCGGACCTGCTCGATCGACGGCACGGCGGCGGCGATCTGCTCGGCGAAGAGCACCTCGGCCTCGGTGGGAGCACCGAAGGTGGTGCCCTGCCGCACGGCGGCCAGGACCACCTCCTCGACCTCCGGGTGGCAGTGGCCGAGGATCAGCGGGCCCCAGGAGCCCACCAGGTCCAGGGCACGGCGACCCTCGGCGTCCTCCAGCCAGGGACCCTCCCCGGACACGATGAAGGAGGGATCCCCCTCGACGGCGGAGAACGCCCTCACGGGAGAGTTCACACCACCGGGGATCACTTCGCAGGCGCGGGCGAGGAGCTGGCTGTTGCGGGACATCGGACCTCCAGAGGCCCCGGCATAGCCCGCCCTGTCGGCGACGGCAGCCCGTCCGGGCGCAGCTCTGGAGACGCCAGCACGAGGCGCCCCTCGGACCACCCCGGGGCGGGCTCCTTGCGCAGGCAGCGAGCCACCGCCCGGACGCCGACGCCGAGCTGCTCGGCGATCTCACCCGGACTCCAGCCAGCGACCCAGGCGAGCTGGGTCCGCAGCACCCGGCTGTACCGGTGCTCCGGTGGACGGGCCGTGATCTGCAGCACGACGGCCTCGAGGACCGCCCAGTCCAGCCGCTCGCTGCGCCAGCCGGGCGGCGGCGCCAGCGGCCGGGCCGCCAGGGGCGTGATCCACGCCGGATCCAGCCGGGCCTCCGCCTGGCGAGCCGGCACGATCCACCGGCTGTGACGGAGCTGGAGCAGGTCCCAGAGGGAGGTCCAGGGCCAGCAGGGCGGAAAGCCACCCTGGAGCCAGGCCCTCGCCCGGGCCGTCTCGGTCGACCGGACCCGCTCGAAGGTCGCCGGGGCCCACTGGACGAAGTCGCCCCGGTGGTGGCTCCACACCCCCCAGCCGGACTGCTGGAGCCGAGCGACGTGGGCTACGTCGGTCCTGGCCCCCGACAGGAGCAGCCGCGCTCGGCGAGGCTCCAGGGTGTAGGCGAGCAGGTCGGTGCCCCAGCGCTCGGTCAGGAGCGCCAGGCGATCGAGGAACTCCGGGTAGCGGCGGGGCTGTTGGAAGAGCAGCCGGGGCGGGACGCGGGACAACGTGACGAGCCGGGGCACACACACCTCCACCCGACCGCCGAGCAAGGGACATGCCATCGGCGACGTGGCCTGCCTCGCGTCGGGAGACCGACGGACGTCCGTCAGGGGGTGTCGAAGATCGCTACTCCAGCGGCACCGTGCGCGGGCCAGGCCGGCGACCGCGACCGTCGAGGCGCGCGAAACCCGGGGGTTTTACTCTCAACCCCTCGACTTCTGCGCGCCCGAGGGGCCCCGGGCGCGAAGCTCGGCGGGCCGTCCCGCGACGCCCTGTCGGCGGGAGGGAGGCGACTACTCCAGCGGCACCGCGCGGAGCTGTGCCGTGCGCAGCTCGGACATGGTGAGCAGCACGAGCTGGCTCGGCTGCAGGAGGGCCAGGTCCCGGGCCCAGTTGCTCAGCAGGGGCACCGGGTAGCGGGCCACCTCGGACAGCGCGCCGTCCGCCAGCGACAGGTCCTTCACCACCAGGCTCGGGTCCAGGCCGGGCACCTCCCGGTAGACGAGCCGCAGGCTCCTGGTGCTCAGGCTGTAGCTGTAGCCACTGCCCACCTGGTGCCAGTAGTCGTCGTGCTTCTTCTGCTCGAGGGGGATCCGCTGGACCCAGCGGACCTGGCCCTTCCTGTCCAGGGAGACGGCCTGGATCTCGCCGAGCCTCCACTGGGTCTTGCCTGTCGCGGGCAGGCGGTAGAGCCCGTCGTAGGGCAGGGACACGAAGGAGCCCAAGAAGCCGAGGCCCGAGTAGTCCCGTCGCCGCACGGCGAAGACCTGCGACAGCACCACCAGCGACCCGTCGGCGGCGAGCACGAGGTCGAAGGGATCGGCCAGCCGCAGCTCCTTGGCGTCGGCGGTGGGAAAGAGCCAGGACATGCCGCCGACCACCTGCCAGCGGAAGCGGCTGCTCTTGAAGTCCAGCGCCGTGACGACCAGCTCCTCCTTGTTGGCGGCGCTGTCTCCGGAGCGCACGGCCACGACGACCTGTCCGGCGGCGTCGTGGGTCCAGACGGGCACCCCCTGGTGGTCGTGCAGGTCGTACCAGCTCAGGGTGCGACGGGTCCCGTCCGGGCGGACCTGGTGGACGTGCCAGGTGCTGTCCTCGAGGTGCTCGAGCACGTAGAGGCGCCCGGAGCTGTCCAGGCTGTACTGGCGCCAGAGGGTCTCGTCGGACTCCGACCAGGCCGCCTGCCCCACCTGGCGCAGGTCGGGACCGAAGAAGCGGGCCTCGGTCGGCAGGTCCCGGCCGTGGTGGGAGATCACGATCACGTGCCCGGACCGGGGGTGGACCCGGACGTGGGCATTGCCCACTGGGGGCATCAGGGTCTCGCGGGTGGTCTCGCCCGTGGCCGGCTTGATGCGGTCCACCACCACGCCGGTGTCCTGGACCGCGAAGACCCGCACCTCCTTGCCGCTGGCGTGGAGCTGGATCAGCGGGCCGTAGATCGGGGTGTAGGCCTTGAGCAGGCAGCCGGGGGTCTGACCGGCGTAGGCGGCGTTGCCCATGGCCATGCGGGCCTCGTAGCCCAGCGGCGTCGACCACCTCGCCGCGAGGTCCGGCCCGTAGCGCTCGATGGCGAACTCACAGCCTTCGACGTGGCGCAGCAGCGCGAAGTCCTGGCCGGGGAGACGGGCGGTCTGGGAGGTGGCCAGCCCGTTGCGGTGGATGCCGACATCCACCGACTCACCGGGCCAGCCCGCCCAGGCCATGACGAAGAAGAGGAGCGACCACAGCATCGGGCGCCCATCCTATCCTCGGGGGACGGAGGAGGTCGCATGTCCTGGCTGCTGGTGCTCACGGCGTGCACGCCACCCGCCACGAGGGACACGAGCGACTCGGGGACCGTGGTCGAGGACCCCGCCGTCCAGCTCTCGGCGGGCTTCGAGCACACCTGCGCCGTGCGGGAGAGCGGATCGCTGGCCTGCTGGGGCTGGAACCTCTACGACCAGCTCGAGCACCCCCAGGACGGGACCTGGACCCAGGTCAGCGCCGGCCACTACCACTCCTGTGCCCTGGACATCGACGGGGCGGTGACCTGCTGGGGCGACGATGCCTACGGGCAGGCCAGCCCGCCCGAGGGGTCCTTCGTGAAGGTCGTGACCGCCACCTACCACTCCTGCGCCCGGTCCTCCGACGGCACGATCGCCTGCTGGGGCGAAGACGACGCCGGCCGCATCGCCCCCCCCCACGGCAGTCACCTCGACGTGGCGGTCGGCCCCGGCGACACCTGCGTCGTCACCGCCTCCGGCGACGTGCTGTGCGTGGGTGTCAGCTACGACGGCGGGGCGCAGCTCCCCGGGAGCTGGCGCAAGCTCGTGCTGGGGGACCAGTACGGCTGCGCGATGGACGTCGAGGGCGAGCTGGGGTGCTGGGGGCGCATGGACAGCCCTCCGACCGGACCGCACATCGCCCTCTCCGGCGGCCTGGAGCACGCCTGCGCCGTGGACGCCAACCAGCTCCTCACCTGCTGGGGCAGCGGGGACCACGGGCGCTCCGAGCCGCCGATGGGCATCTACGAGAGCGTGACGGCGGGAGGTGCCCACTCCTGCGCCCTGAACACCCTGCGGGACACCGAGTGCTGGGGGCGCGACCGCTCAGGCCAGACGACGCCTCCGTTCTGACTGCGCCTAAGTGCCGGTAGACAGGCAATTCCTCTCAAGCAGGGTCCCGGTGATCCGAGATCGAAGGTAATGGCTCGGCCCACCCGGACCCGGAAGATCGTGCACGAGTGCAGCAAGGTCTGCGTGCTGCTCGGCATCGTCCTCCTGTTGGTCGCCGGGGCCCTGTTCACCGCCGAAGCCGCCGCCCAGGACAAGCTCGACGTCCTGGAGGTGCGGGCCATGCGCTACAAGCAGACGGAGTACGCCTACCGCTACGCCAAGCACGCCCGGGTCGCCGAGAAGCGCGTCGTCTACCTCCAGGGGCTGAGAACGGACTGGGGCGACCCGACCGTCTCCATCCTGCTGCTCGTGCTCGGCGGGGTGGTCTTCGCCACCACGATGCCCCAGCCGGTCAAGACCCGCCGCAAGCGCTCCACAGCCCCGCGCCCACCCGAGCGGCTTCGGTCTCGTCCTCGGCCAGCTCGGCCTCGAAGGTGACGTTGGGCGCCACCGGGAAGGCGGTGGCGTAGCCCTCCTGCACGAGGAGCCGGTTCACGAAGTCGCTGGGTTCCAGCCCCCGGTGGACATAGGCCAGGGTGCGGCCGAAGACGTCGTAGCACTCGGCGTCGAACGTGAGCCAGGCCACCTGGCGGGCCACCAGCTCGTCCAGCCGAGCCTCGGCTTCGGGACCAAAGCAGTCGTCAGGCTCACCCTCCCAGCCCAGCTCCGGGGTGTCGATGCCGATCAGGCGGACCTTCTCCTGGCCGCCGCCCGTAGCCGGGGTGGCGTAGAGGGTGTCGCCGTCCACCACCCAGTCCACGTCGACCCGCTGGGGCGTGCGACAGGGGTCCGCGCCCGCGGGCAGCAGGTCGAAGTCCGGATCCTCGACCGTCACCGTGTCGGTGGAGGTGCCGCTGTCGGTGTCGACCGGGGTGTCGGTGTCCCCCGTGCAGGCCAGGAGCCAGACCGCGAAGCCCCAGCCGATGGCCACGGCTACTCCCCGGTCGTGGCGAGCCGCCGAGCGATCAGGCGCTCGCGACGCTGCTGCCAGACCCCATGGGGCAGCTCGTCGGCCACCTCGTCCAGCTCGGCCAGGGCGGCCTCCAGGTCCCCGAGCTGCTCCAGGGCCATCGACATGCCCAGCCGCGCCAGGGTGGCTTCGGGCCCCCGGGGCACGGCCACGGCCACGGCCTGGAAGTCCTCGAAGGCCCGCTCGATCCGGCCCTCCTGCAGGGCGAGTCGAGCCAGCGCGAGCTGCGCACCCGCGGCCTCGTCGGGGTAGTCGTCGACCAGGCGTCGCCAGGCGGCGCGGGCCTGGTCGACCCGGGCCGCCTCCAGCCAGGCCTCGCCGGAGCGGTGCAGCCACTCGGCGGCCTCGGGAGACTCCGGCGCGGCCCGGGTGGCCCAGGCGAACTGGCGGGCCGCCCGATGGGGGCGCCCGAAGTCGACCCACTCCAGCCGCGCCAGCGACACGCGTGCGGAGGCGATGCGCGGGTCCTCCGGCCAGTCCTTGAGGAAGGCACGGTAGAGGCGACGGGCCCGGCGCGGCTCGGCCGTCGCGCCCGCGGACAGCGACGCCGCCCGCCAGGTGGCCTCGCGGCGCTGGTCGGTCAGGGCGCTCCAGCGCCGCACCTGCTCGTAGCCCTCGACGGCACCGTCCAGGTCTCCCGCAGCCACCCGCGCGTCGGCCCGGTGCAGGGCCCAGGGCGAAGCGGGTGAGGCGACCCAGGCCGCCACCAGCAGGGGAAGGGCGAGGACCAGGACGATCGCCGGACCGAATTCACGCCCGACGGCGTGGATCCAGGCCCGGCGCCAGAGCGGTGGGGGTGCCTCCACACCGGCAGCCTAACGCGCTCCGGTCGACGGTCCCCACCGCGGTCCGGGGCAGCGTCTCCCAGAGCTCCATGCGGCGGGGCACCTGCTCCGGCCGGAGCCGGACCCGGCACCACCCGGTGAGCGTCTCGACCGAGAGCTCGGAGCCGGCCACGGGGACCACGATCGCCCGGGGGACCTCGCCGCGCAGCCGGTCCGGGGCGGGCACGACCACGGCGTCCACCACCTCGGGATGACCCCGCAGGGCCTCCTCGACCTCGGTCAGGAAGACCTTGAGCCCGCCGACCTTGATCACGGCCTCCTGGCGACCGACGAAGCGGAAGGTCCGCTCCGGCCCACAACACACGAGGTCCCCGGTGTGGACGCGGCCGTCCCGGAAGCGGTGCTCGGCGCTGCTGCCCTCGTAGCGAGTGCCCACCGCCGCACCGCCCACCACCAGCTCGCCGACCCGACTCACCGGATCGGGGTCGTGGACCTGCACTTGGTAGTGGCGCAGGGCCCGCCCCAGCCCGTCGAGCCTCCGGTCCGGCTCCCAGGGCGGCACGTGGAGCGCGACCCCCGTGGTCTCGGTGCTGCCCCAGATGGGCATGACCTGGCAGTCGAGCGCCGCCTCGGCCCGTCTCACCAGGTCCGGCGTGACGAGCGCCCCGCCCGTCTCGACCATGCGCAGCGAGGCCGGGGGAGTCTCGGGCGCCGCGGCCTGCAGCAGCTCCACCAGGCTCGGCACGGCGAAGAGCCAGCTCACCTCGCAGGCCTCGATGACCCGAAAGACGGTGCGCGGCCGCACGGTGTCGCACATCACGCACACACCCCCCGTCGCCAGGGGTCTCGCCCAGTGCTCGTGGGGGTGGGCGAAGGGGGCGAAGAGGCAGAGGTAGCGCTCGTCCGGCTGCCAGCGGAAGGTCTCCAGGCAGCCCCGGGTGTTCCACTGGACCTGGGCGTGGCTCGTGGGCACCCCCTCGGGCACGCCGGTCGGACCGACGGTGAAGTTCAGGTAGCAGACGACGCTCGGGTCCTGGGAGGGGCCGAGCCGGCAGGCGCCGCTGGTGAGCAGCTCGTCGAGACCGGGCAGGGAGCGGGCCCCGTGCACGGCCAGCCGCTGCCAGGCGCGGTCGCTGTTCTCGGGCGCCCAGGCCAGGTCGAAGCCCGGCTCCAGGACCGGGTCCAGGCGATCCCCGACCGCGGCGTCCAGCGGCGTGAAGACGCCGCCAGCCCGCGCCGTGGCCAGGAACAGGAGCGGCAGCTCCCAGGTGCGCTGGGGAAAGGCCACCAGGCGCCCACCCGGGGTCAGGCCGGCCTCCCGCAGGGCACCGGCGACCACCGCGACCGCCTCCTCGAGCTCCGCGTAGGTGAAGCTCCGGTGGCGCCCGAGCAGCGCTGGCGCGTCGGGCCGGATCGTCGCCTGGCGATGCAGGGCCCCGTCGAGGGTCAGGTCCGGCAGGTAGGCGAGCTCGAGCGACAAGGTCGCCACCGTAGCTCAGAGCAGCTCGTCGATGCGAGCCTTCAGCACCTCGGGCTCATAGGCGTTGGAGACGTAGACGATCTGCCCGGAGGCGTCGATCAGGTACTCCTCCGGGTAGAAGGTGTCGGCGTAGGCGTTCACCAGCTCGTAGGCGGTGTGGACCCGGCCGCCTTCGTCCCAGAGCACCGGGAAGGTCAGGCCGAGGTCGTCGCGGAGGGCCTGCAGCGAGGACAGCTCGTCGGCCGGCCCGACCGCGAGCACGACGACCTCGCCCCCGTAGGCCTCCCAGATGGTCTCCTGCACGTCCGAGACCTCGGACGGACAGATCGGTCACCAGGTCGCGAACCAGATCAAGAGCACTGGCCGGCCCCGGTAGTCCGAGAGCGTGTGCCAGTAGCCGTCGACGTCCTCCAGGGAGAAGTCCGGCGCCTCCCCTCCGACCGTCAGCTCGGAGATGTTGCCGCCGTCGCTCACGGCCACCGTGCGCACCGGCTCCCCCGGGTCGTCGGTGGCGACGCAGACGTCCAGCTTGTCCGAGAAGCCTCCGGCGAAGGACAGCACCACCTCGACGGCGGTGCCGGGCGCGACCGGGTCCGGCAGCTCGGCCTCCAGGTCCCGGTCCCGGGAGTCGATCTCCAGCACCGACAGGTCCGCCCCACCCCGGTTCTCGAGCCGCAGCTTCGCCTCGGTGTCCCCCGCGGCCACCGACAGCTCCCGCGGCTCCAGCAGCGCCTGGGGGGCCAGCACCTCGGGGTGGGCCCGCAGGAGCGAGAGGTCGGACCAGGCGCAGCCCCAGGCGCTCTCGGGGCGCTCGGGCGTCGCCTCCACGCACAGGGAGAAGCGCTCGGTGGCCTCGAAGCCGTGGGGCTGGGGCAGCTCCCCAGGGTCGGTGCGCAGCACGGCCACGCCGTCGAGCACCGCCGCCCAGACCAGGCCGTCGGCGGCGCTCACCTGGGTCACCGAGCCGCCGACCACGACGGTCCCCAGGGAGGTCGGGGTGCCTTCGAGGTCCTCGAAGACCTCCACGCCTTCCGACCCGAGCCCGACGTAGAGCTGGTCGCCGTCCCGGGCGACGTCGGTGGCCCGGCCGGCGGTGGCGATCGGCTCGCCGCGCACCGGCGCGGCTGGATCCGCGAGGTCCACCGGCACCAGCCCCTGCTCGGCGTCGACGATCCAGGCCCGACCCGCGGCGTCGGGCAGGACCATCGCCAGCGGGTTGTCGCAGCCCTCCAGGGTCGCCAGGCGCAGCAGCCCGGCGGGATCCGAGGCGTCGTAGACCTCCAGGGGCCCCGAGTGCCGCAGGACGTAGACCAGCGAGCCGTCGGCGCCCAAGAAGGACGCGTCCTCGATGCTCAGCGTGGACCGCTCGGTCACGTCCTCGGGGTCGGAGACGTCGAGCACCCGGAGCCCGTTGAAGCGGTCCGGGTCCTCGGTGCTCGTGGCCGGCGTCGAGCGATCGAGCACCACCACGTGGTCGTCGGGCAGGACCGCGACCCGGCTGTAGGTGTCGGTGGTGTGCTCCCGGAAGCCGCCGAGGTAGTCGGGCACCTCACCCTGGGTGTCGAAGACCCAGAAGCCACCGGAGCCGGCGCCGTAGAGCCGGTCCTGGCTGGCCTGGGGCGCCAGGTCGATGAGGTGGACCAGGAAGCCGGCGCCCCCGAGCAGGGCGATCGAGTTGACGTCCAGGCCGGCGACCAGCTCCAGCGGGTCGGCCCCGAGGTCGGGAGGGGTCCGGCAGGGGCTGCCGCAGCCCAGGGCGAGGGTCATCAGGAGCATCTGTACGTTCCGGGAGTGTGCCAGTTGGATGCCCGAGCTGCTCGGGTGGTCGCGGATCGGGGATCAGACCGGAACGTGTCATGCTGGGGCCGTGCAGACTCCCTGCCGTCGTGTGCACGCAGCCTGGCCCCTGAGCCTGTTGGTGGTCGCCTGTGGTCCCGGTGTCCGCGACACCGCGCCCACCACGAGCGGCGTCCAGGAGACCGGCGTCACCGACACCGCGGCTCCGACGGACTCCTCCGAGCCCTCCGACTCGGATCCCGGCGTGGCGACCACCCACTGGGAGGACCGCGACGAGGACGGGTACGGCGATCCGAAGCGGCCGCTGGATCCCGCCTACCCCGTGGACACCGGCGACAGGCCCCACGGCGTGACGAACGACATGGACTGCGACGACGGCGACCCGGACATCCACCCGGGTCAGCCGGAGACCTGCAACGGACTGGACGACGACTGCGACAACGACGTCGACGAAGAGGTCTGCCTGGATGTCGTCGGGCTGGAGAGCGCCGGTGTCCGGATCCAGGGAACCGAGGCCAAGGACGGCCTCGGCGCCGCGGTGGTCGTGGGCTCCGACGCCACAGGAGATGGCGTCTCCGACCTGCTCATCGCCGCGGCCGGTCACCGCCGCGACGGGGTCCCAGCCCGCGCGTTCCTGGTGCAGGGGCCCCTGGAGGGCGAGCATGACGTCTCCTCGGCCATGCTGACCGTCACGTTGCTCGGCAGCGAAGGGACGGCCCCGGCGGCGGCCTGGCTGGACGTCGCCATGGACGGACTCGCCGAGGTCGTGCTCGGCGCCCCCCACCAGGGGGAGGGCGGGGTGGTCCTCGTCGTCGGGCAGGGTGTGACCGGCCCGGTGGACAGCGACGCATTGACGGTGGTGCTGAGCGCCGAGGGCACCAAGAGGCTGGGCGTCACGATCGTCGCCGGCGCCAGCCTCGGCGAAGACGGTCACCCTGCCCTGGTCGCCGGGGATGGCGGAACCTCCAGCAGGGACCAGGGAGATCTGGTCGCCTTCCGCGGTCCTGGCACCGCCGCGTCGCCCCTCGAAGAAGACTTCATCGTCCATGGCAAGAGCTGCGAGCGCCTGGGCAGCGAGCCCATGCTCCTGGCCGACCTCGACGCCGACGGCATCTCCTCCCTCGTCATCGCCTCACCACGCATCGGGACGGGCTGGGACGAGACGCACGACCAGTGCGTCGGCACCGAAGAGGGTGACGTGCTCGTCATCGACCGACCGGCATCCGGACGGGTCTACAGCAGGGACGTCACCGTGCGGGTGATCGGTGAGGACGGCCTCCCGGCGAGGGGGGCGGTGGCAGCAGGTGACTTCGACGGGGACGGCTACACAGACCTCGCCGCGACCATGGACGACGAAGTCGCCGTCTACCGGGGGCCGCTCGACGCCGAGCGGGACTCGATGTCGGCCGAGGGTCGGCTCGACAGCTCCCCGGACTTCGAGGGCTGGGGGAGCGCGCTGGACGTCCCGGGGGACCTGGACGGCGACGGCCGGGCCGAGCTGGTGGTCGGCGCCGAGTACTCGGACGTGTCGAGCGAGCATGGCGGCGCGGTCCTGCTCTTCCGCGGGCCGCTCGAAGGGCTCTCGACGGAGTCGGCGGCGGCCTGGGCCGCCAGCGGGCCGCAGGAGCGCGGACAGGCCGGGGCGGCCCTGGGCCACACGGTCGACTGGGAGGCTTTGCCCGTGCTGTGGGTCGCGGCTCCCGGGATCCGGTACGAGCTCGACCAGCCGGGGCTCGTCTACGGGATCGTGCCGGAGCTGTAGGACCCGCGGGGCCGGCACGGGATCAGCCCGCCCCCAGCGCCTTCCTGGACCTCCTCCTCCAACCGCTCCATCATCCCCCCAGGACCTTGGGATCGTCGTGAACGAGCCTGCCCACGACCTTCGGGTCGGCGAAGGTGCGGCGCTAGCGGTCGTCCTCGATGACCAGCGTGTCGCCCACGTCGACCAGCACGTCCAGGTCCGTCCGGTTCGAGAGGACCTGGATCGTGCCGCCCGTGACCTCGGTCACGAAGCCCTCCAGCTCGGGCACCACGACGTTCAGACGGTCCTCGTGGGACGTCATGTCCTCGCGGATCACCGCCCACTCCAGCGGCTCGAGGGATCCGAGCCCGGGAACATGAGAGAGAGTCGCGCCAGGGGCCTCTCGACCGATGGCCCCGTAGACGCCCCTGCTCGCGTGCGCGTCGTTCGACCGGGCCGCCCACACGGCCAGGGCATGGGTCGCGTTCGAGGAGCCGTGCACGAGCTCCTGCTTGACCAGGGACGCGTTCGCGATCTCCGTCCCGTCGTACCAGTCGAAGTCCGAGGACGCGCTCTCGTACTCGCCCTCGACGAGCCAGGCGGACTGGTTGGCGGAGTTCGCCTGCTGGTTTCCGACCAGCAGCCGTCCACCGGGCCCGAACCAGGCGCAGGGGTCGATCAGCCGATTGACCTCGAACGGCGTCGAGCTGCCTGTCAGCGACTCCGCCAGGTAGGTGAGGCGTCGCGGGGCCGTCCAGGGGTCGAGGTCCGTCCGGATAGCGTACCAGCTCTGGTCCAGGCCGCCCGCTCCCAGCTCCCGCCACGCCGCGATGACGGCATAGGAGGGCACCGCCGCGCCGAGCAGGATCCACCCCCCGAGCCTCAGCGGGTCCTCGGTGACGGCCAGGGTCGGGAAGTCGGCACCGGCGCCTCCGTCCAAGGGACCTTCTACGATCCAGGTCCCGGAGGCACGGATGGCGTACCAGATCTCGGTCTTGCCCCCCGGCCCAGTCTCGGCCGTGAAGGCGACGTGGAGCGCACCGCTATCGCTGACCCGCAGGCATGCGTGCTGTGGATCGTCATAGGTGCCGCCATCCGCGACCAGCTCCTCCACGAACGTCCCCATCGCCCCGGTCGTTCCACTCACACTGCTGGTGTCCGCGGAGGAAGAGACGAAGGCGACCACTCCGAGGTCGTACGAGGTGGCGACCACGGCGACGTTGCCCGCGCCCCAGGCCACCAGCGCCGGCGTGGTGAACTCGCTCTCCGTGCTCCCGAACCTCGCCGCCTCCACCCAGGCCGGGTCCCCTCCGCTCCGGTCCGAGCGCCACACGTGCACCACGCCGTTCGACTGGTAGGTCACGTACAGCGTCCCAACCTCGTCCACAGCGGCGTAGAGCGCACCATTGAGCGCGGCGGCGCTCGCATAGCTGGTCCCCGGCTCGAAGACCGACACCACCTCGTGATCCTCCCCCACCCACTCGATCTCCAGGGCCACCGTCCCTGGGACCACGCCGGCCACGGTCTCCAGGCCCTCCGGCAGCCCGCTGCCCAGCCCCGCTCCGGGGCGGCCCGTCGCCACGCAGCGTGCACAGTCCGGGTCGGCGCATACGTGCGCCACGTAGTCCACCAGGCCCAGCTCCTGACCCTCGGCGCCGGTCACCGGACCGAGCACCGGCTCGAGGATCCCGGGGTCGGCGAGGACCTGTACCCGACTCACTTCGCACCTCCACGGCAGCGCACGTCCAGAAGAAAACTACCTCGTCCGCAGGCACGCCGTGATCGTCAGGTTCGCCGAGGGAGCGCCAGCGCCACCCAGGAAGAACTCGAACTTGCCCTTGTTCCCGTTCACGATCGAGTCGAGGTCGATGACGATGTCGTAGGGGCTCGTGTCGATGAGCACGGCGTTCAGCAGCGTCACGCGGGTGACGAACACCCCACCTTCGTTGGAGGACCAGTACTTCAACGTCAGGGTCGTGTTGGCGGGAGCACCCTGCGCGTTGACCTGGATGGCCATCTCGTCGGCCCGACCGAACAGGTCGTTCTGGGACGGGTCGCTCTCGATGGGCGTGGTTCCGCTGGCGAAGCCCTTGTGGATGATGACGGAGGCAAGACGAGCCATGAGGATCTCCGGGTTGGGGAGATCTCCGGGGGCGTCGGTCTGGGTCGGGGCCCACCCGACAGACCTGATCCTCACCCGCTGGGCGGCGAGCCGCAAGGCGGATGACATCGGGCGGACATCCGCCCCTCTCGACGACCAGGCCTGTCCACCGGGTAGCAGGACCCCGCCCAGGATCAGCCCACCCCCAACACCCCCCGGACCTCCTCCTTCAGCGGCCCGGGCTGGCCCCGTCCGGAACGACCCGCAGGGCGGGCACTCGGGGGCGGTCCAGGGCCGGAGAGCGGCAGGCCGATCATCCAGTCGGGAACCTCGAGGGCCAGCTCCTCGGCGGTCAGCTCTACGCACCACCCTCTCGGCCGACTCCGACCACTCCCGTCCTTGCCTACGACTCGGAGCGAGTTTAGACTGGTCGTAGACCAGTCGGAGTCATGGACCATGCGCTACGCCCTGGACCCCACCCCCCCACTCCTCGTCGCCGAGCCCGACACGGTCGGCGCCTATGAAGCCAAGACCCACCTGCCGCGGCTGCTCGAGCAGGTGGCCGGTGGCGCCAGCTTCGTCATCACCCGGCACGGTCGACCCGTCGCCCGGCTGGTCCCGGTGGTGGCAGCGCCGGGCGTCCAGCAGGTGATCGACGGGCTGCGTGCCCTGCGCACCGGGCGCCGTCTCGGCGAGGAGCTCCGCGAGTTGATCGATGCAGGGCGCCCGTGAGCCCCGACGGCGACTTCGTGCTCGACGCCTCGGTGACCATGGCCTGGCTCTTCGAGGACCACGGAGACCCCGCCTGCCTGGCCCTGCTCGACCTGCTGGCCGAGCACCGGGCCCACGTGCCCACCCTGTGGGCCCTGGAGGTGAGCAACGTGCTGCTCGGCGCCGAGCGCCGCGGGCGAATGCTCAGCGCCGAGACCGAGCGCTTCCTGCGCCTGCTGGGCGGGCTGCCGATCCTCCTCGACCCCGAGACCCCACTCCGAGCCGGTGGCCGCACCCTGGTCCTGGCCCGCGCCCACGGCCTCTCCGCCTACGACGCCGCCTACCTCGAGCTGGCCCTGCGGCGGGGCCTGCCCCTGGCGACCCGGGACAGCGCCCTGGCCGAGGCCGCTGCCACCGAAGGCGTCCAGGTCTGGTGAGCTCGCCGAGGGCTGGCGTCCGACCTCCACGGACGTGCAGAGCCTGTCCGGATAGACTACCGGCATGGACGTTCCGGTCGAAGCGACCCTGTCGGCGATCCGCCAGCGGCAGCGAGCTGCGGAGGCTCGCGCGAGGGCTCGAGCCGAAGGCCTGAAGGCTCTGCTTCCCCGGGCGGTCGAAGTGCTTCGTGGCCACGGTGCCGTGCAGGTCTGGCTCTTTGGATCCCTGGCCGTGGGGGGGGAGGTCGAGCGGAGCGACGTCGATCTCGCCGTCGCGGGCCTGCCCGGTGAGCGCTACTTCCGTGCCCTGGCCGACCTGATGGAGCTGTTCTCCACCTCCGTCGACCTCGTGCGGGTGGAGGAGGCGGTCCCCTCGCTGCGCGCTCGGATCGAGGCCGAGGGCCTGGTCCTGTGACGGCCGTCCTCAGGCGCCTGCGGGCGGAGGTATCGAGCGACCGGGAGGCCCTGGAGGCCCAGCTCCGGGAGCTGGACTCGCTGGGCCTCGAGGCCGAGCCCTTCGATCGGGGCGAGGTGGCCCGTGCGGCCCTGGCCCTGGACCGGTGCTACTCCGCGGTGGAGGCGATCCTGGCTCGCGTGGCCCGCGTCGTCGAGGGCGGTGTTCCCGAGGGCCCCGACTGGCACCAGGCGCTCCTCTCGGTCATGGCCTTGGCCTTGCCCGGCCTCCGGCCCCCCTTGCTGAGCTCCGAGTCGGTCCGCGGCTTGCGCCAGCTCCTGTCCTTCCGGCACTTCCTCCGCCACGCCTACGCCACACCCCTGGAGGGCGCTCGCTTGGCGGGGCTTCGGGCGGACCTTCGACTCCTGGTGCCTGTGCTCGATCGAGACCTGGATGCCCTGGAGTCCTGGCTCGAGGCGCTGGACGACGCCAGCGAGGGCTGACAGCGCCGCGTCGAGCGGTTGAGCCGCCTTCGCTTGCTCAGAGGTACTTCAGGTACCGCTCATCCGGCGCATAGTCCGTGAACAGCGGGTGGTCGTCCACCGCCGCCCGCTCCCGGCAGTGGGCCAGCCAGATCCCGTACTCCCCCGGGTGCTCGCGGACCCAGGGCTCGACGGCGCCGACGAAGTAGGCCTCCAGCAGCTCCCGCCAGGGCCGCTTGCGTCCGTGCTCCTCGGGGTAGATCGGCTCGGCGAAGGTGCAGATGTTCACGTCGTCGGCCGGACAGCTGCACAGAGTGGGCACGATGGCGGCGCCGGTCCCGCGTGCCAGCCGGGCCACCCCCGGGTTGAGCAGGGCCTGGCGACCCAGGTAGGTCAGCGGGACGAACTTCTTGCCGATCCTTCCATCCGGGCTCAGGCCGATGACCTCGTTGGCCTCGAGCCGCCGGTAGAGCTCGCGGGCGTTGGTCTCCAGGGTGATGAAGTTGGCCGGCAGGCGGTCCTCGTTGGACTCCCGGGCGGCCCGCGCCTCCTCCCGCCAGCGGTTCACCCCGAAGACCTCGGCGTGGGCCTGGGCGACCTCCGGCGGCGCCATGCCCCGGGCCGCGTACTGGGTGTAGGGGTAGCCAGCGAGCGACACGCTGGCGATCATCATCATGAAGTTGCCGGCGTGGGGCACGGCGATGATCGCGCCCTTGCCCCGATCGAGGGCCGCGTCGAGGTTCTCGCGACCCGCAAAACGCATGAAGTTGGGCCAGGTGTCCGGCGTGAGCTTGCCGAGCAGCACCTCCTCGAGGTGGACCCGGAAGGCGATCCGGTAGGCGTCCCGGACCATGTCCTCGATACCCTGGGGACCGAAGATCGCCGTCAGCTCGGCCCGCATCGCCTCCTTCTGGCTGCCGGCCGCCAGGTACTGGGCCCGCCACAGGGGCCAGGCGCGACGGAGCTGCTGGGGCCTGCGGGGATCGAGGGCCTGGCGCAGGGGCACCCAGAAGGCCCAGCGAGCCCAGTCGTGGGGGGAGCCCTCGAGCGTGTGGCCGCCCGGCAGCCTGATCCGGGACCGCAGGCTCACTCCTCGCCGACCTCGACCTCGTCGCCGACCTCGTCCTCGTCGTCCTCGACCACCCGGGCGATGCCGACGATGTGCTCGTCGTCGTCGACCCGCATCAGGCGCACGCCCTTGGTGTTGCGGCCGACCTGCCGGATCTCGGCGACCCGGGTGTAGATGACCCGCCCGGTGTCGGTGATGAGCATGATCTTGTCGTCTTCGTGGACCAGCAGCGAGCCGGCCACGGGGCCGTTGCGCTCGTCGGTCTGGATGTTGATGATGCCCTTGCCACCCCGGTTCTGGAGCCGGTACTGACCGATGTCGGTGCGCTTCCCGTAGCCGTTGGCGGTGACCGAGAGCAGGAGCAGCTCCGGGTCGTCCTCCAGCACCTCGATGTCGACGATCTCGTCGTCGTCGGCCAGGTCGATGCCCTTGACCCCGCGGGCCACGCGACCCATGGCTCGCACGTCCTCGCCCCGGAAGCGGATCGACTGGCCCTGGCGGGTGGCGATCAGCACCTCTTCGGAGCGGCCGGCCTTGATCACCTCGAAGAGCTCGTCGCCCTCGGCGCAGTCATAGGACCGCAGCCCGCTGCGGCGCATGTTGCGGAAGTCGTGCAGCTCCGTCCGCTTGACCAGGCCCTTCTTGGAGCAGAAGAACAGGTCGACGGGATCGCTGTAGTCGTCGATGCAGACCACCCCGGCGACCTCGTCGCCCGGCTCGAGCTGGACGAGGTTCACGATGGCCTTGCCCTTGGCGTCACGGCTGGCCTCCGGGATCTCGTAGACCTCCAGCGCATAGCCGTGGCCGTGGGTGGTGAAGACCAGCAGCTTGCTGTGGGTGTTGGCGATGAAGATGTCGCGCACGGCGTCTTCGTCGCGGGTGCGGATGCCCTTGCGGCCCAGCCCGCCACGGCGCTGCTCCTGGTAGTTGAGCAGGCGGGTGCGCTTGATGTAGCCGTTGACGGTCATGGTCACGGCCTGGTCTTCCTGGGCGATCAGGTCCTTGATGTCCAGCTCGGCCCGGGAGTCGACGATCTCGGTCCGGCGCTCGTCGGCATAGCCCTCACGGATCTCGATCAGCTCGTCCTTGACCACCTGCATCAGCAGGGTCTCGCTGGCGAGGATGCCCTCCAGGCGCTCGATGGTCTGGAGCAGCTCGGCGTACTCGGCCTCGATCTTCTCTCGCTCCAGGCCGGTGAGGCGCTGGAGCCGCATGTCGAGGATCGCCTGGGCCTGGACCTGGGACAGCTCGAAGCGCGCCATCAGGGCGACACGGGCGGTGGCGCCGTCGGGCGACGCCCGGATGACCCGGATGACCTCGTCGATGTGATCGAGGGCGATGATGTAGCCCTCGAGGATGTGGGCCCGCTCGCGGGCCTTTCTGAGCAGGTACCGGCAGCGCCGGGCGATGACCTCGCGGCGGTGGCTGATGTAGTGGCCCAGCATGTCGCGCAGGGTCAGGATGCGCGGCTGGCCGTGCACGATCGAGAGCAGGATGGCGCCGAAGGTGCTCTGCAGGTCGGTGTGCTTGAAGAGCTTGTTCAGCACCACCTCGGTGATCATGTCCCGGCGGAGCTCGACCACGACCCGCATGCCGGTGCGGTCCGACTCGTCGCGCAGGGCCGTGATGCCCTCGATGCGCTTGTCCTTGACCAGCGAGGCGATCTGGATGATGAGCCGCGCCTTGTTGACCTGGTACGGCAGCTCGTCGACGATGATCGCTTCCTTGTCGTGGCCGATGTCCTCGATGTGGGTCCGGGCCCGCATGATGATCCGGCCGCGGCCGGTGGTGTAGGCGTCGCGGATGCCCTGGCGGCCGTAGATGAAGCCGCCGGTCGGGAAGTCCGGGCCCGGGACGTGGCGCTCGAGGATCTGCTCGGAGTCGATCGAGGGGTCCTCGATGATCGCCACGCAGGCGTCGATGACCTCGCCCAGGTTGTGGGGCGGGATCTTGGTCGCCATGCCCACGGCGATGCCGTCGGCGCCGTTGGCCAGCAGGTTGGGGAACCGCGCCGGCAGGACGTCGGGCTCCTGCTCGGTGCCGTCGAAGTTGGGGGTGTAGTCGACGGTCTCCTTGTCGATGTCGGCGAGCAGCTCTTCGGCGAGCTTCTTCATCCGGCACTCGGTGTACCGGTAGGCGGCCGCTGGATCGCCGTCGACGGAGCCGAAGTTGCCCTGGCCGTCCACCAGCAGGTAGCGGAGGTTCCAGGGCTGGGCCATGCGGACCAGGGCGTCGTAGACCGCCGAGTCGCCGTGGGGGTGGTACTTCTTGAGCACCTCGCCGACGACACCGGCACACTTGCTGTACTTGCGGTTGTGGACCAGGCCCTCCCGCTGCATCGCGTAGAGGATGCGGCGGTGGACGGGCTTCAGGCCATCGCGCACGTCGGGCAGGGCGCGCCCGATGATCACGGACATGGAGTAGTCCATGTACGAGGTGCGCATCTCGTCCTCGATGTTGATCGGGACGACGTGGCGGGCGAATTCCTCGGTGGACATCCGAGCTCCTGAGAGGGCCCGCTCTCCTAACGTGCTGCGCCGCACTGGGGATGGCCCCACCCTCCCCCCGGGATGGCCTCGAAGCACGGAGTCGGTCCGTTCTTCCGCCACGGCGCTCTCCGCGCGACGACTGAACGAGATCTCAGGTGGTTGCGCCGGCAGGAGGTCCGGAAAGAGGCTCCCGGGAGGCTCCAGGCGGAAGTTCCGCTGGACTCCGTGCGGGCAGGCGGAGGTTCGAGGGGACTCCGTGCGCGCCGCACCGATGACGGAATGATTGCTGGCCCCGAGGGTCCAGCGAGTCTATGTGTGCGGCCCGATGATCTGGACCCTCGCCATGACCCTGGCCCTCGCCGGCCCCCAGGAGGACTACGAAGCCGGGGTCGCGGCGCTGAGGGCCAAGGACGGTCCGACCGCCGAGGTCGCCCTCGCCCGCTGTGTCACCGCGGCTCCCGAGCGCCTCGACTGTCGCTGGGAGCTGGGCTGGGCCCACTACGTCCAGAACGACTGGGAGGCCACGGCGGCCACCTGGGAGGAGGTCCTGCGCCGGGACCCGGACCACGCCGAGGCGAAGAGGTACCTGGTCGAGGTCCGGGACAACGTCGCACTCCAGGCCCAGCTCGAGGCCAGCCGAGAGCAGGTCCCCGAGCGGATCTCGCCGCCGAGCGAGGGAGCCGCCCTGCGCCTGCGGGCCGTCGGCGACGTGATGCTGGGCACCGACTTCCCAGCCGGCCACCTGCCGCCGGACGACGGCGCCCACCTCCTCGACGACGTGGCCCCCTGGCTCCGAGACGCCGACCTCACCTTCGCCAACATCGAGGGGCCGCTGTGCGACAGCGGGCGCACCACCAAGTGCGGCAGCAGCGGCAACTGCTACGCCTTCCGCTCCCCCACCCGCTACGGGGCCTACGTCCGGGACGCCGGCGTGGACCTGGCGAGTGTCGCGAACAACCACGCCAACGACTTCGGCGCCGGCTGCATGGCGGAGACCACGGCGACCCTGGACGAGCTCGGCATCACCTGGTCCGGCGTGCCGGGCACGATCGGCTACACCCGCGCCAACGGGCTCACGGTCGCCCTGGTGGCCTTCCACACCGCGCCTTCGAGCAACCACCTCAACGACCTCGACGGAGCGGTGGCGCTGGTCGAGTCCGCCGCGAACCGGGCCCACGTGGTGATCGTCTCCTTCCACGGGGGCGCCGAAGGCTCCAAGGCCCTGCACGTGCCCCAGGGGCGGGAGACCTTCTACGGCGAGGACCGCGGCGACCTGCGCCGGTTCACCCACGCGGTCGTCGACGCCGGCGCCGATGTCGTCCTGGGACACGGACCCCACGTCCTTCGTGGCATGGAGATCTACCGCGAGCGGCTGATCGCCTACAGCCTCGGCAACTTCGCCACCTACGGGCGCTTCAACCTCTCCGGTCCCCTGGGCACAGGAGGCGTCTTGGAGGTCGAGATCGACGGGGAGGGACGGTTCGTCGCCGGAAGACTGCTGCCGACACGGCAGGAGGGCCGGGGTGTGCCGGTGATCGACGAGACGTCAGCGGCGGTGGACCTGGTGCGCAAGCTGTCGACCGAGGACTTCCCCCAGACCGGCGTGGTCGTGGCTCAAGACGGCTCCCTGGGGGCCCGATAGATGCCGGCGATGCTGCCGCTGAAGGTCGTCGGAACCGGCTCCTGGCTCCCGCCAAAGGTCGAGACGTCGGCCGAAGTCGGGGAGATGATCGGCCGCAGCGAGAGGTGGATCGTCTCCCGCACCGGCGTGAAGACCCGCCACCGCTCCGAGATCCCCATGGAGGAGATGGCGGCCCACGCGGCCCGACAGGCCCTCGAGGGCGGACCGCCCCCGGACCTGATCCTCAACGCCTCGGGCGTGCCGCGCCAGGTGGTGCCCGACAGCTCCGTCTACATCCAGCGGGCCCTGGGCTACGAGGGCATCCCCTCGTTCACGGTCCACGCCACCTGCATCTCCTTCGTGGTGGCCCTGTTCACGGCGGCGAACTTCCTCGCCTCGGGGGCCTACGCCCGGATCCTCATCGCCTGCGCCGACCGCGGCACCGTGGGCCGGAACCTCGACCAGCCCGAGAGCGCAGCGCTGCTGGGCGACGCGGCGGCGGCGGTGGTGGTCGAGCGGCCCGCCCCCGGCGACGACGCCGGGATCCTCGCCTACAAGCTGGAGAGCTTCCCCGCCGGCGCCGACCTGACCACCATCAGGGGCGGAGGCACCCACCTCCACCCCAACGATCCGCGGGTGACCCCCGAGGACAACCTGTTCTCGATGCACGGCACCCGGGTGTTCCGCATGGCCCGCAAGATCATGCCGGAATTCTGCCGCAGCCAGCACCGGGAGCTGGGCATCACGGTCGACGACATCGAGCTCTGCATCCCCCACCAGACCAGCAAGCGCGGCGTGCTCGCCTACCAGTTCGCCGACTTCCCCGAGCACAAGATCTTCTCGATGATCGAGGAGGTCGGCAACACGGTCGGCACGGCGATCCCGCTGGCGCTGGTCACGGCGCTCCAGCGCGGGCGCTTCGGGCCTGGAGATCGGGTGTTCCTGGTCGGGACCGGCGCCGGGCTGAGCTGCGTGGCGATGACGCTGCGCTGGTAGTCGCAGCAGCGGCCTGGGCCGCGAGGGCCTGCACTGGGCGATCGAGGACCTGACGGAGATCCGGCTGCTGATCCTCCGGGGGACGTGAGCTACTCCCCGATCACCCCCGCAAACGCGTCCCGCCAGACCTCCTTGGCCTGCACGTCCACCAGCCGCCCGTGGGCCAGCAGGATGCGCTCGAAGTGCCAGCTCGCGACCCGACGCGCCGCGGCCCCGTAGGCCTCGGGGTCCTCCAGGGTCCACTTCAGGTCCGTCGGCGAGGTCGGACGAGCGCCCATGCCGAAGAGCGAAGCCAGGAACCGGCCGGCCGGCCCGGTCTCGGGACCGTGCCCCAGGTTCTCGATCACGTCGGCGATGAGCAGGGTGGCCGAGGGCTCGTGCAGCATCACGACCTCCTGGTGGAAGGGGTGCCCCTCCATGACCACGGTGCGCAGGACCAGGGGATCCCAGGGCAGCTCGGCGTCGGCCGTGATCGTGCCGGCCCAGGCCAGGTCCGGGCGACGCTCGGCGAGACCCGGCGCCGCCCAGGCCTCGGCGCCTTCGAAGGTCTCCAGCCAGGGCCCCACGTAGAGGTGGTGGATGGCGTTGGGGGCCACGATCCAGCGCACGCGGCCCAGGGCGCGGACCCGGTCCTGGCCGGCCTCGTCCAGGAGCACCGGCGAGTAGACCAGCAGGTCCTCGGGGCCCACCCGCACGATCGCCATCCGGGCGCCCATCTGGATGCCGTGGAAGACCAGGGGCACCTGGGCCAGCCAGACCTGGTCCTCCACCACCTCGACCAGCCCGGTCTCCCGGTAGAAGGGGAAGAAAGCCCCCAGCGCCGAGGACTGGCAGAAAGGGCGGCGGGGTGGGGGCACGGTGGCGTCGACCGCGGCGGCGAAGACCAGGGCACAGGAGCTCAGGCCAGCCCCCACCACGAAGCCGGCGATCGCCAGCCAGGTCAGCGGCACCAGGGCGGCCCAGACGACGCCGAGGGCGACGGGCCCGAAGATCAGCGGCAGCCAGGTGGCGAACACGCTCTGGTGGCGGCTGAGGGCCCTGTGACCCGCCGGTCGGCCCCGGAAGAGCCGGCGCAGCCCGAGGGCGAAGACCCGCCCCCCGAGCCCCCGGTAGAGATCCTCCATCTCCGAGACCCGGTTGTCGGCCGACTCCCTCCCGGCTTCGGGCAGCTCCGTGCTCATCGTCGCGCCTCCTCGAAGGCAGCCTATCGCCTCTTCGGAGAGATCCCCCCGTCGTTGGCTCCGAGGCCAGTCGTCTCGTCTCGGAGACACCCGCGGCCCGCTCCTTGTATACGATCGACGACAAGCGAGACCCAACATGTCCGATCCAGGTGCCCGCCCTCCCGCCCTCCAGCGCGTCGCCGCCTACGACCCGGCCCTGGCCGAGGAGCTGGACCGGGCGATCGCCCGCCTCACCGGCGCCGCCGAAGCCCTGGTGTGGGCCGAGGAACGCCTGCCTCGCCTGCTCGGCGCCCCGAGCACGCCGGGACGCCTGGAGGTCCTCATCGACGAGGCCCGAGAGCTGACGGGGGTGCCCGAGGCCTGGGCGGTCACCTGGACCGGGGAGCTGTCGGCCGGCCAGGTCAGCATCCAGGCCGTCGCGGGAGACGGCGAGGCGGTGCCTGCACCCGACGAGATCTCGCACACCGTGCTGAGCCAGGTGGTGGCCGAGGGCCGCCCCGCCTGGAGCGACGACGCGCTCGCCGACGCCCGCTTCGCGGCCGCCCAGTCGGTCCAGGCCTACGGGCTGCGCTCGGTGGGCTGCCTGCCGATCGGCACCCACGGCGCCCTCTTCCTCCAGGACCCGGAGCTGCCGGGACGCTTCGACCCCTCGTCGCGGGCCCGCCTGGCGGCCCTGGCCCGCCTGGTCTCGCGCTTCGAGGACGCCGGGGACCCGCGGGACCCGCCGGTGGACACCCTGCCGGGCCTGGTGGGCACCTCGGCACCGATGCAGGAGCTGGCTCGGACCGTGAGGGCCTTCGCCCCCCTGCCCTGGCCAGCCCTGATCCTCGGCGAGACCGGCACCGGCAAGGAGGTGGTGGCCCGGGTGCTGCACGACCTGTCTCCGAACGGCGACGGTCCGTTCGTGCCCGTCAACTGTGGCGCGATCCCCGCCGAGCTGGCGGAGAGCCAGCTCTTCGGCCACGAGCGCGGGTCCTTCACCGGGGCCGATCGGCGGCGCGACGGCCTCGTGTCCCGCGCCAGCGGCGGCACGCTCTTCCTCGACGAGGTCGGGGAGCTGCCGCCCCCGATCCAGGTCAAGCTCCTCCGCCTGCTCCAGGAGGCCACCTACGAGCGCGTGGGAGGCGACCGGGTCCTGCGCTTCTCCGGGCGCATCGTCGCTGCCACCCACCGGGACCTCGAAGAGGGCTTCCGCGAGGACCTCTACTACCGCCTGGCCGCCTGCGTCGTCCGCACACCACCCCTGCGGGATCGACGGAGCGACGTGCCCGCCCTCGCCGCCTACCTGCTGGAGCGGGCCCTGTCCCAGATGCCCCAGGCCCCGAGCCTGGGCCTGGCCCCCTCCTGCGAGGCCTGGCTGGTAGGACGCGACTGGCCGGGCAACGTGCGGGAGCTGGAGAACGCCCTGCGCGGCGCCGTGGGCCGGGCCATCGTCGACGGCGCCGACCGCCTGCGACCGGAGCACTTCGCCGGCGCCCCGGCCCGCGGTCCCGAGACCTGGGACCTCTCCACCGCCACCGACGCCTTCCAGCGGGACCTGGTGCGCCGCGCCCTGGAGGCCTGCGGCGGCAACCGGACCCAGGCCGCGACCCGCCTCGGGGTCTCGCGGCCCTGGCTCTACAAGCTGCTGGCGCGCTGGGGAGGCGAGCCATGAACGACTTCGAGGCCCTGCTGGAGCGCATGGTGCCCGGCGCCGGCCGCGACGCCGCCGCCCTGGCCGGAGCACCCCCCTTCCCCCCGTCGCTGGGGCTGGTGCCCAAGGGCGTGATCGGCCAGGGGGGCAGCGGCTGGGTCTTCCGCGCCTGGGACCCGCTGCTCCAGCGAGACGTGGCGGTGAAGCTGGCCCGACCCGAGGGTGGAGCGGAGGAGGCCCGCCAGGCGTTGTTGGACGAGGCCCGCGTCACCAGCACCATCCAGCACCCCGCCGTGCTGCCCGTGCACCGCGTCATCGACCACGAAGGCACCCTGGCCGTGGTCTACCGGCTCGCGCCCCGGGTCAACCTGGAGGAGGTGCTGCACGGCTCCCTGCGTCACCTGCTGGACCTGGTGGGGACCCAGGAGCGGCTGCGCATCGCCCAGGAAGCCGCAGGGGCCGTCGTCCGGGCCCACGCCCTGGGGGTCGTGCACGGCGACCTGCACCCGGGCAACGTGGTCCTGGGCCCCGACGTGGAGCCCTACCTGCTGGACTGGGGTGGCGTGTCCCACCGACCGGGCGAGCTCTCGGGCCACCCCGGCTATGCCGCACCCGAGCGCCTGCGCGGCGAGCCGCCCAGCACCGAAGCCGACGTCTACGCCATGGGGGTGGTCACCTGGGAGATCGGCGCCCTGCAGCGCCTGCGCACCCGCCACCCGGACGAAGACCTGGGGGGTTTTGTGGGCCGCTGGCGGGACCAGGAGGCCGTCCTGCCCGAGGTCGAGCTGCATCCCGCCCTGACCGAGCTGGTGGCGGCCTGCCTGGACATGGATCCGGACCGGCGCCCCACCGCGAGCCAGCTCGTCGAGCGCATGCAGGTCTACCTCAGCGGCGAGGCCGACCTGTTGGAGCGACGGACCCGGGCCGTGGGCCTGATCCTGGCCGCGGGAGACGCCCTGGAGGACCACCGTGACCTCGAGGAGCGCATCGAGGCGGAGCAGAAGGTCGCGGCCGTGCAGCGGGCCAAGGTCCCCGAGCACGCGCCGATCGGCCAGAAACGCTCGCTGTGGGAGGCCGAGGACCGCATCGGCCAGCTCTTCGTGGAGCAGGAGACCACCTGGGTCGGCGCCGTCGAGGACGCCTTCCACGCCTGGACCCTCGACCCGGACAACCCCGAGGCCCGCTCGGTGCTCGCCGAGCTGTGGTGGACCCGCTTCCTCCAGGTCGAGGGAGGCGGCGGCCCCTCGGAGATCGCCACCGCCCTCGCACGCGTCGAAGCCTTCGACGACGGGCGCCACGCCCGGGCCCTGTCGACCCCCGCCACCCTGAGCCTGGCTGCCGACCACCCGGAGGCCCGGGCCACCCTGCACCGCCTCGTCGAGCGGGATCGGGTGCTGGTCCCGGAGCCCGTGGAGACCTGGCCGCTGCCCCTGGAGCGCCGGGAGCTCGGACCCGGCTCCTGGCTGCTCCGGGTCGAGGCTCCGGGCTGCGAGCCGCTGCCCTACCCCGTCTCCCTCCGCCGTCGCGAGCACCACAGGGGCCAGGTCCGCCTGCTGTCGGAGGGCACGACCCCCGAGGGCTTCGTGAGGGTGACCGGGGGGCCCTTCCGCATGGGAGGTGCACCGATGACGCGCCAGACCGCCTGGAGGCCGGGAGGGCGCGGGGCGCTGCGCACCTTCCACGCCGGCGGCGACCCCCTGGCCCGCAACGCCGTGGAGGCCTGTGCACCCACCGTCGGCGACTTCTGCATGGGGGCCACCTGCGTGCGCTCCAGCGACTGGCTGGCCTTCCTGGACGACCTGGCCGCCGAAGAGGCCGCTCGCCACGTGCCCGGCGAGGCGGGGCTCTACGAGGAGTACCGGCCCTACTGGGAGTGGCGCAAGGGCCGCTGGACCCTGCCCGAGGACTGGGACCCCGCCTGGCCCGTGGTGGCCGTGAACCTGGAGAGCGCCGAGGCCTACGCCCGCTGGCTCTCGGCGAAGACGGGTCGGGTCCTGCGCCTGCCGGAGGAGGAGGAGTGGGAGAAGGCCGCCCGCGGGGTCGACGGTCGGGCCTTCCCCTGGGGTCGGGCCTTCGACGCCACCTTCGCCCACATGCGCCGCTCCCGGCCCGGTGCTCCGAAGCCCGCCCGGGTCGGCGAGTACCCGGTCGACCGCTCGATCTGGGGCTGCCTGGACATGGCCGGGGGGGTGCGGGAGTGGACCCGCTCTCCCTACGACCACGAGCAGGTCGTGGTGCGGGGCGGCTCCTGGCAGGACGACCTGGACGAGCTGCGCTGCGCCGGTCGCCGGGGTCTGGTGCCCACGGCCCGCAGCAGCGAGGTGGGGTTCAGGCTGGTGTGCGAGGTCTGACCGTCGCCCCCAGGGCCAGCAGCAGCACCCCCAACAGCCAGGCCGTGGGCCGGAAGGCCCGCCAGGCGAGCAGGGTCGGGTCCAGCGCCGCCAGCTCCTCGATGTAGTCCCAGCGCCCGTCGTGGATGTGGTTCGGCAGGGCGTGGGGCCACATGAGCAGCAGATACGCCAGCGCCAGCGCCCCCAGCCAGCGGATGGCCCGCACCTGGTCCTGTTCGAAGGCCAGCACGACGGCCAGCGGCAGGGCGAAGACCAGGTAGTGCGTCCAGACGACCCCCAGGGGCACCAGGACCGCGGCCAGGCCGACGACCACCAGGTGCTCCCAGCGTCGACCGCGCACGAAGCCCCAGGCACCGACCAGCGCCCCCAGGGGCAGGACGATCCACAGCTCCCGGCTGCGGGCCGCCGCCGACAGCTCCACGGGGGTCCAGACCCGGACCAGCTCCGCCCAGCCCTCCCACTGGATCCGCATCAGGTGGGCCCGGATCGAGACGTTGTTCGGCGGCGCGATGGTGATCTCGAGGAGGTTCTGGGAGACCACGGCGTAGCCCTGGGCCAGCTCGGGAAGCAGCAGCCGGGGCAGGGCCAGGAACAGCAGCGCCCAGCCCCCCACCGCCAGCGCGGCGTCGGCCCAGCGCCTCGCCGGCAGCAGCAGCAGCAGCACGAGCACGAACCACGGCTTGAGCGCGCAGGCCAGCCACCACAACGCCAGGCCGCCGAAGCGACGACGGTCCCGGTGGGCGAGCAGGCGAGCGCCCAGCAGCCCCGCGGTCAGACACAGCAGGGTGTTCTGCCCCAGCCAGACCCCGGCCATCACCGGGAAGAGCAGCCCGACCCCCGCTGGACCGAGCCGGCGCAGCCAGACCCGCGTGCAGCCGGCGAGCCGCAGGCACTCGTTGCCGACGACTCCGGAGGCCAGGGCGTTGAGCCCGAAGACCACCACCGACAACTGCGTCAGGGACAGGGTGCGGGTCAGGGGCCAGGTGACCAGCAGGTAGAGCGGGCTGTAGGTGAAGGAGGTCCCGTCCGCCTGGGGAATCGAGAACCGCTCCATGACGGCGACCCAGGCCGGGTGGGCGTCACCGGCGATCCAGAGCTGGGGGTGGTAGACGGCCTCCGGCTGCCCCTGGGCGACGAGCTGGGACGCCACCCAGGTGGGGTAGAGGTCCAGGCTCATCCAGGGGACGGGCTGCCAGAACACCAGTGCCCAGAGGCCGGCCGCGACGACCGCGGCCAGGAGGATGCCGATGACCTCGTCGCGCCTGCGCACGGCGGGAGGGTAGCACCGGAGCGCCTGGCGCCTGGCCTGTCACACTTCCGTCCCCCGGTGGCTCCTGGAGGGGTCCAGGAGTCCAGCGTGCAGACCTCTACCCGGCCCGCCACCGAAGCCCCCTCCAGCCTCGGCGCCCCCCTCCTGTTCGCCCTCACCCTCGGCCTGGCCCCCTTCCTGCCCGAGCCCCACCTCCTGGGCAAGCTCCGCTGGCTGGCCGGCGGAGCCGTCGGCATGGCCCCGATGGACGTCTTCGACCTGCTGATGCACGGAGCGCCATGGCTGTGGCTCGGCGTGGCGCTGGTCCAGCGGGCCCGCCGCCGGAGCTGATCAGCCCCTGCGAGACGTCAACACCGCCAGCGCCGGCACCAGCGAGACCGAGGCCAGCAGGCAGGCGGGCAGGCCGATCAGCATCACCAGGGCCATGCCCTCCAGGCCGGGGTGATCGGCGCCGAGCATCACCGCGAAGCTGGTGCAGGTGGTCAGCGTGGTCATCACGATCGCCTGGCCCACCGAGGCCGCTGCCTCCGCTGGATCCCCACCGGGATCCTCGAGGATGCGGTGGACCACGTGGATGCCGTCGTCGACCCCGAGGCCGATGATCAGCGGCACCACCGTGATCGTCATGATGTTGAAGGCGTGGCCGGTCCAGCAGAGCCCTCCCCAGGCGACGGCGGTGCCGCACAGCACCGGCACCAGCGCCAGCAGGATCCAGCGCGGGCGGCGCAGGTCCACCACCAGCACCACGGTCACGAAGACCAGCACCCCGATCAGCACCGGCAGCACCCAGGGGGCATCGGCCGCCATCAGCAGCTCGAGGATGATCTGGAAGCTCACGACACCGGGCGCGATGGCCTCGGCGGCGGCGCGTTCGGCCTTGGCGACCCGCCCGTCGAGGGTCGCCTGGTCGGTGTAGGCATAGACGAGCAGCTTGCCGGTGGCCGTGACCAGCGGGGCCCGGATCGCTGCGGGCAGGTCCTCCAGGGTCGGTGGGCCCAGCTCCGCGGCCTCCTGGAGCGCGGCCAGGAGCTGGATCGCGCCCAGCAGCTCGCCGCGCCGCACGAAGGCGATCGGCACGAGCGCCTCCAGGGTGGCTCGCCGCGTGCGCAGCGCCTCCGCAGCCTCGACCAGCACCTCGTGGCGCTCCGAAGCGTCGGCACCGATCACCTGCGAGACGCTCAACACCGTCGGGAACTCGGGCGTGGCCTCGAAGGCCGCCGTGAGGCGACGCGCCTCCTCCAGGTCGTCCGCCGTGGCGATCCAGGGGCCCGTGTTGACCCCGTACAGCTCCTGGAGGCGGTGCAGCGCGGAGACGGCGGGCACCTGGCGGTTGAAGACCTTGGTCAGGTCGGTCTCGAAGTGGAAGCGGGAGCTTCCCGCCAGGGAGGTGACCACCACCGCGACCGCCACGCCCAGGTGGAGCCAGGGATGGGCCACCGCGTGGCGGGCGAAGCGGCGCAGCCCCGGCACCTCCAGGGGCCTCCGAGGGGTGACGTCAGCCCCTCTGCGCCGCTCCAGCCAGGCCCAGGTCGCCGGCAGCAGGGTCAGCATCAACACCAGGCAGACGGTCAGTCCGACGGCGCCGGAGACGCCCAGGTGGCGGGTGGAGGGATCCGGGGCCAGGGCCATCACGGCGAAGGCCCCGGCCGTGGTCAGCCCGCCGGCGACCACACCCCGCCCCGTGCCCTCCCAGGTGACACGCAGGGCCTCGGGGAAGCTCCGGCCCGCGGCCCGCTCCTCCCGCAAGCGCACGCTCAGGTGCAGGCCGAAGTCGATGCCCAGCCCGAAGACCATCACCCCGAAGAAGGACTCCA
Organism: uncultured Enterobacterales bacterium; assembly: GCA_964501915.1. Classification (GTDB taxonomy): domain Bacteria; phylum Myxococcota_A; class UBA796; order UBA796; family CAJQPC01; genus CAYFPX01. The sequence goes on from CAZCVP010000041.1 coordinate 32,071, forward strand.
TGATCGTGATGAGGCCCAGCAGCTCCCCGACGATGCCCAGGGTCGCGCCCAGGGCGAGCAGCATCGGCAGGGCCAGGCTGCCCAGCCACAGCGGGCGACGCTCGACGCGGACCAGCCAGACCATCACCAGCACGAAGCTGATCGGCGTGAGCCACTGGACCCGGGAGAAGGTGCGCACCTGGTCCTGGGCGGCGATCGCCGTGATGCCCGCCGCGACCCCCTCCACCCCGAAGGGCTCCAGGGTCTCCTCCAGGGTGCGCTCGAAGTCGAAGTAGGCCGCGTCGCCCAGCGGTGCGGCCATCGGGTCCAGGGTCTGCTGGAGGATCAGCAGGCGGGTCCCCTCCTGGGCCGAGGAGGCCTCCTCGACCTCGGCCTGCAGGTCCCCCAGCCCCCGGGCCAGGGCCTGGGCGTGGTCGGCGTCCGACGGGTCCATGGCCAGGCCCAGCCAGGCGTCGAAGAGCTCCCGCTCCACCAGGTAGGGGGCCCGGTCCTCGAGCCAGTCCAGCGGCACCTCGCCGTAGACCTCGACGATCTCCGGGCGGGCCTCGAGCACCGGCACCAGGACCTCGAGGGCCTCGTCCAGGACCTCCTCGGGACCCTCCAGGAGCAGGGGCATGCGGGCGCCGAAGTTCACCTCCTCGGCGGCCGCCAGGTACCGCTGCATCAGCGGGTTCTCCCGGGGCACGATGCCGGTGAACGCCAGGTCCACCGGGTGACGGAGGGTGTCGAGGCCCAGCAGCAGGGCCGGGAGGATGGTCAGCAACAACACCCGCCGGGGATGCCGGGCGACGGCGTCCGCGAGGCGCGCGAGCAGGCGACGCAGCAAGGGGGCTCCCGGAGAGGGATAGGGTCCGGGCATCGTACCGAAGCCACCGGACCCCTGGGAGGCCGTCGGCGCGGGGTCCTCCCTGCGTGCGTACCAGCGCCGTGCCCTCTCCGAGCTGCTGGAGCGGCTGGCCGAGCCCGGCACCCGGGCCTGCCTGGTGGCGCCTCCTGGCGCAGGCAAGACCCGGGTCGCGCTCCATGTGGCGGCCGCCCTCGGGCAGCCCGTCGAGGTCCGGGTGCCCACGACAGCCCTGGAGCAGCAGTGGCGGCAGCGGGCCCGGCACCACCTGGTCCGGCTCGCTCCCGGAGCCGCCGCCCCGGTCCGCATCGCCACCTACGCCGGCCTCGGGGAGCTGGCCGTGGGCAGCCTGGTGGTGCTGGACGAGGCCCACCACCTCTGTGGCACCTGGGGGCGCCGGATCCTGGAGGCCCTGGGGCCGACCCAACGGGTGCTCGGCCTCACCGGCACACCCCCTCACGACAACCCCGACTGGGACACCTTCCTGGAGCTGGTCGGCCGCGACCCCGTGACCGTCGACGCTCCACCGCTCGTCCGCGACGGCCACCTCTGTCCCTACCTGGACCTGGTCTGGCCCGTGGTCGCCGACCCGGACGACCTGCCGGAGCTGGTCCAGGCCGGCGAGGCCCTCGCCGAGGCCGAGCGGGCCCTCGGCGAAGCCCTCGGCCTGTGGGTCTCGACCCAGCTCCAGGAGCACTGGCTGGAGCTGACCGAGGCGCGCTTCGCCGGGCGGACCTCGCTGCTGGTCGCCCTGGCCCGCTTCCAGGTGGCGCGGAGCCGCGAGCTGCCCACCGACCTGCCCCGGGATCCGGAGCTGTTGGCCCCGCTGAGCCTCGACGACCGGGCCCGGCTGTTGTTCGCCTGTGCACCGGAGCGGCCCGAGGTCCGCCAGGCCCTGGGCCAGGCCGGCTACCGGACCGTGCGACAGCGCCTGGTGATGGACCGGGACGTCGGCTGGCAGGCCCTGGCGGGGGCCGGGACCCGGACCCGGGGGGCCCTGGAGGTCCTGGCGGAGGAGCGGGCCGCCCGCGGAGACGGCCTGCGGGCCCTGTTGATCACCGACCGGGACGTCGAGGGCGACCGCCTCTCCGCACGGGGGCTGCTGAAGGCCCTCGTGCGCGACCCCCGGACCGACCCGCTGGACCCGATCCTGGTGACCGGGTCGGTGTTCTGGGTCGACGACGACCTGTGGCCGCGCCTCGCCCCCCGGGTCCCGGATCTGCCCTGGCGCGTCGTGGGGGACCACCACGAGGTGGACGTGACGGGCTGGTCGACGGCGGATCGGGTCGCGCTGGCGACCCGGCTGCTCGAGGACGGGGTGACCCACTGCCTGGTCGGCACCCGCCACCTGCTGGGAGAGGGCTGGGACTGCCCTCCGGTGAACTGCGTGCTCGACCTGACGGGCATCCGCGCCTCGGTGACGGTCAACCAGGTGCGTGGGCGAGGCCTGCGGCTCGATCCAGCCGACCCGTCCAAGGTGGCCACCCTGTGGGAGATCCTGGTGCTGGCTCCCGGCCTCCCCGGTGGAGACCGCATGCTGCAGCTCCTCCGGGAGCGCCACCGCCACACCCTCGGCCTGGACGAACACGGCCGGATCCGGGCCGGAGCCACCCGCATCGACCCGCGGCTGGAGGCTGGCGTCGGCGAGCTTGCGGCGGAGCAGGACGCCCTCCGGGAGAGGTCGCGGCGCCGCCTCCACGACCTCGCCGCCACCGCCGCGGCCTGGGCGGTGGGCCAGGACTACCTCGACCGCCGGAGCTGGCGGGTGACCGGCCGGGTGGCCACCCCCCGCCAGAGACGGATCCCGACGCCAGAGCTGGAGCTGGAGCTGGTCCCGGCCCACGCCCGGTCCCGGGTCGGGCTCCGGGTCCGCTACCGCGTCGAGGCGGGCCTGCTGGCGGCCCTCGGCGGCGGGCTCCTGCTGGCCCTGCCCCTGGGACCGCTCTCGCTGGTCGGCCTGCTGCCCCTGGGTGCCGCGGCCTGGCGAGCGAGCCGTCGACCCCCGAGCCTGCACCGGGCCGCCCTGGCCGCGGTCCACGCCTCCCTCCAGAGCCTGGGCCTGGCCGAGGGCCGCCTCCGACACGAGGGAGAGGAGAGCTGGGTCGAAGGGGACTCGGCCTCCAGTCGCCTGTTCGCCGAAGCCGCCGCCGAGCTACTGGGCCCCGTGCGTCACCCCCGCTACCTGCTGGTGGAGCCCGGCGGACGGACCTGGCCCGTGCCGGCGGCGCTGGGCGCGACCCGGGAGCAGGCCGACACCCTCGCCGCGGCCTGGGCGCGCCACGTGGGGCCCTGCGAGGTGATCTGGGCCCGCCAGGGCCGCGGCCGGGAGTGGCTGCGGACCGCCTGGCGCACGGGCTCCGGGGCGGAGGTCGCGCTGGTAGAGGTCTGGGAGTAGTCCGGGGTAGTGTGAGCCCGTGACCACGCTCAGCCTCCTCGGGGTCCTGCTCGTCGGCTGCTCCGGCGACGAGTGGGTCACGGTCGACAGCGCGACGGTCACGGTCGACTCGGCGGCGGACAGCGGCAGCACGGAGATCGTCGGCGGTGCCCCCGAGGAGTTCCCGATCGACTTCAGCCCCCCAGGTGGCACGTTCACCAACGCCGTGCAGGTCTCCCTGGCGAGCGTGGACGGAGCGCAGATCACCTACACGACCGACGGGTCCGTGCCCGTGCCCGGTGAAGACCTCGTCTACGCGACCCCGATCCCGATCGGCACCAGCACCGTGGTGCGGGCCGTCGCCACCTACGGCGACGACCAGGGCGAGGTCACGAGCCGCTCCTACGTCAAGCTCGACGCCTCGGTCGCCGGCTTCACCTCCAACCTGCCGATCGTGGTGCTGCACAGCATGGAGGAGGCGCCGACAACCAAGGAGTCCCACCGGACCCCGTTCACGGTCAACCTCATGGAGCCCGGCCCCGACGGCCGCGCGACGATGCTGGGCGACGCCACCCTCAGCCTGCGCACGGGGCTGAAGGTCCGGGGCTCCTCGACCAACGGCCAGCCCAAGCTCCACTACAGCATCGAGCTCTGGGGCGACGGCATCGACGACGACTACGACGCCGAGGTCCTCGGCATGCCGTCCGAGTCCGACTGGGTGCTGCACGCGCCGCTCTACTTCGACCGGGCCCTGATGCGGAACGCCCTGGTCTACCGCTGGAGCAACGCGCTGGGCGTCTACGCCCCCCGCACCCGGTTCGCCGAGGTCTACGTGGCGGACTGGGGCGAGGCGGTCACGAGCGCCGACTACATGGGCGTCTACACGGTGATGGAGCGCATCAAGCGAGACGAGGCACGGGTCGCCATCACCAGGCTGGAGCCGGGAGACGTCACCGAGCCCGAGGTGTCCGGCGGCTACATCTTCAAGCGGGACCGCCTGGGCTCCGGCGAGTCCGGCTTCTACGCCGGCACGGCCAACGGGTCGTTCTCCTTCGCCCAGCCCCTGGTCTGGGTCGACCCCGCCGAGGACGAGGTCGTCCAGCCCCAGGAGGACTGGCTGGTCGACTACCTCGACAACTTCGCCGCCGCCCTGGCCGCGCCGTCCCACACCCACCCCGGCAACGGCGCCCACTACACGGCCTGGATCGACCTCGACTCCTGGATCGACCACCACCTGATCAACGTCCTGCCGATGAACCCCGACGCCTTCCGGCTCAGCGGCTACCTCTACAAGGACCGGGAGGGCCTGCTGGCGGCCGGGCCGGTGTGGGACTTCGACCGCACGATGAACTGCTCGTCGGACAGCCGACCGGACACCCCGACCTACTGGGACCCCTCCTACAAGACCCGGGACACCACCTACTTCTTCGAGCACGGCTGGTACCGGGGGCTCTTCGACGACCCGGAGTTCGCCGCCGTCTACTGGGACCGCTGGCGGGAGGTCATCGACGCCGAGTACAGCCTCGTGAACCTGCTCGCCGAGGTCGACGAGATGGCCGCCGAGCTGAGCGAGTCGGCGCCGCGCAACTTCGAGCGCTGGAAGGACTACCCACCGCGCGGCAACGGCACCTTCGCCGCCGAGGTCGAGATCCTCGAGGACTGGCTCCAGGAGCGGCACGCCTGGATCAAGGCCTGCCTGGACCTGCCCGATCCGGAGCTGTGCGCGGGGTAGCCAGGGCTACTCGCAGGCCTCGTCCCAGGTGCCGCCCTCGACGATCAGCGGATCCTCGACCGCCGCCAGGGCCTCCAGCAGGCAGCGCACGGCCCGCTGGGGGGCCTCGGTCTGGAAGGCCACCTCGTGGCCGTCCTGGAGGCCGTCCTCCGGGTACTGGACCACGGCCCGCACCGGCCACGCGGGCGTGTGGGGCAGGTCGTGCTGCCGGGTGCCGACCAGGGGCAGCCGATCCTCGAGGGCGTCGTAGGCCTCCAGGTCCGGGTGTGCCGCGTCCAGCGAAGGCCCCACCAGGTCCAGCTCCATCGACAGGCTGGTGGCGTTGGCGATCGGCGGCAGGATGTAGGTGTCGACGATGCCCTGGAGCTTGAGCACGTGCAGCTCCGTCTCCACCAGGACACGGTCGGCCACCGGCGGATCCGCGCCTTCGCCCGCCCACTGGAGCAGGCCCAGCAGCGGGTCGTGCTCGGTGAGCTCGAAGCCGGTGGAGGCATAGCCGAACATCGCCGCGGCCATCGGCCGGACCTCCAGCGGGCTCTGCTTGTGGATCACGTTCTCGATCCAGGACCCGCCGGCGCCGCTGAGCAGGACCACGTCGAATTCCGGTGCGTCGTGCAGGGCGACCGGGCCGATGGTCGCGCCCATCGAGTGCCCGAAGAGGCCGAGCCGCTCGGTGTCGAAGCGCACCGTGCGCTCCAGGCCCGGGCAGTCGCCAGCGTCGAGCTCCACGGTGTCCAGCAGCGGTGGCAGGGCGGCGAGCTCCGCCGCCGACTGGCGCAGGTTGTCCCGCATCGCCACCGGGTTGGAGACGTTGAAGATCAGGAACTGCTCGTCACCACCGGTGGTGTTGCGCAGCCCGCCCAGGGGTCCATCGACGCTCACGCCGGCGTAGCCCGCCGCGGCGTAGACCCGCCCGTAGCCGCTGCCGGGCTCGAGCAGCTCTCCGTCGGCGTCGACCTGGCCCCGCTCCACCAGGGCGCGATCGCCGCCGGCCCCGGTGCGCACGTGCACGACGACCGGCAGCGCACCCGCACCGGATCGGGGCAGGGTCACGAGGATCCGCGCCGTCTCGTGGTGGTCGAAGAGCGGCTCTCCGTCCACGAACTCGATGCCCCCACCCCCGCTCAGGTAGGGCGCCTCGCCCTGCTGGTAGACCGGCACCTGGAGGGTCGACTCGTAGACGCACAGCTCGTCGAAGACCTCGGTGAGGGCCCACGGGGTGTCCACCTCCGCCGCCATGCGATCGCGCACGGCCTCCGCCAGGGCGCTCTGCTCGGTCAGCGGGTCCCAGGTGGTGAACACCGTCAGCGCCGCCAGCTCCTCGTCGGCCAGCACGTCGGGCCACAGCTCCCGCACCGCGTCGGGCAGCGGCTCCAGCAGCACCTCGTCGAGCTGCTGGGCCACGGCGAGGGCGTAGGTCGTGGCGGGTCTGAGGGCGATGCCCTGGACCGGCAGCACCGCCAGGGCATCGGAGGGTCCCGCCGGACCCCCGTCGTCCACCGCCACCACCTCCAGCGGGAAGCGCCGGCCCTGCTCGGGGCTCTCCGGATCGACGTCGACCAGCCAGACCGGGCTGTCCTCGGCCAGGCTCCCCTGGGCATCGGGCCAGCCGGTCGCCGGCAGCGCCCCGTCGAAGGGCACGTGCAGCGGCGAGGTGGTGCCGAACCCCGTCGCCACCCCGTCCAGCAGCGCCACCAGGTCGTCGATGACCGGCATCGTGTCGGGGTTGGGAAAGCCCGACAGGTCCACCGTGCCGTCCAGGCGGTGGTCGCCGGGCAGGGGCGAGGCCCAGAAGTCCCCGTCGGGGTCGAAGGACATGCCCGGGCCGTCTGGATCGGGGGCGCAGGCGAGCAACCAGAGCAGCATCGCCGCGACCTAACCGGGGGGGTGACAGCGAAGTCATGGTCCGAGGCGCACTCTGGGTCGGTAGAGCCGGGAAGTCCCGTGATCTCGCCGGGTTGACGATCGGGCACACCCCTTGCATCCCGAGCGGGCGTGAGGTGTCCGATGACCCGCTGCCTGACCCTGACCGCCCTGCTGCTCTCCGCCACCGCCCTCATCGGCTGCGACGAGGACGAGCCCGAGACCTGCGAGGAGCTGGCCCAGCGGGACGCCTCGCTGGAGCTCGGGACCGGCGAGGACCTCTACGAGGCCCTCGAAGACGGAGATCCGATCTACGCCGTCCACGGTCCCCAGGGCGGGAGCCACGCCTGGGTCGGGGCGCGAGCCACGGGCATCGATCCTGGCGAGGGCTTCGGCGAGACCAACGACGGGCCCCAGATCACCTGGACCCTGTGGTACGGCGACACCTACATCGGCGAGGGCTCCAGCGCCTCGCGGCTCCTCGAGCTGGACGGGGCCTACCAGGTCGAGGGGCAGATGCTCTTCCTCGAGACCTGGGACCTGGACCTCTGGGAGTACGGCGAGGAGCCCGTCTACGAGCTGGAGGTCACCCTCGTCGCCGAGCTCGAGGACGCCTGCGGGACCGTGCTCACCACCGAGCGTGAGCTCACCCTGGTGTTCTGATCGGGACTTGACGTTGCCGCTCAAGCGGCTAGCTCTCCGGGCCCCTCGCCCGGAGACTCCCGATGGCCGACACCCAGACCTATGGCTTCGAGGCCGAAGTCCGCCAGCTCCTCGACCTCGTCATCCACTCCCTCTACAGCCAGCGGGAGGTCTTCCTCCGCGAGCTGGTCTCCAACAGCTCGGATGCCCTGGACCGCCTGCGGGTGCTGGGGCTGTCCAGGGAGGACCTGCGCACGGCGGAGGGCGAGCCGGGCATCATCCTGCGCCTCGACGCCGAGGCCCGCACGATCACCATCTCCGACAACGGCATCGGCATGACCGCGGAGGAGGCCAAGGACCACCTGGGTACCATCGCCCGCTCCGGCACCAAGGCCTTCGTCCAGGCCCTCGAGGAGGGCAAGGAGTCCGGCAGCGAGGGCCTCATCGGCCAGTTCGGCGTCGGCTTCTACTCGGCCCTGATGGTCGCCGATCACCTCGTGGTCGAGTCCCTGAGCGCGCTGCCCGACGCCGAGCCCGTCCGCTGGACCTGTGACGGCTCCACCACCTACACCCTCGGCGAGGGCTCCCGGACCGAGCGCGGCACCGACGTCACCCTCACCCTGCGGGAGGACGCCGACGAGTTCCTCGACTTCGATCGGCTGCGGGCGATCGTGCGCAAGCACAGCGAGTTCATCCGCTACCCGATCGAGCTCGACGACAAGCAGGTCAACGAGCCCTCGGCGCTGTGGACCCGCGACCCCAAGGAGATCACCGAGGACGAGTACCAGGCCTTCTACCGCCACGTGACCGGCGACTGGGGCGAACCCGCGGCCTGGCTCCACGTGCGGGCCGACGCGCCGCTCCAGTACCGCACCGTGCTCTTCTTCCCGTCGAGGGCACCCCACGACCTGAACTACCCCGACGGCAAGCGTCCCCTGAAGCTCTACGCCAAGCGGGTGCTCATCGAGGACGAGGCGAAGTTCCTGCTCCCCGAGTACCTGCGCTTCGTGCGCGGTGTGGTCGACACCGAGGACCTGGAGCTCAACGTCTCCCGCGAGCTGGTCCAGCAGACCGGCGTGGTCAAGGTGCTCAAGGCCCAGCTCACCAGCCGGGTGCTCAAGCGCTTCAAGGAGCTGGCCAACAAGGACTCCGAGACCTGGCTCGAGCTGTGGGGCGAGTACGGCCAGGTGCTCAAGGAGGGCATCCACAGCGACACGGATCACCGCGACAAGCTGGTCGAGCTGGCCCGCTTCCGCTCGACCCGCGGCGACGAGTGGGTGTCCCTGGCCGACGTGGTGGAGGCCCAGGCCGACAGCGACGACACCATCTGGTACCTCACGGGCCCCGATCTCGACACCGTGAAGCGCTCCCCCCACCTGGAGGCCTTCACCCGCAAGGGCATCGAGGTCCTGCTGCTCACCGACGTGGTCGACGAGTGGGTGGTGCAGGCCATCGGCGAGTACAGGGACAAGCCGCTCAAGAGCGTCGCCCGGGGTGAGCTGGACCTGGACGACGTGCCGGAGCCGGAGCTCGCCGAGGGCCTCGTGGGCTGGATCGCCGAGGTGCTCGGCGACGAGGTCAAGGAGGTCCGCGCGTCGAAGCGCCTGACCGACAGCCCCTCCGTGCTGGTCGACGCCCAGGGTGCGATGGGCGCGAACATGGAGCGCATCCTGGAGCAGCTCGGCCAGGCCTTCCCGACCAGCTCCCGGATCCTGGAGGTCAACCCGAGCCACCCCCAGCTCCAGGCCCTCGCCCACCTCCACGCCACTGGCGAGACCGAGCGCGCCGCGCCGTTGGCCCGCCTGCTGCTGGACCAGGCCCTGCTGCTGGAGGGCAAGGTCGTCGACCCCGCCGGCCTCGTCGACCGCATCCAGGCCCTCGGCACCCTCGCCGCGGGGGCGCTGGGAGTGGAGAGCCCGGTGGCGGAGGAGCCCGCCGCGGAGGAGTAGGCCCGGCCAGAGAGGCGGCGACCCCGAGACCCGTCCTACGGGACCACGACCACCTTGTCCAGACGGACGTAGGAGGTGTCGTGCCAGTACACCCGGGACTCCATGGCATGCCCCGACCGACCCGTCAAGGTCGGCGCCCGCGCGCACCAGGACCGCGCAGCCGGCGGGATCCCCGATCACGGCCAGACCACCCGCAGGGGCTGGGTGCGCTCCTCCACGTTGCGGAAGGAGGATCGGGCCAGCCCCGAGACCATGAAGTAGAGCACCTCGCCAGAGGAGGGACGCCAGTCGATGTCGACGAAGGGGGACTGCTTGATGTGGTCGCCGGCCACGGAGTCACGGTTCTTGCAGGCCTGTCCGGGCCGCAGCCACTCCCAGGTCGCGCCGTACCACCGGTCGTCGTACCAGATGAAGACCCAGGGGTTCCCCACGACGTCGGTCCCGTCGTAGTCGTAGATGGGCCAGGTGTCGGCCTTGTCGTAGTCCATGCAGATGCTGCTGCCGTCCACGGACACGCTGGAGAGGTCGCTCGTGACGGACCAGGAGCTGACGTCGGTGTGGAGCCACGTCACCTGGTCGAGGTCCAGCGCCGGGGGTCCACCGGTGTCGGGGTCGTCGCAGGCGACCTCCACCTCCGCCGCGACGGACTCGCCGAACCAGCGCACGGCCTCGTGGACCATCCTCCAGTCGGTGGTCCACGTGCCGGGATCGTCCGGTGCCACGAGCTCCAGCTCGAAGGTCCAGGTGGAGCCGGTGGGGACCTCCACGCCTTCGGGGAGCTGGACCCGGTTGCCGTGGGAGTGGAAGGGATCGCTGTCGTCGACGGCGCCGAGCTTGTGGGCGGACTCCCGCGACCAGGTCGCCCACCCGGTGTTGTGCATGCTGACTTCGGCATTCACCTCCTCGCCACAGGCCATCCGCGTGGGGAGGTCGTGAGAGACCACCCGGGCGTCGTCCTCCTCGGAGGGTGGAGCGGTGTCCCGGCGGGCCGTGTCGGCGCTGTCCGCGGCGCTGTCCGCGGCGGTGGCCTCGGAGGAGGCCGTGTCTTCACCGTCGGTCTCTTCCAACGACCCGGAGGATCCCGACAGCGAGGTGCAGCCGAGGAGGACCACGAGGAGGGACGTCACGAACCGGTCCGCGGTGCGGGGGGCAGCATACGCCTTCCGGCGGTCCCGTGGGGCCGAGCTTGTGCAGGCCCGGTCAAGTCTCTCGCCCGCCAGCTCGAAGCCCTCCGGAAGGGCGAGCCCGCTCGCCGCACCACCCTGCTCGCGGACACCACCCGACGCCCGCCCCGACGAGGGGGCTCTGGACCGCCGAGGCCAACCTCACCGCCGACCCGGTGAACCCGCCCGACGCGGTCTCCCCCAAGACGCTCCAAGGCCCCCGGTGGCCGCTCTCCACCCGCCCGACACCCCGCCCAACGTACCTGCCCGATCTACCCTCAACGTCCCTTCGTGTAGTCGCGCCACCAGCTCCGCAGCACCCCCTGGAACTGGTAGGAGCCCTCCACCATCACCTGGGGCAGCAGCGCCCAGACGTCGCCCCGCTGGTCCGGGCGCTGGCTGTAGGGGCGGGCCACGAACACCCGCGCCGAGACCTTGAGCCCGAAGAACCCGCGCATGAGCTGGAACTCCGGGCCGGCGACGAAGGCGGGGTCGACGACCCAGATCTGGCCCGTGAGACCGCGGGCCCGGGGTCCGTCGTAGACGCTCCAGATGACGGCGGGACCGGCCCGCAGCAGCACGTCCCACCGGAAGCCCTCGGGCTGGCGGTGGGGGATGCGCACACCGGGGGTCAGGGTCAGGCCGTGGCGAAGGTGGAAGTCCTGGCCCGGGTTCGCCGCGCCGTCGGTCTCCTGGATCGGGTAGGCCTGGGTGAGGAAGCCGCCGAAGTCGACGAAGACCAGCCGGCCCAGACGGGAGTCGATGCCGATGTTCACGCCCACGGGTCCCGGCCCGTCGACGACCGACAGGCCGATGTGTCCCCGGATGTTGGCGTCGATGCCCATGCGCTGCGCGGCGGCGTCGGTGGGCGTCAGGAACACGGCCAGAGCGACGAGCAGCAGGGAGAGCAGGCGCATCAGGGGAACCTCAGGGAAGGTCGTCCTCGAACAGATAGCCCCCGAGTGCTCGAAGAGCACCGAGGTCGTGCACCTCGCCCTCCAGTCGAGGCAGCTCGACGAGGAACCCTCCGGCTGCGTCGAGCCTGCTGGCGAGATCGTCAACGAGTTGTCGTTCCCGACGCGCGACCTCGCGCAGGCGGGCGTGGGCGGCGCCGAGTCGGGCCAGCAGGCGGGCCGAGGTGCCGGCCGGCAGACCGGTGGCGGCCTCCGCGGCCAGCTCTCCGAGCAGGTCCCGGGCGTCGAGGGCCTCGTCCCCGCAGGCGTGGACCTGGTTGACCACCGTGCCGCCGCGCGGCAGCTTGCGGGACCGCAGCTCCCTGGCGAAGAAGGAGGCCACCTCCAGCGACGGCACCGTGGGCGCACAGACGGTGACGAAGGCCGTCTCCCGGGAGGACATCAGCGACATCACCTCCTCGTGCCGCTCGCGGAAGCCCTCCACCATCTCCGTGAAGAGCAGGAGGAACTCGCTGAGGCCCTCGAGGAAGTCGCGGCCGAAGATGAACCCCAGCAGCCGGAAGACCACCGCCGAGGTCCCGGCGACGATGCGACCGAAGACCTTGCGCTCGTCATACGGGGTCAGGAACCACTTGATGATGCCCGGATCGAAGAACCGGGTCAGGCGGCTGGGGGCCTCGAGGAAGTCCAGGGCGTTCTTGACCGGAGGCGTGTCCAGCACCACGAGGTCGTAGCGCTCCGAGGCGGCGAGGTCGTAGAGCATCTCGCCGGCCATGTACTCCTGGGTGCCGGCGAAGGTGGAGGACATCACCCGGTAGATGGGATTGGCCAGGATGCGATCGGCTGTCAGCGGATCCGGCGCCATCCTGCGGATGAGGTTGTCGAAGGCACTGCGGGTGTCGAGCATCATCGCCCACAGCTCGCCGCCCGGCGCCGGCTCGACCCCCAGGTCCGCGAGGTCGATGGGGGTCTCCTCGTTGCCGAACTTCTTCAGGCCCAGCGCGTTGCCGAGCCGCCGAGCCGGGTCGATGGTCAGCACCATCACCTTGCGACCCTGGAGCGCCCCCCACAGGGCCATCGACGCCGCCACGGAGGTCTTGCCGACGCCACCGCTGCCCACACAGACCACCAGGGAGCGGCTGCGCAGCAGCTCCGCCGGACCGGGGATGGCCGCTCGGTTCACGGGGTGGCTCCCGCGCGGCTGGCACGGGCCAGGGCGGCCGAGACCTGGCGCACGAGGCGGCCCGGTCCGTGCTCACGGCTCAGCCGAGGCACCTCGAGCACCCGCACACCGTCCAGGCCCTCCGCGAGCCGCACCTGGGCCTCGGACGTGGACTGCTCCAGGGCCGCCTCCCAGCGACCGGCCCGCACGAGGTCCTGCGCCGGGTGATCCTCGCCCACCTCCTCGCTGAGGCGCTCCAGCAGAGCCGTCTCGGCCTCCTCGAGGGTGGGCCGAGCGGCCTGGTTCAGCACCACCAGGGGCACCCGCAGCACCGGTGCGTTCTGGCGCAGCCTGGCCCAGGTCTCCAGGGTCTCGTTGACCACCATCTCCTCGGGCAGAGCCACCATCACCAGGTTCGAGCCCGGGTCACCCAAGAGCTCCATCGCCTCCTGGCCCCGCTGGCGGATCGGACCGTTCACGAAGAGCCGCATCACCATCCAGGGGATCTGGAGCACCGAGATCGCGTGGCCGGAGGCCGGCAGGTCCACGACCACCAGGTCGTACTCCTCGCACAGCCAGACCAGCTTCGACAGCAGCACCACCTCGCGAGAGCCCGGGGTCGCGTCGAGGAAGCGCTGCACCATGCGGTTGCGGAGGATCATGCCCACGACCCGCCGGATGCCCACCACCCGCTCGACCCACTCGGCCAGGGCGTTGATCCAGTCCAGGTTGGCCACGTCCAGGTCGGGCGCCACGGGGCGGGGCTGATAGGTCGGCTTCTCCCCGTAGATGGCCGTGGTCGACGGGTGCTGGTTGTCGAACTCCGCCAGCAGGGTCCTGCGTCCCTGTGCGGCCGCGAGCTGGGCGAGTGCGGCGGCCACCGTGGTCTTGCCCACCCCGCCCTTGCCCGTGACGAGCACGAGCTTGCCGTAGATGAGATCGACGACGTTCACCGGGGGTGCTCCGGGCGAGGAAGGAGCCCCATAACCCTGGGCCCGGTGCCTCAGATGTCCAGGTTCCGCACGTTCAGCGCGTTGTCCTGGATGAACTCCCGTCGCGGGTCGACCGCGTCCCCCATCAGGATCGTGAAGATGGTGTCGGCGTCGATGGCGTCGGAGATCTGCACCTGGAGCAGGGTGCGGTTCTCCGGATCGAGGGTGGTCTCCCAGAGCTGCTCGGGGTTCATCTCACCGAGGCCCTTGTAGCGCTGGATCTCGTAGCCCTTGCGAGCGGCGGCCATCACGGCCGCGATGACCTGGGGCCAGCGGGACAGGGCGCGATCGCCGAGGGTGGCCGGCAGCGGCAGGCGCTGGCGCAGCTCAGCCGCGGCGCGGGACAGGGTCACGCGCTCCGGGGTGGAGATCGGCCCGAGCAGGGTGAGGCGATCCCGCCCTTCGCTCAGGGTCTCGACCTGGAGCACGTAGGCGCCGAGATCGTCGTGGAAGGCGACCTCGCAGCGGCGCACGGTGACCTCCGGGGCGTGCTCCCGGAGGTCGGCCAGCAGCCGCACACCGGTCTGCTCCAGGGGGATCCGCTCGGTGCCCGCGGCGGGGCCGTCGAGGCGGTACCAGGCATCGAGCACGATGGGATCGGCGGAGCGGTCCTGGCGATCGAGGCCCTGGACGTAGCGGGAGCCGACCCGCATGGCCTGGAGGAGGTCCGTGCCCGCGAGCTCTCCTCCGGGCACGCCGAGGGTGAGGTTGCGGGTGCCCTGCTGGAGCAGGAACTCCTCGAGCGCCGGGTCGTCCTTGAGGTACTGCTCCTTGCGACCGCGACGCACCTTGTAGAGCGGCGGCTGGGCGATGTAGAGGTGGCCCCGCTGCACCAGCTCCGACATCTGGCGGTAGAAGAAGGTGAGCAGCAGCGTGCGGATGTGGGAGCCGTCCACGTCGGCGTCGGTCATGATGATGACGCGGTGGTAGCGCAGCTTGTCGACGTCGAACTCGGCGCCGATCGAGGTGCCGAGGGCCGAGATGATGGTCTTCACCTCGTTGTTGGCCAGCATCTTGTCGAAGCGGGCCTTCTCGACGTTGAGGATCTTGCCCCGCAGCGGCAGGATGGCCTGGGTCTTGCGGTCCCGGCCCTGCTTGGCCGAGCCACCGGCGGAGTCACCCTCGACCAGGTAGATCTCGCACTTCGTCGGGTCCTTCTCCTGGCAGTCGGCGA
>CAZCVP010000042.1:0-46104 GCA_964501915.1 uncultured Enterobacterales bacterium
CGACAGGGGCGGAAGGGGTCCGCGCAACGGCTTGCCAATCGTGCCGAGGGCATCTTAGTCCTTGGGCAGCTCGACGACGCGGAGGTAGGCGTCGAGCATCAGGGCGAGGCCGCCCCAGTCGTCGCCGAGGCGGGACTTGGGCAGGTAGCCGGCCACCTGCCCCGCGGCGTAGGCGTCAGCGAGGTCGCGTGGAGCCTCCGAGGTGCTCATGACGAACACCACGTGGTGGCGCAGGGTCGGGTCTCGGCGGAGCTCCTTCAGCACGTCGATGCCGTGCATGCGGGGCAGGCCGAGGTCCAGGAGGATCACCAGGGGGCGGGGAAGTGGATCGGTGCCGCGCACCCCGCGGAGGCGCTTCAGGGCCGTCACCCCGTCGATCTCCCAGTGGAGTCGGTGGGGGAGGTTGTAGGTCGACAGCGCCCGGGCGACGGCACGGGCATCGATCTCGTCGTCGTCGATGAGCAGGATGTCCACCGGCTCGACGGGCTCGTCGGACTCCAGCAGCTCCGGCTCCACGTCGACCACACCGGGCAGCGGCTGGAGCGCCGGGTCGTCCTCGGTCAACAGGTCCTCGGCCACGTCCATCGGCTCGGGCACGTCGTGCGGGTCGATCCCCGGGATCAGGCTGAAGGCCTCGGGCGGCAAGGAGATCTCGCCCTCACCGACGAAGTTCACCACGTCGGGCTCGTCCACCGGGATCGGCCGTCCCTGGAGCAGGTGGCCGAGGTGCTCGGCGAGGTTCTCCTTCAGCAGGTAGCCGATCACCCCCAGCCGATCGGCCGCCTCCCGGTCCCGGGTGTCGCTCGAAGTGGTGATGACCAGCACCTGGTGGTGCTGGTGGACCGGGTCGGCGCGGAGCTGCTCCAGGAACTCGATGCCCCCCATGCGGGGCATGTTGAGGTCCAGCAGGATCAGCAGCGGGTGGGGCAGTGGCGGCTGGCCCCCGGTGCCGCGGAGCATCTCCAGGGCTCGCTGGCCGTCCTGGGCGATGTAGAGCGGGTTGGTGATCTGCTGCTTGCGGATGGTGCGCTGGACGGCGAAGACGTCGATCTCGTCGTCGTCCACGAGGAGCAGACAGAGGGTCGAGTTCATGCTGAGCCCACTTCTCCCCAGCGGCGGGGCCAGGTGAAGACGAAGGTCGTTCCGCGCGGCTGGTTGGGCTCGATGCTCACGGTCCCGCCCGCACCCTCGACCAGCTTCTTCACGATCGCCAGGCCCATGCCGGAGGCCTCCCGTGTGTCCCGTGGCTTCAGGGTGGTGAGCACCCTGAAGACCTGCTCATGGTAGTCCGCGGGGATGCCGGGCCCGTCGTCGGACACGCTGAAGCGCATCCAGGGGCCCGCTTCTTCGCAGCACACCTCGATCCTCCCCGTGGCGCGATCGTGGTGATTGATGGCGTTGCCCACCAGGTTCATCAGGACGTGCTCGAGGGGCGTGGTGGCGGTGTCGAAGACGGGCATCACGCCGACGGGCACCACCTCGAAGCCCTCGGGAGGAGCCTGGAGCTGGGCCACGCCGCGCACCAGCTCGGTCACGTCGATCCGGCGGATGCGCGGGTCCGCGCGGCCGGCGCGGGCGAAGTGGAGCAGGTCGGCCAGCAGGCGCTCCATGCGCCGGACCCGGCTCTTGAGCAGCCGGATGTGGTCCTGGACCTCGTCGTTGGTGTGGTCTCCGAGGTCCTCCTCGATCCAGGTGGCCAGGCTGGCGACCGCGCGCAGGGGTGCCTTGAGGTCGTGGGAGGCGACGTAGGCGAACTGCTCCAGGTCCTCGTTGCTGCGGCTGAGCTGGCGGTTCATCCGCCAGAGTCGCTCGGACTGGTCCCGGATCTCCGACTCGCGCTTCTTGCGGCCGGTGATGTCCCGGAAGGTGACCACGGCGCCGCTGGGGCGCCCGTCCTCGATCACGGGGGTGAAGGTCAGCCCGGCCGGGAACCAGGACCCGTCCTCCCGCCCCAGGGGGGCCTCCTCGACGTCGAGGGCCTCTCCCGAGACCAGCGCCCCCTGGAGACGACCCCGGACCCCGGGCTCCATCGGGTCGACGATGTCCACCAGGAAGCACTGCGCCAGCTCTCGGGGCGTGCGCTGGAGCATGCGGGCGGCGGCCGGGTTGGCGAAGGTGAAGCGTCCGGCACGGTCCAGGCCGACGACGCCGTCGGCCGTGGTCTGGAGGATCGTGTCCTCCCGGCGCTCCAGGCTGCCCAGGGCGTCCTGGATGAGCCCCAGCTCCCGGGACTGGCGGTGCACGATCGCCAGGGTGTCGAAGTAGTCCATCGTGAGCCCGGCGAAGGGGACCAGGTAGGACAGGAGCTTGAGCAGGTGGGCCGCGCTGAAGTCGTGGTCGTAGAGCGCCGCGTTGCCGAAGGCCATGTGGAGCTGGCTGATCACGGCGGGGACGGTGGAGATGAGCAGGGCGTGGGTGAAGACGCTCCCGTAGCGCCGGTGGAAGCTGGGGTAGACCAGTCCCCCGGCCAGGGCGAACAGTCCCAGGGGCACGATGTCCCAGGGCCGGCGCAGGGGGTGGTCGGGGAAGAAGGACCGGGGCACGGTGGTGGTCGTGGCGCTGAGGAAGATCACGATCGAGGACAGGATCAGCAGGCCCAGCCCGACCCAGAGCAGCAGGCGCTTGGCGGTGCGCGAGCGGCCCTTGGACCACAGGTAGAAGACCGTGGGCCCGACCAGGAGCACCAGGGCGTGGAAGGTGCGGGCCAGGGCCCAGGTGAAGGGCACGAAGTCCTCGCTCGGACCGGCACTGGCCAGCAGGCGGTCGGCGGCGAGGATGTGGAAGAGGTCCATCCAGCCGGCGCAGAACAGGGCGATGCCGATCACCGGCGTGACCGGGTCCCGCTCCAGGCGGTAGTGGACGAGACTCAGCAGCGCCGTGAAGAAGGCGGCCAGCACGCCGCTCCACTCCAGCAGGGTGTGGAGGAACCCCCCCCGGAGCTGTCGGTGGAGGACGTCCAGAGTGAGCTCCGTGCCGGGCACGAGCTCGGGGGGTGGGTCGATGCCCAGGTCGAACCCGGCCAGTCGCAGCGCCATGGGCAGGGCGCAGGCCACCAGGACCGTGGCCACCATCCAGCCGGGCAGGCGGAAGGGGCCTCGGGAGGGGGAGCGGCGATCCGGTCGGGTCGGGACGCTCAAGGTTCCTCGGACGTGCGGATCGGCTGGGCCAGGGTGTCCAGCTCCGCGTGGGGGTCGTCCGCCAGGGGGTCGACGCTCGGCAGGGCGCCGGGGACCGCCGGTGCTCGCAGGGTGGTCCGCAGGGTCCGGACGAGGGCTTCGACGTTGTCGTCGGCGTGGGCGACGTGGAGGCCGATGCCGGCGCCACCCGCCACCACGCCCACCACCAGCAGGGCCGCGGCGACGATCATCAGCTCCTGGGCGCCGGTGGCGAAGCCCCAGGCCCCGGTGCCCAGGCCGCCGGCCACCATCGCCAGGAACGCGGCTCGCAGGTACCAGGTCATCCAGGGGTGGAGGCCCACCTCGCCCTGGATGCGGGTCCCGCCCGGGACCGCCTCCAGGCTTCCCCGGGCGACGGGCAGGGTCAGGGTCCAGATGTCCGACTGGTTGGCGCTGATGGTGAAGTCGCGGGCACCGACGCGGCCCCCGAAGGGCTTGCCGCCGAAGGTGAACAGCGTGCCCTGGGTCGGGAAGGGCCGGAGCCGTGTCTGCTCCTTCAGGGTCCGGGCGACCTCATCGGGGGAGCCGGGCACGACGAAGTCGAAGGACTGGGCCTTGGGCATGGGGGATTCTACGCGTCGGCGCCGTCGAGTGGGTCCCCAGAGCCTACAGCACCCCCAGCCGCGCCCCCCCCCAGGCGATGACCACCGCCAGCAGCCAGGTCCCGACGCAGAACCAGGTCAGGTGCCGAGGTCGCCGGTAGAAGCTCAGCTCGACCCAGGCCAGGCGCCCGGTGATGGCGAGCGTCAGCACCAGCCCGAAGAGCCCGAAGGGCAGCGGGCGCCGCCAGGCCACGAGCACCACCAGGGCCAGCAGAGTCGAGGTGTGCCCGACGAGGGCGACCAGGATCGGCCACATGATGCTCTCGCCTGCGAAGGGGATCACCCACCGATCCACCCAGTCCGGAAAGGGGGTCTCGGGAGGGCCCGCGTCGTCGTCGGGTCGCGAGGGCGTCATCGCGGGGCTCCTATCCGCCTGGCGGATCTCCGAGTCGATGAAGGACGGGCTCGCTCGGGCACACTCCCCTACTCTCTCTTCGGGAGATGGGCATGATCGGCTGGGCGGTCCTGGTGGCCTGCACGATGGACAGCGAGATCCACCGGCAGTCCGAGGTCGACGTCTTCCTGCAGGAACCGGCGTCTGAGGTGGACGTGCTGTGGGTGGTGGACAACTCGGTGTCGATGGCGAGCGAGCAGGAGCGGGTCGCCGCGGGCTTCGCCACCTTCGCGGCTTCGCTGGAGGCCTCGAACGTCGACGCCCACATCGGCGTGATCTCGACCGACATGGAGCCCGACAACCCGGAGCGGGCGATGCTGGTGGGAGACCCCCCGGTGCTGGAGCGGGTGCTCGACGTCGACGCGCTCTTCGCCGAGCGGGTGCAGCTCGGCATCGACGGCTCGGGCAAGGAGAAGGGCCTCGCCGCCGCCATCGCGGCGGTGAGCGAGCCCCTGGTGAGCGGAGCCAACGCCGGTTTCGTGCGCCCCGAGGCCACGCTGCTGCTGGTCTTCGTCACCGACGAGGACGACTGCTCCGACGGGGACGCGCTCTACGACGAGCCGCCCGAAGCCTGCTACACCCAGGCCGAGGCCCTGGTGCCTGTCGAAGACCTGCACCGACAGCTCGTGGAGGCCCGGGCGGGGTCACCGGTCCTGGCCGCGGGACTGCTGGGGCCCCCGGGAGACCGCTGTCCCAAGGCCTGGCACGGAGCCCGCTACGAGACCCTCATCGAGGCCACTGGCGGCATCGTCGGCGACATCTGCACCGAGGACTACGCCGAGGTCTTCGACGCGCTCGGCCTGTCGGTGTCCGAGGTGCGCACCGTCTTCCAGCTCAGCTACGCTGCGGTCGAGGAGACCCTGGAGGTGGCCGTGGGCGACGAGCTGGTGCCACCGGATCCGCTCGTGGGCTGGACCTATGACCCGGACTTCGCGCTGATCCGCTTCGACGGGAAGTACGCGCCTCCCAGGGGCAGCACGGTGAGCGTGACCTACGAGGTCGGCCACGGGGGCTCGGTGCCGGACGCGGAGCTGGACTGATGGGGTGGCTGCTGCTGCTGGTGGCCTGCCGGACCGACGGGGTCGGGGTCGACACCGCCGCCCTCACCGAAGAGCAGCCCGCCTGCTTCGAGCACGTGGTGCGCGATGTGGACGGCCTCCGCTGCACCCTCATCGAGGAGGAGGGCGGCACGCCGGTGCTCTGGTATGGGCGCGATGTCGCCGAGGGGCACCCCCTGGCGATCCGCCTGCGCGCGTCGGACCCCGACCTGGTCGGAGCCCTGACACCGGCCGCCGAGGCCTGGAACGAGGTGCTCGAGACCGCCGGCGTCCTGCTGGCCTACGAGGTCGAGCAGGTCGCCGAAGGCGAGGTCCCCTGCCGGCTGGACGGCATCGCAGACCTGCCGGAGCAGGTGGCGGGGTTCTGCGTGGCCACGGAGGCCGGGTGGGCGGCGGAGGTGCCCGCCGAGCACCAGGAACACGCCTACGTGACCCGCCTGAACAGCCCCTGCGACGGCACCCTGCGCGGCTCCATGACCCTGCTCCACCCCCTCTGGGCCGGGGAGCTCACGCAACAGGTGGCGGCCAAGGCCTTGGGTCACCTCACCAGCGTCGTCGAGGTCGAGGCCGACGCGGCACTGATGGCGGAGCACTGGGACGGCGCCAGCCTCCCCGTGGACGAGTACGAGGGGACCTGCGCCGCCTACCAGTACAGGCTCCAGGAAACAGGGTAAGCTGTCTGGCCCATCCCTACTCCCAGGAGCCCCCATGCTGCGGATCGTCTTCGGTCTCGCCCTCTTCGCCTCGACCCCTGCCTTCGCCTGCAAGATGCAGGACGCCGCCGCCTACCAGGAGGCCGCCCAGGAGGTCCACGCCGCCGACGGCACCAAGGCGACCTTCACCATCGAAGGCCTGAGCTGTGGCGACTGCTCGGACAAGGTGACGGCGTCGCTCAGGGGCATCGAAGGCGTGCACGCTGCCGCCGTGGACTACCAGAGCGGTGAGGCCGTCGTCGCCTACGACGCGGCGCAGACCAGTCCCGAGGCGCTGCTCGCGGCCATCCAGGAGGCCGGGTTCAGCGCCGAGCGCAAGGAGGCCTGAGCACGGACGACGGCGGCCCCCCCGAGGTCCGCCGCCGGGCACCGTCCTACTGATCGGCCATCGCGGTCAGGTCGAGGTTCGGGAAGTCCTCGTACCAGTAGGCGCCGCTGCGCACGTAGCCGCCGGCGCCGCCGTCGTAGTGCGGGGTGTAGACCAGGTAGTCATCGGCGTCGACTTCGACCTCGTGGGTGGTGTCGTCCCAGGCGAAGAGGAAGGAGTAGACCCAGTCGTAGCCGAAGAACTCCAGCCCGCCGCCGTCGGCCGGGTGGTTGATGGCCGTGTAGGAGGTGAAGAGCGAGTCCTCGGCCTCGGCCATCGTGTCCTCGCCGAAGAGGTCCTCCAGGTAGGGGGACAAGGCGCCGAAGGCGACACCGTAGTGCATCTGGTCGAAGGTGGCGTAGGGCGATCCGTCGGTCCAGGTGGCCGGGTCCAGGTTCTCGCAGACGGCCAAGGTGTCGTCGGTCGCGTAGAGGTAGGTGAGGGTGCCTTCGTATTCTCCCCAGGTGAGTGCCTGGTCACCAGGCGTGGCCCAGGGGTTGGCCCCGTCGGGGTTGCCGGGGCCGTAGGACTTGAAGCTGCTCGGGGCCCAGTCGAATTCGAAGACGATCTCGCAGTAGTGGCCTACCTGGTCGTCGCCGGACAGGGAGAAGAACTCCGTGTCGGCCAGGATACCGAGCACGTAGTTGCCGTACTCGTAGCCGTCGAAGAAGTAGGAAGTGAGCTCGTCGGTGACCGGGTCCCAGCCGCCGGTGTACTCCAGGCCGATCGCGACGGGCTCGAAGTAGTCCGCGTCGGTGTCGGTGTCGGTGTCGGTGTCGGTGTCCGAGTCGGTGTCCGAGTCGGTGTCGGTGTCGGTGTCGGTCTCCTCCCAGCCGGTGTCGTCGGTGTTGGTCCGCTCGGCACCGCAGGCCGTCAGGCCGAGGGCGAAGAAGGGGAGGAGGAGGATCGAGTAGCGGGTCATGCGCAGCCTTCCATCGTTCGAGGGTCGGCTTTCTAGGCTGTCTTCAGTCAGTCCGCAAGCCCTGCTCAGTGTGCGCTGGGTGACCGGGGTCCTTCGACGTCCCCCACGATGATGGCGTAGCCGGCCCGCTCGATGGCGGAGCCGATGGCCTGCTCGTCATTGCGGTTGGCGTCATAGGTGACCAGGGCCGAGGCGTTCGGCAGGTCGACGCGGGCGCTCCGGACCCCGTCGAGGTCCCGGAGGTGATCCTCGAGCCGGCGCGCCGCCACGCGGTCCGGCAGGCCGTCGACCATGTAGACGGACTGGACCATGCGCGCGGGCTCGCCCTTGCCGTGGGCCCCCTTGCAGCCGATCGGGGTCGACAGGGTGGACAGCAGCAGGGCGACGGTCAGGGCGGTGCGCATCGGAGCCTCCGCTCCGGGGGATCGGACGGACCGCAGCTCGACTGGACTCCAACCGGGCGGTCGGCCGGTCTTCGGGCTACGACCTGGGCATGTTCGGACTGTGGTTGATCGCCGTGGCCTGGTCCGGAGGACCCGATGCCGGTGTCCAGGACAGCAGGCCAGCCGGGACCCTGACCCTGGCGGACGGGCCCACCCTCGTTGGACTGCTCGGCGAGCCCGCCCGGTCGGAGAGCGGAGATCGGGTCGTCGTCTCCCGCCTGGCGCCGACCGGCACGGAGCTGGTGCTCTACGAGCGCACGCCGCGGGGCTGGAGCGAGGGCCGGGTGCTGGTGAGCGAGGGCGATCCGGATCGGCCGGCCCTGGACCCGGCGGGGAAGCGCCTTGCCTACGTGGCCGGGCCGGTGGCGGGGCTGTGGCTGCTGGACCTGGACTCGAGCGAGCGCACCCGGCTCACGAACCACGAGGTGGACCACCTGCCCGGGCAGCCTCCCGCCGGGTTCATCGCGGTGCCCCACCGGAGCCCTCCGGTCTTCGAGGGGGACAGCCTGGTGTGGGTGGCCCCGGACGGCCCCCACCGCATGGAGCTCCCTTGATCGGCCTGCTCTGGGTCGCCGTGGGTCCGGTCCAGGCCCAGGCCTTCCGCTTTCCCGCGGGCGACGCGGACTACGTCAACTACTACGTCACCGCCTACTACGACCACGGGGGCGTGACGGACTGGAGCTGCGAGAGCGACACCTACAGCGGTCACCGGGGCTCGGACTTCGGCGTCGGCTCCTGGTCGGGCATGGACGCGGGCCAGGACATCGTGGCGGCCGCCGACGGGGTGGTGGAGACCACCAACGACGGCGAATTCGACGAGTGCACCACCAGCGACTGCGCCGGTGGCGGCGGCTTCGGCAACTACGTCAAGCTCCAGCACGACGACGGGCGGGTCACCTACTACGCCCACATGAAGAAGTGGACCGTGGCGGTCAGCCCGGGGGACCGGGTGTCCTGTGGGGACCTGCTGGGTCAGGTCGGAAGCTCCGGCTACTCCTCGGGGCCCCACCTCCACTTCGAGCCCCGCACCTCGTCGGGCACCGCCTACGACCCCTTCACCGGGGCCTGCAACGCGGGGACCTCCTCGTGGGTGGTCCAGGGGCCCTGGGGCGACCTGCCGGCGCCGGTCTGCGACACGCCCCCCGGCGAGTGTGTTCCCCAGGCGGTGCTGACCTGCGGCGACTCGGTGGGCGCCCGCAACGACTCCGAGCACGCCTCGACCGAGCACTGGTACTACGGCTGCTCCGAGTTCACCTACAGCGGCTCCGAGGTCGCCTGGGAGGTGCTCACCGACCGGGACGAGCCGGTCACGGTGACCCTGTCGGGGCTCACGGCGGACCTGGACCTCTTCCTGCTCTCCAGCGCGGCCTGCGATGGCACCGGGTGCGTGGCCCACTCCACCGAGTCCGAGACCTCCGACGAGTCCGCCACCGCCCAGGCCACCGCCGAGGTCCCCCTGGTGGTGGTGGTGGACGGCTGGGAGGGCGCGGTCTCGGGGTTCCACCTCAGCGTGGCCTGCGAAGGGGGACTGCCGGAGGACACGGAGCCCGTGGACAGCGATCCGGGCGACTCGAAGACCGACACCGGGGAGGCGTCGACCGACACCTCGGGCACCGGCGACGACACCGGTCCGGAGGGCTCCCCGGTCGTTCCCTGGAGTCGGGTCGAGCGGCCGCGTGGTGGCTGTGCGACCGGTGGTGGCGCCCTGCCGGTCGGGTGGTGGCTGCTGGCGTCCCTGGTGCTCTTCTGGAGGCGTCCCCGCAGCTAGCCGCCCGCTATCAAGGCGCCTCTCGCCGCGCGCTCGCCGGAGCGGATCGCCGCCTCCATCGTGCCGAGGTCCAGTCCGTTGCGGGTCCAGTCGCCAGCCAGCCACAGGTTGTCCAGCCCCGAGCCTTCGGGGGCCAGGCGGTAGCGGAGGGTGCCGGGCAGGCTCTGGACGTAGAGGTCGCAGGGATGGGTGTTGGCCCGCACGACCTGGGCTTCGAAGCGGTCTGCACCCTCCCGGTCTTCCAGGTCGATGAGCAGGTCCCAGCGCAGGCCCTGCTCGTCGAAGGCCTCGGGCCAGAGCTCGGTGGCGCTCTCCAGCCAGGCCCTCGCAGCGGCGGGCAGGGCCTCTTCGGCGCCCGGTTCCTGGGACAGGACGCCGACGGCGTAGCTGGCGTGGCCGGGCCAGGCGTGGGGGGGCCAGTGCTCGCGGGGCAGCATGTGGCTGTAGTCGCCCCAGCTTGCGAAGGGCGGACGGTAGCCGGAGAGCACGGTGCCCGGGTCCTCCCAGCCCAGGGTCCGGGTGTCGGGCTGGAACCACACCTGGAGGGCGATCGTGGCCACGAGTCCGGTGTGCTCCAGCAGCCTCCGCCAGGGCTCGTGGGCGGCGACCAGCTCCGTGCAGATCGGCGGCAGGGCCCCGGGAGGGATGGCGAGGACCACCTGGTCGAAGCCCTTCCCCCGCTCGAGGCTGAGGCGCGCCACGTCGGGCCCGTCTCCGGCCTCGAGGTCCAGCCCCTCGTCCGGCTCGATGAGCTGGTCCCAGAGTGGCTGCACCGGCCAGACCTTCATGTTCGGGCTCTCGACCAGGGGCTCGTAGGGCTCCTTGCGGACAGTGGCCTGGATGCCGAGGTCGATCCGCTCGACCCGCCTCCCGTCCTCGGAGAGCGCCAGGTGGCGGATCCGATGGAAGAAGTGGAAGCGCACGCCGCGCTGGCGGAGGGCCTCGTGCAGGGGCGCCATCATCGTCTCCCCCATGCCGGCCCGGAGCTGGGAGAGGAAGGCCCCCTGGTAGGTGAGGAACATGCGCAGGGCGCCCTTGAGCCCGACCCCCGCCGACAGGGCCGGTCGGGTGAGGTCGCCGTCCCGGTAGGCGAAGACCAGGTCGTAGAGCCCCTTCACCAGGCCCGAGGCCAGGGTGCGCTCGTGGGCCCCGTGGCGCCGCAGCCAGTCCAGCAGGTCCTCGTCGTCGAGGTGGTCGAAGCCTCGGGTGCTCACGCTGTCGGCCAGCAGACCTCGGAGGGTGGCGACCGTCAGGTCCAGGGCCATCCACGCCCTGCGCAGCTCGGTGCGGTTCCAGACGCTGTCCCCGAGGCGGTTCCAGGCCGCGTCGGCCAGGCCCCCGAGGGCCCGTCGCACGCCCAGCAGGTCACCTCGCCGGGCCTCGTCGGTCACGCGGACCAGGCGGGTCGGGTCGACGCCGAGCAGCTCGCCCAGCCCGGGCAGGGCCGAGGCCAGGAGCTCGATCGGGCGAGGCAGGTCTCCCTCGACGTCCGAGGGCTTGCCGTGCTTGTGGGGCATCGCGAGGTGCCAGGGCAGCCACCGGCCCTCGTGGTGCTCCATCACGGTGACGTGGGGCAGCGGGCGCAGGGCCGCTTCCCAGGAGGGGAAGGGGGGCCCCTCCAGGGCCTCGTAGGCCGCCTCCATCAGCCGATGCGTGTGGGCGTAGTAGCCCAGCAGGCCGTGCATGCCCTGCTCGATGATGCGATCGCCCCGGCGGGGATCCCGGCTGCTGGCGCCCTTGCCGCCCAGCCGCCAGCCCAGGGTGTAGAGGTCGACCTCCACGTCGGGATCCTCGCTGAGCTCCCAGGCCGCGGCCAGGGCACCCGGGCCACCTCCGAGCAGGACGACCTTCATGGCACCTCCGGACGGGAGAGGGGGAAGGCGAGGGACTCCGTCCCCCCAAGCGTAGCGCCTGCGACGCCGGCCGGCCCTCCGGACCCGCTTGACCCTCCTCCGGCTGGATGCCACGCTGCCCGCCATGATCCCCCTCCTGCTGCTCGTGGCCTGTTCGGCCGACGAGGACCCCGTCACCCTCCCCACCGACGTCGGCTGTGAGGACCTGGATCCCCGGATCTGTGCCCTCCCCTTTCCGTCCGACCGCTACCTGGCCGAGGATCCGGACACCGTGACCGGCTGGCGGCTGGCCTACGAGGCCGAGGCCCTGCCCGTAGAGGACTTCGATCTCTCCCCCTATGAGCGGCTCGACGGCTTCAGCCCCAACACCCAGGTCATGGCGGTGTTCGAGGTCCCACCGGATCTCGACGGCGTGGCCTCCTGGGACGACATCGGCCGCAGCCTCGACGCCGACCACCCGACCGTCATCCTCGACCTGGAGACCGGCGAGCGCATCGCCCACTGGGTCGAGCTGGACGCCCGGGCCCAGTACGCGTCCGAGACCACGGTGTACCTGCGACTCGCCTCTCGGCTCGACGACGATCGCGCCTATGGCGTGGCCTTTCGGGGACTCTCCGACCTCGACGGCGAGCCGCTGGTCGAGTCGGCCACCTTCCAGGCGCTGCGCGACGACACGCCCACGACCTCCGAGGAGCTGGAGGGGCGCCGCGGGGGCTTCGAGGAGCTCTTCGCCGCGCTGGACGGTGCGGGGGTGGCCCACGAGGAGCTCCAGCTCGCCTGGCGCTTCCACACGGCGAGCTTCGACGCCGTGCACCGGGACCTGCTGGAGATGCGACGGGACGCCCTGGAGCGCCTGGGCGCCGACGGGGTGGGCTGCACGGTCACCAGCACCGAGGAGGACTACGGCGATGACGGCCTGACCTGGCGACGGATCCGCGGCACGGTGACCACGCCCTCCTACATGGACAGCCCCGAACCGCCGGCGGCGGTGGTGCGTGGCGAGGACGGCCTGCCGGCCTTCCAGGAGTGGGCGGAGGTCCCGTTCACCGTGATCCTGCCCCGGTCGCTGGTGGAGGACGGCCCCACACCCGGACCGCTCGTCACCTTCGGCCACGGGCTGATGGGGACCGGCGAGAGCCACGTGAGCCTGGGCGAGAACCGCCGCAACGCGGACCGGGTCGGGGCGGTCATGGTGGCCACGGACTGGGCCGGCATGAGCGAGCCGGACGCGGCTTCGGTCGGCCAGGTCCTGGTGGACATCTCCGACTTCCACAAGCTGGCCGAGCGGCTCGAGCAGGGCATGATCAACCAGGTCACGATGACCCGGAGCTTCCTCGGTGTCTGCCGGGACCTGCCGGAGCTGGCGCATGAGGGCGTGCCGCTGATCGACGAGACCGCGGATCCCTTCTTCGTCGGTGTGAGCGAGGGCGGCATCTACGGTGGCACGCTGGTGACGATCTCGCCGGACATCGAGCGCGGTGCCCTGCTGGTCAACGGCGGCATCTTTCCGTTCATGATCGAGCGGTCGACCCAGTTCGTGCCCTACCTGCCGATCTTCGAGGTGGCCTACCCGGAGCGCCTCGACCAGGCGCTGCTGCTGCCCCTCGCCCAGCACCTCTGGGACTTCACCGATCCGGCCGGCTGGCTGGCCTACACCGCCGAAGGGGTCGACGGCATCGGTCCGAAGGGCGTGCTGTCGGTCGTCGCCGTCAACGACGCCCAGGTCCCCAACCTCTCCAGCGACATGATCGCTCGCATGGCCGGCCTGCCGGTGATCGCCGGCTCGGCCCGCGAGCCCTGGGGCCTGGACGTGGTGGAGGGGCCGGTGCCGGAGTGGGGCTACGTGTCGGTGGACTACGGCGATGCCCCCCACCCCGACGGCAACCTCGCCCCCGAGGTCGACGAAGGGGGCCACTGGTACGTGCCCCTGCTCGAGGGCACCGTGGACCTGGTCGGTCGCTACATGCGGGACGGGGTGATCGAGGTGAGGTGCGACGGGGTCTGTGATCCGGACTGAGCAGGGCCTCAGGGCTCGAACGGCAGGGCACAGTCCCCACAGCGCTTGCGCGCCCTGGCCAGGACCTCGTTCGCCTCGCCGTCGAGGCCATGGGCGCGGAGCACGGTGGCGTAGTAGACCTCGGGCAGCACGTCGTCGGCGGGCAGGGAGGCTCGCAGCGACGCGTAGCGCTCCTGGGCCTGCTCCAGCTCGGCCTGCTCGACGGCGTCGAGCTGGGACCGGGGGTCCTGCTCCTCTTCCTCCCCGCGCACCACGGCCTGGCCCGCGCGGTCGCGCTCGGCGCGGACCAGCAGGATCGGCAGGGTCTCCAGGGACTCTCCCAGCGCCGTGTCGGTGGTCTCCACCCGGGGGGGCTCGCCGGAGCGGTGCTCGGAGGTCCCGGCGGCGATCACCAGCTCGGCGGGACCCGTCCAGGTCTCGCGTCGGCCGGTGTCGAAGAACACGACCTGGAGACTCGCGTCCGGCGACAGGCTGACCCGGTCTCCGACCCGCAGCTTCATGAAGGCCACGACCGGTGTGGGCTCCGCCTGGGCCGCGCCCTGGAGGACCACGGCGCCGGTGACGGCGGTGGAGAGGCCCGCATCGACGGGGGGTGACCCGGCCAGGGCTCCGGCCAGCATCCAGAGAAGCATGGTTCGCCCTCCTGGGGTCGTGGGGGTCTGGTCCGCCCACCCTACCTCTTCGCGCCTCACCCCCCCAGCCCGCTCTCGTCCACCGCCAGCAGCTCGAAGACCACCACCGGCGCCTCGCGCCCCTTCACCTTCAGCTCCGCCCGCTTGCCCGTCTTCACCAGCGGACCGCCCCGGTCCAGGGCCTCCTGGCTGACCAGCACCCGGCAGCCGGTCTCGCGGGTGAGCCCCTCGATCCGGGCGGCGGCGTTCACGGTGTCCCCGATCACCGAGTACTCCATGTGCTCCTCGATGCCGAGGTTGCCGGCCACGGCTGGACCGCTGTGCACACCGACCCCGATGTCGAACACCGGCAGGTCGCGGTCGGAGAAGCGCTCCGCCATCCAGGTCCGGAAGCGGATCGCCTCGGCCGAGACCTCCAGCGCGGCCTGCATGGCGTGGCGGGCGTGGTCCGGGTCGTCCAGCGGGGCTCCCCAGACCGCCATCACGGCGTCGCCGAGGTAGGTGTTGATCTCGCCGCCGTGATCCAGGATCGGGCGACAGGCCCGGGCGAAGAAGGCGTTGAGCATCTCCACCACCTCCTCGGGGCTCATGCGCTCGGACAGGGTGGTGAAGCCCTTCATGTCGGTGAAGAGCACCGTGACGTCCTTGCGGATCCCGCCCAGGCCCAGGCTCTCGGGTGCCTCCAGGAGCTGCTCCAGCAGGGGCCCGGAGACGTAGCGGCCGAAGGCCCGGGACAGGAAGGCCCGCTTGCGCTGCTCCTCGGCGTAGCGCACCACCACCGCGGCGCCGAAGACCAGCAGGCCGGCCACCACCGCACTGCCCACCGGCAGCAGCCAGGCCGCGCCGGCGAAGGCGCCGAGCCCGACCAGGGGCCAGGCCAGGGTGTGGACGGCGAAGGCGATCACACCGCCGCGGGTCTGGACCCGGAAGAGCACGCCACCCAGGGTGAGAGAGGTGAGCAGCAGCGCCAGGAGCCGACCACCCCGCCCCAGGCGCCCGATCCGCTCGCCGCTCAAGAGCGTCGCCACGGCAGTGGCGTGGACTTCGACCCCCCGCATGCCCTGGGAGGTGGGGCCCGTGTAGGGGGTGACGAACCAGTCGCCGGAGCTGGACCAGGTGGGGCCGATCAGCGCGACGGCGCCCTCGATGGCCGCGACCTCGGAGGGCTCCAGGGGGGCCTCGCCGAGCAGACGGTGGAGGGGGATCCGGGGCACCGTGCCCCCGCTCCCGGCGAAGACCAGCTCCACCGTGCCGCTGTGGGATCCGACGCGGTGACCGGCGAGCTCCCACTCGGCGTCGCGGGCCGACAGCCCGAGGTGCTCGAGCACCAGGGCCAGGGACATCGACAGGGCCGGACGATCGCGGGTCTCGAAGAAGACCGGGCGGAAGCGGCGCACGACCTGGTCGGGGTCCAGGGGCAGGTCGGTCAGGCCCACCTGGGCCACGGGGTCCTGGAGCACGGCCAGGTAGTCCCGGTTCGGGAGCTGCTGCCGGACCTCTCCGGCCTCGGAGAGCTCGTAGGAGCTGGCGAGCACCACGTCGCCGGTGAAGAGCTCCGCCCGCAGCGGGGCGTCCAGGGTGCGGCTGACGTCGAGGTGCTGGAGGCCGTTGCGGGTGAACCAGCCCTCGGCGCTCTCCTCGAGCAGGAAGTCGATGCCGATCACCGAGGCCCCCTCGCTGCGGAGGCGGGCGACCGCCGCCGCGAAGTGAGGTCCCCAGAAGATGAAGGGGTCCCGGACCTGCTCCAGGGTCGCGTCGTCCACCGCGATGATGACGACCTCGGGGTGCGGAGTCCGCGGGCCGGCGAGCCGATGCCAGGCCGAGGCGATCCCGTGATCGAGGCGCTCCACCGCCAGGCCGGTCCGGTGGGCCCCCTCGACGAGCAAGGCCGCAGCGAGCGCGATGGCTGCCGCCTGGACGAACCAGGGAAGGCGTCGTCGGCTCACAGGCTATTTGCCGCCAGAGGCGATGAACGCAGCCCAGGTCTCCGGTCTCGCCTCTCCGGCCGTGGCCCGGTTGTGGGCCAGCAGCGCGAGCTGGGCCTGCCGCAGGGCCTCGACGGGCCCCGATCCCTCGAGTCCGCCGTAGAGCTCGGCCATCAGCCAGGCGGTCGCCTGGTCATCGACCGGCCAGAGACTCATCGTGGTGGTGCGGGCCCCGCTCATGGTGAAGGCGCGACGCAGCCCGAGCACTCCCTCTCCGGCCTCGATGGTGCCCAGGGCCGTGTCACAGGCCGACAGCACCACGAGCTCGGCCCCGGCCAGGGGCAGGGCGGCGATCTCCTCGGCGGTCCAGATGCCGTCTCCACGACCCGTGCCGCCGTCGTTGGCTCCGGCCAGGGCCAGGCCCGAGAGCAGCATCGGGTTCATGCCCAGCACCACGCGCTCGTTCGAGTCCGCCGCCAGGGCCGAGCGGCAGCCCTCGCCGGCGAAGAAGCCGTGGGTGGCGAGGTGGACGTAGCGCTTGCCGGCGACGGCTTCCGCCACGCGGGTCTCGGAGGCCGACTGGCCGGTG
Source organism: uncultured Enterobacterales bacterium (assembly GCA_964501915.1). Classification (GTDB taxonomy): domain Bacteria; phylum Myxococcota_A; class UBA796; order UBA796; family CAJQPC01; genus CAYFPX01. The sequence goes on from CAZCVP010000042.1 coordinate 16,460, forward strand.
AGCAGGACGACGTCGTCGCCGAGGGCCTGGGCCACGCCCCGGGCCTCGTCGAGGGTCGCGGGCAGGGGCACCAGGTCCTCCAGGCAGGCCGCGGCACGGGTCGCCGAGGGCCGGGTCGCCGAGGCCGGCTGCAGGTTCATGGCCAGGGCCTCCCCTTCGTAGCTCACCCCGCCGACCACGAGGGCGCCGGCTCCGACTGCCGACGTCGGGTCGAGCAGGAGGTCCTGGGCCGTCTCCAGGTAGCCCAGGGTGAGGTCCTCGAGCAGGTAGCGCCCGTCCGGACCGGGCAGGGCGGCGTAGGCCACGGTCGCCAGGGCGCCGTCCGGGGCGATCCAGACCCTCGACGGCTCCCCGATCGCCTCGGCCAGCGGGTCCCAGATCAGCGCTCGCAGCGAGGCCCCGGCCCGGTCGCTGCGACTGCTCAGGGCACCGCTCGTCAGCAGGCCACGGTGCCGCTCGATGGCGCCGTCGATGCCCGCCGCCGAGCCGAGGTCCACCCGGGCCACCTGGTCGCAGGCCCCGGCCCGGACCACGAAGGCGGTGTAGTGGGGGTCGTAGTGGACGGTGCCCTGGCCCGGCTTCGCGCGCGTGTAGCGCAGCAGGTCGACCAGGACCCCGCCGGGGGGCAGGGCCTGGCAGATGTCGCGTGGGCGAGCCTCGACGACCTGGAAGTCGGTGGCCAGGGAGCTGCTGCGCTCGGCGATGGCCCGCTGCAGGCGCTCCTTGTCCTCGGTGAGGGCCGCGAGCTCCGCGGTCTCCCCGTTCCAGGTCGCGGTCGCCATGGCGGTGCGCACCCCGGCGAGCTCTTCGAGCAGGGTGCTCAGCTCGGTGTCTTCGGACCGGCTCGCGACGCTCGCCTCCTGGAGCAGGGACCGGGTCGCGACGCCCTTCCACCGCAGGACGGCCTGCCAGGCCTCCACGGCGTCTTGGGGACGGTCGTGGAGGGAGAGGTAGATGTCCAGGCTCCCCCGGTGGGTCCGCACCAGCGCCAGGCGGGCCCGCTCGCTGGTGCGTCCCAGGACCGGTCGAATCGAGGCCTCGCTCGCCGACAGGGAGCGGGCCACCAGCTCCCGGGCCTCGTCGGTGCGCCCCTGGGCGGCCAGCGCCTGGGAAAGGACCTGCATCACCTGGACCATGGCCGGCTCGTCGGGGGCGTAGCGGCCCGAGGCTTCGTCCCGGGCCCGCTCCATCGCCGCCACGGCCCGGTCCGTCCGGCCGAGGTCCAGGTCGAGGTCGGCCAGGGCCAGGCGGGTCTGGTTGGCCGACTCGGTGCCCCCCATGCCGGCGGCCCCCCACAGCTCCAGGGCGGCGGTGTAGCTGGCGGCGGCGGTGTCGTAGTCGCCGGCGTGGGTCTCGAGCTGGGCGAGGTGGGTGTGGGTGTGGGCCAGGTCCGGGTGCTCGGGGCCCAGGGCTTCCCGTCGGATCTCCAGGGAGCGCCGCAGCAGGGCCCGGCCCTCGTCGTGGTTTCCCTCCAACGCAGCGACGGAGGCCAGCTTGTCCAGGGTGATGGCGACGGAGGGGTGGGTGGGCCCGAGGCCGGTCTCCTTGAGGTGCAGGGCCCGCTCGAAGTGACCCCGAGCGGCGATGAGGTCCCCCTGCTGTAGCAGCAGCCGCCCCAGGTTCTGGAGGATCTGGGCCGGCTCCGGGTGATCGGGACCGAAGTGGGCCACCTCGATGGCCAGGGCCTGCTCGTAGAGCTCCCGGGCCGAGACGTAGCTCCCCTGCTCGGTGTAGGTGTAGGCCAGGTTGTTCAGCACGGCGGTGGTGTCGACGTGGCCGCGGCCGAGCGCGGCCTCCAGGATCGCCCGCGCCCGCTGCAGCGCGTCCAGCGCTCCGGCGATGTCTCCCAGCTCCAGCATCAGGGCCCCGAAGGCGTTCAGGGCATGGCCCACCGCCGGGCTGTCGGGTCCCCAGGCCACCGCCGCCACCTCGACGGCCTGCTCGTAGGAGCCGCGGGCACCGCGATGGTCGCCGCGGGCCATGCGCGTGGCCCCCTGGGCGATCAGCATGTCGCCCAGCTCGGGGTGGGAGGGTCCGTGGGCGGCCGTGAACAGGGAGATGGCCAGGTCGATCGACGCCGTCGCCTGGCCGTAGTGGCCCAGCTCGTGGTCCAGGCGGGCGAGGCTGTAGAGCGGGTAGGCCAGCTCGGCGTGCTCGGGTCCGTGGGCGGCCTCGAGGATCCCGATCGCCCGCTCCAGGTGGGGGCGGGCCTCGGCGTAGTCCCCCATCTCCAGGCAGACGGCCCCCAGGCTGGACAGCGCCACCGCCACCAGGGGGTGCTCGGGACCCACGCTCTCCTCCAGGCTGGCCAGGGCGGCCTCGTACTCCCGCCGGGTGGCGGTGTTGTCGCCGGTGTTGAGCAGCAGGCCGGCGAGGTTCATCCGGGCCACGGCCGTCTCGGGGTGGTCGGGGCCGTAGGCGGCGGCGCGGACCTGCAGCGCCCGCTCCAGGTGGTCTCGGGCCCCCTGGGAGTCCCCCTCGGCCTGGAGCATGAAGCCGAGGTTGCCGTGCACGTTGGCCACGTCCGGGTGCAACGGTGCCTGGGCGGCGTAGATCGCCAGGGCCCGCTCGAAGAGCACCTTGGCGGAGTGGGTGCGCCCCATCTCCACGTGGAGGAAGGCGAGGTTGTTGGCGGCCTGGGCCACCATCAGGTGGTCGTGGCCGTGGAGCAGCTCGTAGCTCTGCAGCACCCACTCGTACAGGGTCTCGGCGGTCTCGTGGTCGCCGAGGGTCGTGCTCGCCGAGGCCATGTTGTTGGCCACGACGTAGATCACCGGGTCGCTGACCTGGTACTCGATGATGAACTGCCAGGCGGTCTGGTACCACTCCAGCGCGTCCTGGACGTCGCCCTGGGCCTCCCGGACCGAGCCCATGTTGTTGCAGCTCACGATGACCGGCTCGATGGACACGCGATCGGACTCGACCCGCAGGTCCAGGGCCTGCTTGTAGTACGGCTCGGCCTCGGCGTAGGCCCCGGCGCCCTCGAGGCAGCCGCCGAGGTTGTTGAGGCTGGTGCCCAGGCGAGGGGCGAGGGCGTCCAGCGCCCGCCGGGACAGCTCCAGGGCCTCTCTCGCCGCGACCGTGCAGGCCTCGAAGTCCCCCTGGCCGTGCAGGGCCTGGGTCTGGTCCAGCAGCTCGTCGATCCGGACGATGGCGGCCTCGCGCTCCGCGCCTCGCAGACGCTTGCCGGCTTGGGCCGGGGTGACCGTCAGCAGCAGGAGCAGGCCGAACAGGCGGATCATCCCGGTGCCGTCGACGTGTCCGTGCCCCGGCAGCCGATCAGGATCGCTGCGAGGAGGGGGATCTGCACGGGCGCTCCGGGCTGCCGGCAGGGTATCAGGAGGGTCTCCGGACGCCGCTCGGGGTTACGGGGTGGCGTCCTTGCATGATGCGCGGAGACCGATGACGGAGATCCCCCTCACCCACGAGCTCCTGGAGCCGCTGGAGTTCGTGCCCGTCAAGCGCCACGGCCGGAGCCGGCCGCGCTTCCCGGCCGAGTACCGCCCTCGCCTGATGGTGGACGTCATCCACGACGGTCGCTGCCTGCCGCCGGAGTTCCTCACCGACGCCAGCGGCGAGCCGATCCCCGAGGAGGTCTACTACCAGACCTACGTGCTGGAGCGGGACTGGGGGGCCACGATCGTGGCCCGTCGGCTGGCCGATCAGCTCGGCCTGGACGGGGTCTACAAGGTCAACACCGCCCGGGTCCTGCTGGACTTCGGACGCTTTCCCGGCAGCACGACCCACCTCGCCCGCCACCTCCAGCGCTTCGCCATCAACTACCCGTTCAGTGACCTGCTGGGCTTCCGCCAGAAGATGGCGCTGCTCGAGGGTCACTACGATCGCATCAGCCACCAGATGGACGCGGCCCTCGAGGGCAAGCTGTTCAAGATCGCGGTCCACACCTACGACAAGCACAACCCCTCGGGCACCGAGCGGCCTCACGTGAGCCTGGTGACGCGCTCGCTCGGTTTCCGCGTCGAGCGGGAGACTCCCCTCGGGCCCCACGACCCCCTCTACCCCCAGGTGCTCGGCGAGTTCACCGCGGACCGGGTCCTGCGTGACCGGGTGAGCCTGACCCTGGAGAAGCACGGCATCCCCGTGGGCCACGACCACCCCTACCTGTTGCCCGAGGGCAGCCCCGAGGTGCGGTCCCAGGTCTGGAACTTCTTCAAGTACCTCAAGGGTCGCTTCGAGGCGGCCCACCCGGAGACCGCCGAGCGCTCCGAGTACCAGCTCGTGTGGTCGATGCTGCTGGACACCAACCTGCGAGACAGCGAGTGCGAGACCCTGAGGAGCTACCTCCACACCTTCCGTCGGGCCCCCCGGGGGAGGGTGCGGGAGTTCGCCCGGGCCGAGGTCGCCTACCACGAGATCGGGGCCTTCTGCCACGCGGGCGAGGACGCGATCGTGGAGGAGTATCGCTTCTCGGCCACGCGCCACAGCTCCTTCGGCATCGAGGTGCGCAAGGACCTCGTCTGGGACTTCGACAGCGACGGCCAGCCCCTCCGGCCCAACCCCGACAACGCCCTCCAGATCGCCGACGTGATCGCCGAGGGCATCGCGATCTACCTGCGCGAGGACCGCAAGGCGATCCCGGAGATCGCCGACACCCAGTTCAAGCGACACGATCCCTGGGGTTCACCCGCGCTTGACTCGACCCTGACGCGGTAGGAGCGATGCTCTCGGGTCAGGGAGGCGACCGCGGTCAGGTCGCGGTGGGTGTGTAGTTTTTTTTCTTGCGACCGATCCCACTGGGGGGTCCAACTGTCCCCCGGGAGCCGCTCAGGATGACCCTCCAGCACGTCGAGTTCGAGGCCCGCGAGGCAGGCCCTCCGCCCGCCGCGTCGGCTCGCCCGCTGGTGGAGTGGACCGAGCCCGACCGCGCCCCGGCGATTCCCCTGCCGCTCAGCAGGCGGCAGGTCGGCATGCTGCTCTGGTGCCTGGGGGCGGTGGCGGCCCTCGCCTGGTCGGTGGGGACCCTGCAGCCGAGGGCGGACCACTCGGGTGGCTATGCCGTCTTCCTCGAGGTCCCACCGCCCGTCGCAGCGACCGACTCCCAGCGCTGATCAGGGGCCCCGCGTCAGGCAGAGGTTGGAGTAGACCGGTCCGACCTGGCCTTCGTAGACGTTGTCCCGGCCCAGGAAGACGTGCTGCATCGGCTGGACCTGGCCGGCGAACGGGAGGTCCGTCAGGAGGCTGCCGTCCAGGTACAGCCGCAGGATCGTGCTGTTCCACTCCACCCGGAAGGTGTGGGTGTCGGCGGGGTCCCAGCTCGCGCTCTCGATCAGCCGGACCTCCTCGCGGGAGTCGCCGCCCTTGGGCGCCGCCAGCAGCTTGAGCCCGGTTCCGTAGTTGGTGCCGGTGCGGATGTTCCACCACGCCTCCTCGGTGTCGAAGACGCCCTGGGAGCCGTCGGCCGAGGTGTACATGTTGATGATCTGGTGCTTGTTGCCCGCGTACTGGGCGGCGGGGTCGAAGTTCCGCACCTCGATCTCGAAGGTGGTTGAGCCGCCGAGGGTGGTGGGGACCTCCAGCACGAGCTGATCCCGGTCGCCGGTGGTCTGCCAGCCCGCCGCGGAGAAGCTGCCGCCGCTCACGGACTTGCTGAGGAAGCCCGACCGGGCTGAGCTGTCGGTGAGGGGATCGCACCAGCTCTGGGTGCTGCAGGTGACGGTCACGGTCTCGGCCGTGGTCTCGCCGAACCAGCGCACGGCCTCGTGCACCATCTGCCAGTCCGTGAGGTAGTCGTCCGCGCTGTCGGGTGCGACCAGGTCGAAGGTGAAGACGTGGGTCTCGCCCGAAGCGACCGAGTCGCCGTCCTCCAGCCAGACCCGGACGTCGGGTCCATAGAGGTCGTCGTCGTCGCTCACGGCCCCGAGCTTGTAGCCACCGTCCTGGGTCCAGGTCGCCGAGCCGGTGTTGCGCACCGTCACCGAGGCCGCGTAGATCTCGCCGCAGTCCAGCTCCGTCGGCAGGTCCGCCGCCACGATCACCGCGTCGTCTTCGACTTCGTCGGTCGGATCCTCGGTGTCGGTCTCCTGGGTCGTGCCCGGGTCACTGTCCGTCGCCGTGTCCCGGGTCTCCTCGGTGAGGGTGCCCGTGTCGGTGGCCGAGGTGTCCAGCACCAGGGTCTCGGGGGTGCCCTCGAAGGACGCGCAGCCGACCGCCGCGATCGTGGCGAGGATCCAGAGGAGGGTTCTCATGCTCGAGCTCCGGTGCGCGACGGGCCCGACTGCAAGCGCTGTTCCACTGGGGTCCTGTGCAGGACGGGGCTGCGATCAGGTCCTTCGAGGTGCGGGAATCGCCGTCCCTGCGACAGCGGATCCGCGACAGCTTCGCCTCACCTCGCGTCCATGGTGTCTGGGACGGCAGCACCTGGACCAACGACCAGGACGGCGTGGCCGCCGACTCCGGGAGCTTCTCGACCCCCATCGTCACCGGCGACCAGCCGCTGACCCTGGCCATCAACTCCGGCTACGACAACACGGCCTTCGAGGGCGTGCTCTACGACGGTCAACTCGGGAGCTCGTCCAGCTCGGACAGCCGCGACCCGACCTGGTCGGAGCTGGGGCCGGGGTGTTTCTGAGCCAGGCGGCGTCCGCTCACCCGGGAGACTCTGGCAGCCACCGGTGGTCCCCCAGGAGGGCGAGCGGCCTTGCCGTACGGTCCCTCCCTGCGGGAGGGCCATCCGCGGGTCCCGGATCGATCTCCCGACCTCCCAGGGTGGAGGTCGGCACTCAGGTGGAAGTGCGAACCACCTCCGTGTTCCGGTGAGGACCGCCTGGAGCGTCTACCCGCCGCAGGCGGTGGCGGCGAGGTAGTCCACCTCCACCACGCTGCCCGAGCCCGGTGCCCTGTCGAGCAGGACGACGTCCGTCTCCGAGAGGCTCCAGGCCTCGGTCGCCACCCCGTCCACCCGGACCTCGATCGACCAGGACAGGGGTCGATCCGGGAGGGAGACGGCACGGGCCAGGCCCTCCTGGTGTTCGACCAGGCCCTCGAAGAAGGGCACGAAGTCCCAGGTGCAGACCAGCTCGCCCAGGCCCCCTGTGGCCTCGACCAGGGTGGGCACGAGCGCCTCGGAGGTGCCCCCGTCGCAGGCCAGGGCGTCGTCGGGGTACATGCCGTGGGCGCGCAGGGTGGCCGGGGGCTCGACGGCCAGGCTCTCCAGCGCCTCCCCCACCGAGTCCCCGGACTCGTTGGCCTCGTCGGTGATCAGCACCACCGCCAGGGACGCGTCCTGCCGGCGGACAACCCCACGAGACGGAAGTCCGGTGCCGTCAGGTCCAGCGCTTCGAAGGACCTGCCACCGGCGAAGCCGAGCAGCTCCGCCTCGACCATGCCCAGCAACAGCTCGGCGGTGGCGTCGTCGTCCAGGTCGACGCCCACCTCGACCGAATGGGCGAAGATCTCCTCCGCGAACATGCGCTCCACGATCTGTCCTCCGGCGACGACTCGGAGAGCGCTGTCCGTGTGCCAGCACACGACCGCGTGGTCGCCGGTGCCGTCGCCGTCCAGGTCACCGCCGGCGGAGAGCGCCCAGGGACTGCAGCCCCCCAGGCCCGAGCCGGTCCAGGTCTCGATCGCGTCGTCGAGGGTGAGCTCGTCGACCTCGCCGTCGCAGTCGTCGTCGAACCCGTTGCAGGCCTCGGCGAGCCCCGGGTGGCTCTCGGGGTCGTCGTCGTCGCAGTCACCTTCGGCCGGCGCCCATCCGTCTCCGTCCCTGTCGGCGGCCGAGCCGGTGTCTTCGACGACGCCATCCTCGCCGTCGCAGTCCTCGTCCACTCCGTTGCCCGGTTCCTCCCAGGCGTCCGGGTGGACCTCGGGATCCTGGTCGTCACAGTCCTCCGCCAGGTCGTGCCCGTCCCCGTCGAGATCGTCGCGGTCGGCCCCGTCGCAGTCCTGGGCCTGTCCGTCGTAGGGCACGTCGACCGCGAGGGGGTGGACCGCCGGGTCGTCGTCGTCGCAGTCCACGGCCTGGGTGAACCCGTCTCCGTCCACGTCGAGGACCACCGACGTCGGTGCGAGGACACAAGCCAGCGGGAGGAGCATCACACACCGAGCCTACGCTGGCTGGCCGCGGGAGGTGACAGGTCCGGAGTCGCTGGTGCTCTACCAGCCGGCAGGTCACTCGATCGCGACCCGAGCCGTCGGCTCCAGCGCCAGGTCGAGCCAGCTCGTGGTGTCACAGGTGTAGGCGCCGTTGACCTCCGTCTGGAGCAGCACGCTGCCGGGGACCACGGTCACGGGGCCGAAGGAGACCGCGGGGTCGTAGGTCGCCAGGGTCGGGCTCGACCAGAGCACCTCGCCGTCCTGGACCACCTGGAAGGTCGCGCCATCGCCGCAGCGCTGGTTCCAGTCCTGGAGCCCGACGGCGCCGGAGAGCTGCCCGTAGCCAGCCGGCACCTCGAGCCGCACGGTGCTGGGGGCGTGGGCGAAGACCCCGGTGCAGGCGTGCTCGCCGGCGACGGTGTGGCCCGGTCCCCAGTTCGAGCTGTCGATCATCAGGCTGCCCCAGCCCACCGTGCCTTCGACCACCAGGTCGGCGGCCTGGAGCACGCCCTCGCCGGGGTCGGGGCAGCTCGCGGGCTCGGTGCCCAGCAGCCCGGCGATGCGGGCGTGGAGGAAGAGACGCAGGTCGGCGGCCCGCTGGTCGAAGCTGTCCAGGTTGCCCAGCACGTCTGTGGCGACGTGGTCCCGGACGAGCGCTGCGGCCTCGGCGACCTCCCGATCGACCCGCTCCCAGGCCATCGGGCCGGCCAACAGCTCCTCGATGATCCGCTCGGGGTCCTCGCCGAGGGCCAGGGTGCGCAGGAGCACCGGGTCCGTGTAGGGGGCGCCGGTGATAGAGTCGGCCGACCAGGGCGAGGTGACCCAGGGCTGGCGGGGGTCGACGGTCAGGGCGCTCGAGAAGTAGTAGCCGCCGAGATCGACGTCGAAGTCCCAGGGGATCAGCCGCAGCAGGCCGTGGTCGTCGTAGAGGTAGAAGTTGTTGCCGTCGGCGGAGAAGGCGTCCATCGAGCCCATCACCGAGCGGGTCACGCTGACACCGAAGAAGCCCTCCAGGTCGAGGGTCTCGGCCATCGCCTCGTCGCTGCCGGACTCCAGCACCTCCATCGCCCGGGCCAACTCGCTGCCGTCGCCGCCCTTCGAGGTCTGGGGCTCGTAGTAGACGAGCGGGTCGTCGGCGGGGGTCAGGCCGTGCCCGTACTCGTGCTCCCGCGTGGAGTAGAGGGCGCCGTCGTCGTGGCCGAACCAGCGCTCGACGAAGCGGTCGTCGATGGCTTCGAGCACCACGAAGAAGCCCGCGGGCTCACCGTTCACCACCAGCTCCGCCCAGCCGGTGCGGGCGGCGGGCAGGCCCATGCGCCGCAGGATCGCCGTGGCGATGCGCTCGTTGAGATAGCCCACGTCCTGGGCGGAGTTGTCGAGCTTGAGCTCGTCCAGGTCGCGCCAGAGCTGGCCGTCGACCAGCCGGTCGAAGCTGATCTTGATCGAGGGCTTGCCCGCCCTCAGGCTGCCGTGGCCGAAGGCCCGGATCGCGACCTGGGACACGGTCTCGTCCTGCCAGGAGAAGTCGGCGGGCACCCACTCCTTGGCCCAGGGGTCGTCCCGCACGCTCAGCCAGTCGGCTTCGTCGAGGGTGAGGGTGAGGGTGTGGACGACCTGGGGATCGAACAGCACCTCGGTGGGATCGGGGGGGGCCTCGGCGCCCGGGACCTGCTCGACGAGGCCGGAGTCCGGGGCGGTGGTCGTCGTCTCGGTCTCGACCGTGACCGGTTCCGGCGGGGTGCAGGAGGCGAGCAGGACGAGCAGCACACACCCATCATGCACCGCAACTCAGTCCCAGGCCGCCTCCAGCTCCGGACAGTGCTCGGCAGCGAAGGAGATCTCCAGGTCCCCGGCGGCGTCGCCGGACTCCTCGACGAGGGCGGCAGTGACGCTGCCCGAGATCCAGGTCTCCTCCCAGTAGCGGTCCACCTCGAGCTCGCCGCCGTCCGACAGCCAGGTCCGCCGCCACTCGGAGACGTCCTCGTCGGCCTCGAGCGCGGCGACGTCCTCCAGGGTGAGGGTGTGAGCGTAGCGGTAGATGGTGGCTCGAAACTGGCCGGCGGTGTCGGGCCACTCGTCCCAGGCGGGTCCCCACAGGACTTCGCCCGCCGGGTCCGTCCCCTGGCCGTCGATGAGCAGCGTCAGGGAGACGATGTCGAACCGCTCGGGAAGTACCGTCCAGGCTTCGACCATGTCGTCGTCGGAGGTCCCGAGGTGGTTGACGGTCTCCCAGTAGTCGGCGTGGGTCGTGCAGCCGTCGTCGAAGCTGGAGAGGTAGACCATGTAGGCGTCAGCCAAGGGAACATAGGTGCCCACCTCGACGAACCAGGCGCTGGCGACCTGGGTGAAGGAGGCCGCGTCCAGCAGGACCTCGCCGGAGTCGGAACAGGCCGTGCCGAAGAGCGCGAGGAGGACGGACAGTCTTGGTGCTCTCGGGCTCATGTGGACCCTCATCCTACCCGGGTGGGCGCACCGACCTCGATCTCCGCCAGCAGACCAGCACACCCAGCCAGGCCCACCACGGCGAGATCCTCGCGCTGGAGCAGCCGCAGGCCTCCTCCTCGGACCCGTCGACGGGCTCGGGGTCGGGAGGGAGCCCGTCGTCTTCGCCGCTGTCCTCGGAGTGGGCGAGGTAGAGCGACCCGGAGTCGTGGGTGAGCCAGACCACCAGCACGTCGGCCTCGCCGATCGTCGCCACCCGCCCGATGCCGCGATGAACGCCGCGAACAGGACGCGGGTCGGATCGAGACCGGCGAGGAGCGGCTCTCGGGTGGCGCTGGCTCCGGTAGACTTGCCCCCTTGACGCACCTGGTCTCCAGCGCCCTTCGCCACCTGGCGGTCGTCCTGGCTGTCTGGCTCTTCGCGCCGGTGGCCTTCGCCGCCCCGGTGGAGCTCCTGGAGGCCGACACCCAGGTCTTCCTGCGGGAGGACGGCTCGGTGGACGTGGTCTACGACCTCCACTTCCAGGAGAACGAGAGCCGGGACCAGATCCGCAAGGTCGGGGAGTTCTACGAGCCGGTCCACTTCAACCGGGCCCTGCTGGTCGGCGACTCCGGCGAGCGACCGGCGCAGGTCTCCGGCCTGGGGGGTGGCTACTACCGGGTGAGCTGGCAGGGGGACACGCGCCGCGGCGAGACCTACCACCTCCAGCTCCACTACCGGGTCGAGAAGCGCTTCGCCGAGCCGACCGAGGCCGGCGGACAGAGCGTGCTCGCCGCCTGGTTCAACCCGGTGCGCTGGGTCTTCCCGATCCAGCGCTCGACCATCAAGCTCGTGCTGCCCCTGGAGCTGCCGGCCGAGGTGCAGCAGCACGAGGACATCTCCCCGGCGATGGTGGACGGCCTGGGCATCCTCACCGATCCCGGGAACCTGCGGGAGCAGGACCACCAGGCCTGGGTCTTCGCCGACGTGGACGGAGAGCGGAGGCTCGTCTACTACGTGGAGAAGCGTGGCCTGCGGGCGGAGGCCGTGCACATGGCGCGGGTCTACCTGCCGCTGGAGCAGATGCCGGCCGCCGAAGCCGGGCCGATGCAGCCCCAGGGTCGGCTGCGCTCCGAGGGCCCGATCGTCCTGGTGGAGGAGCTCACCACCGCGACCAACGCGGCGCTCCGGAAGCACCGCGACGAGGCCTACGTGGAGGTCGAGACGACGCTGCGCCTGGAAGAGCAGGGTCAGCGCAACTTCCTGCGCTGGACGAACCCGGCCCCCGAGCTGACGCGGATGGGGGTGGCCTGTACGGCGAGGCTGGACGGCGAGGCCGTGCCCTGCCAGGCCGAGCCCGACGCCCTGGTCCTGGGACGGGAGACCGAGCCCGACACCGAGGTCCTGGTCGTCGTGAGGTCGCTGCACGCCTGGCCGCGGCCGGCACCTGTCCAGGCGATGGACGGCCAGGCCAGGGTGGCTCTCTCGCTGAGGAGCCAGGCGGCGGACTTCACCCCCCGGGCCGAGGGCATGGTCCCCCGCCTGGCGGTCCGCACGGCCGTGCCCTGGACCGGGACCCCGTCCGTCCCGGCGGATCCCACCGCGGACCGCACCGAGGCCGGGGAGGTGGACTGGAGCACCCGCGCCCCCTCGCTGGCCCTCGGCTACGCCGAGGCCCCGACCGCCGCCAGCGAGGTCGTGCTCGGCTGGGACCAGGAGCAGGCCCTCGTGACCCTGCCCTCCGATCCCCTCGGCCTGGCGCGTCCCGCGAGCGTGACCCTGGAGCTGCTCCCGGGGGAGCTGCTCTCCGGGCCGCAGAGCCCCTTCGCCCGGCAGCAGGCGCTGGCGCTGGCGCTGTGGGTGCCGGCCCTCTTCCTGCTCGCCGTGTCGGGCAACGCCGTGCTGCTGCTCGGGTGGTGGATCCCGGTCTTCCTGCCCCTGGCGGTGGTGGACAAGGTCGCCGGGACCGCGCTGGCGCACCGGGTCTTTGGCTACGAGGGCCGGCTCCGGTTCTTCAGCCTCGGGGAGCCGGCCCTGTTCGGCTTCGCCGGGCTGCTGGTGCCCGTCCGGCTGCTGTGGCTGCTGTGCTCGGCTGTGGGGGCACTGGTGGTGCGCCTGCTGCGCCTGCACCCCTGGATCGACGCCAGGCTGGCCGCGACCGGCCTCGTCTACACCGAGCCGGAGATCACGGTCGCCACCTTCGCCCGCCGGGACTTCGTGCCGTCGCTCGAACCGCCCGAGGCCGCTGCCTTCCTCGACCGACCGATCAAGGCCATCAACCTGCTGGTGCTGGCCCTGCAGGAGCGAGGGGCGGTGAGCCTCGTCAGCCGCAATCCCCTCCAGCTCACCGTGCTGGACGCCTCGGGGGCCCGCACCGACGCCGAGCGGGCCCTGCTCGGGGCCCTCTCCCCGGAGGGCACCCTGCCCGCCGAGGGGGTCCGCGAGGTGCTCGAGGCGCTCCAGCAGCAGCTCGGTTCCAAGATCTGGCGTGCCGACACCGCCGCCACGCGTCTCACCTGGGTCCAGCAGAGCGAGCGGGCCTGGCGTGAGCTGGAGCGGAGGGCCCCCAGGGAGCGCGAGGCCTGGTTCGACCGGCACTACTCCGACCTCTACCTCCACGACCACTTCTTCCAGCACTGCAGCACCAGCCTGCCGCCGGTGCCCCACGACGCACCGCTGGTGCGCCCCCTCCACACCCTCGTCGCCAGCCGCGAGGTCCCGGTGGGCGGCGGCGGAACCCACCGGATCCAGGAGCTCGCCGTGGGGCTCGTGGAGGACGTGGAGGCCGGAGCCCGGGCGACCGTGGATCGCATCGAGTCGCTCTTCCGCTTCGACGGCACCTCCCAGCCCGAGCTGCCCGATCTCCGCCTGCCCCGCTCCGTCGCCGTCGGCTACGACGCCTGTCACTCGGCGTGTCACTCGGCGTGTCACTCGGCCTGCCACTCGGCGTGTCACTCGGCGTGTCACTCGGCCTGCCACAGCGCCTGTGCCTGCCACTCGGCCTGCCACTCGGCCTGTGTCTCCTCCTGCGCGGGGAGCTTCTGATGCTCGACGCCCTGCGGAGGCGCGGTGAGCTGCGCCGGGAGGCCCTGGCGGAGATCGACGACTTCGTGGCCCGCAGCCGGGCCGCTGTGCACGTGCGGCGGGTCGATGGCCTGCTGATGGTCCGCCCCGACAAGACCCTCGGCCTGAACCCGAGCGGCGTGGAGATCCTCGCCGCGCTCTACGACCGCGACGGTCTCGGCGCGGAGCCCGCCCTGCGGTCGCTGGCCCCCCGGCTCGGCGTGCGCTGGGCACGGCTGGTGGACGACGCCCGGGACCTCGTGCGGGCGGTGGCTGCGGTCATGCGGGAGGACTTCACCACCCCGCGCAAGGGCCTGTCCTTCGGTGCCTACGAGCCGGGTCGGGTCCGCTACCCGGTGCTGGCCGAGATCGCGCTGACCTACGCGTGCAACAACCGCTGCACCTTCTGCTACGCCGCCAGTCCCACCCGTCCGCCGGACCCGCGCCCGATGAGCACGGCCGAGGTCGAGCGGGTGATGGACCGGATCTGGCACGAGGCCCACGTGCCCAGCCTCTCCTTCACCGGCGGCGAGGCCACCCTGCGCAAGGACCTCCCGGAGCTGATCGCCCACGGCAAGGCGCTGGGCTTCCGGGTCAACCTGATCACCAACGGCCTGCGCTGCGGAGAGTCGAGCTACGCCGAGGCCCTCGTGGGCGCTGGACTGGACTCGGCGCAGGTCTCGATCGAGGCCGGCGAGCCGGTCCTGCACGACCGCCTGGTGGGTCGCAGCGGGGCCTTCGCACAGACCACCGCGGCGGTCGGCCACTTCCAGCGGCTCGGCATCCACGTCCACACCAACACCACCCTGTGCCAGGACAACCTGGAGGCCGCGCCGGACCTGATCCGCTTCCTGGCGCGGGAGCTGGGCACCCGCACCCTGTCGATGAACCTCCTGATCCGGACCGGCAACGGCCTGGACGAGGCGGCTGGACCTCTCTCCTACACCGAGCTGGCCGAGCACCTGCCCAAGCTGCTGGAGGTCGCGACCCAGGAGGAGATGACCCTGGTCTGGTACTCCCCAGTCCCCTACTGCATCGTCAACCCGGTCCTGCTCGGGCAGGGCGCCAAGAGCTGTGCCTGCGTGCACGGGATCCTCTCGGTGGACCCGGCGGGACAGGTGCTGCCCTGCTCGTCCTTCGACCAGGGCCTCGGCTCGCTGCTGGAGACCCCCTTCCAGGAGCTCTACGACAGCCCCGAGGCGCGCTGGTGGCGGGAGCGCCGCTACCTGCCTCCCTCCTGCGCCGACTGTGCCGACGCCGACCTGTGTGCCGGGGCCTGTCCGCTCTACTGGGACGCCGCCGAGGACTTCTCCGAGCTGGGCTGCCGCGATGCCGCGGCACGACGGCGCTGGGAGGAGGAGCGGGAGCGGGGCGGCAGCTTCGGTGTGCCGAAGCCCTCCCAGAGGAGCGCCTGAGTGGCACGCCTGAAGGACTTCGGCGACTTCATCCGGCGACAGGCCGGGGTCCTGCGGCAGGCGGAGCAGCACCTGCTCCAGCGCCAGGCCCGCTACGAGCAGTTCTTCGCCGAGGTCGCCCGGGTGCGAGAGGAGGAGCTGGACCAGCTCCAGGTGCTGGTCGCCGAGCGTCGCGCCGAGTTGCCCGGCTGGCTGGGGGAGGCCCTCGACGAGCTGGGTCCCGTGGTCGAGGCCGAGCTCGAGGCCCGGATCACCGAGCTCGCCGAGGCGGAGGCGACGCTGCTGGAGAAGGCCGAGGCCACCCGGCAGGAGTCGCTGGCGGCGGAGCTCGAGCTCCACGGCGCCAACGTGGGCCTGGACGCCAGCGAGGAGAAGCTCAAGGCGCGCGCCCAGGAGCTGCTGGAGGGCATCGACCGCTACAACGCGCGGATCCGGACGCTGGGAAGCGGCCTGGGCTTCTTCATGGACGTCTTCCGCATGCATCGCCTGCGCCAGGAGCGGCGAGCGCTGGAGGAGGAGCAGCAGGAGGTGATGGAGCGGGTCGATCACCTGCGCCTGAAGTGGGAGGGCCTCGACGAGGAGCACACGACCCTGCAGTCCAGGCGTCGTACGGGCTGGGTCGATCACCGCGCCCGGGCCTCGGAGCTGCGCGCCCAGCAGGCCTGGCTGGAGGCCGGTCGGGAGCGCCTGGCGTGGCGCACGGTGCTGGAGCGGGCGATGAGGCGGAGCAGGCCGGAGGGCTCTGGTGCTGGCCGACGGGGTGGTGCCTGCCCCCGCTGCGGCTTCGACCGGCGCCAGGACGGCCACCTGTGCCGGGTCTGCGGCGCCCGCCTGGGTCCCGACCGACCGGACCTCGCGGGGAGCCTGGAGGAGATCGCCGAGGCACTGGAGCACCACGCGTCGTTCGCCGAGGGCATGAAGGCCGCCCAGGAGCTGATCGGGCTGGTGCGCGGGTTGATCTCCGGCCACGAGGCCTTCGAGAAGAGCGTGGAGGACATGGTGCTCACGGAGGTGGCCCACCCGGTCCCCAACCTGAAGATCTCCGTGCCCAGGTCCAGCGAGGGCTACGCCAGCCACTTCGCCCGCCTCTCGAAGCTCTGCTCTCCCGGGGAGCCTCTGCACCCGCTGGAGTTCGTGGCCCGCGTCAAGACGGCGATGTCCGGCGAGCTCACGGAGGGCAAGATCCAGGACTACTTCGAGACCATGGGCGAGGAGCTCTCGCGCCAGGCGGAGCGACAGTGGGCGTAGAGCGCCGATGAGGATGCTGGGCGGGGCGCTGCTGCTGCTGGCGGGGCTGGCTGGCGTGGGCTTCGGCCTGCTGTTTCTGCTGGGCAGCGACGGGCAGGGCCATCGCCTGGTGGTGGCTGCCGTCGGGCTGCTGGTCGGGGGCGGGGCCGTGCTGGCGGGGGCCTGGCTGATCCACGAGGCTCGCCGCTGGTCGCCGGTCGTGGTGATGGCCGAGGTCATGGCCCTGGCTCGCGAGCGGGACGGGCAGCTCCTGGAGGAGGACCTGGAGGCGGCGCTGGGGCCGCGAACGGCCGTGGCCCGGGGGGTGCTGAAGGAGCTGAGCCGGGCGGAGAGGGTCCGGGTCCGGTCGGCCTCCGAGGGGGGTGGCTGGGTCTTCCCCGGGCTGATGCCCCGGCTGCTGCTGCGGCGCTGCGCCCACTGCGGCCACGAGGCGCCCCTGAGCAGCGAAGCGGTGGCCTGCCCCTCCTGTGGGTCCACCCTGGAGCTGAGCCGGGAGGCGCTGCCCGCCGATGGTGGGCTCTACTCGATGGACGACTGAGGGTCGGGGCGCCCGTCGTTGCCATCCTGCCCCAGAGCGGGACCTCCGGCCCGGTTACCGGCCTCCTCCCGCCTCGGAGCCTGCCATGCTCGCCCTGATCGGCGCCCCGGCCCGCTCGGACTTCCGGCTGGCCAAGCTGCTGGAGTCCGCCCGGCCCCTCGCCCCCGGCCTGGTCGGGCTGCGGGCCTGGCACGTGCACCTGGTCGACCTGGCGCGGGAGCTGGACGCCACCGGGCGGGCGGTCCTCGAAGCCCTGCTCACCTACGACCCGGAGCCGGCGCCGGAGGCCTTCCCCCACCTCGACCTGCTCGTCACCCCGCGGCCCGGCACGATCTCCCCCTGGTCGTCCAAGGCCACCGACATCGCCCGGGGCTGCGGCCTCGACGCCGTGCGACGGCTGGAGCGCGGCACGGGCTGGGCCCTGGACGGCGCGGTCTCCGCCTCGGAGCGGGCCGCCCTGGCGCCGCTGCTGCACGACCGCATGGTGGAGGCCGTGTTGCCGGACACCGCGGCCGCCGAGGTGCTCTTCGCCGCCGAGAGCCCGCGACCGCTGCGCCACGTGCCGGTGCTCGCCGAGGGCCGCGAGGCCCTGGTGGCGGCCAACTCGGCCTGGGGCCTGGCGCTGGCGCCCGACGAGATCGACTACCTCGTCGACGCCTTCCGCTCCCTGGGCCGGGACCCGAGCGACGCTGAGCTGATGATGTTCGCCCAGGCGAACTCCGAGCACTGCCGCCACAAGATCTTCAACGCGAGCTGGACCATCGACGGCGAGGACAGGGCCCACAGCCTGTTCGGGATGATCCGCAACACCCGCGCCCGGACCCCCGGCCACACGCTGAGCGCCTACGAGGACAACGCCGCGGTGGTCGAGGGCTACGAGGTCCAGCGCTTCTTCGCCGACCCGGAGGACCGTCACTACCGGCCCCACCCCGAGACGGCCCACGTGCTGATGAAGGTGGAGACCCACAACCACCCGACCGGCATCTCCCCCGATCCGGGCGCGGCGACGGGCAACGGCGGCGAGATCCGCGACGAGGGCGCCACCGGTCGCGGCGGCAAGCCCAAGGCCGGGCTGTGCGGCTTCACGGTCAGCGACCTCGAGCTGCCGGGCGCTCCGCGACCCTGGGAGGCCTCGGTCGGCACCTCCCCGCGCATGGCTTCGGCCCGGGAGATCATGCTCGAGGGCCCCATCGGCGGCGCCGCCTACAACAACGAGTTCGGGCGGCCCAACCTCGTCGGCACCTTCCGCACCTTCTGCCTGGAGGTGCCGGCCGCGGGCGGCGGCAGCGAGTGGCGCGGCTACCACAAGCCGATCATGATCGCCGGCGGCTACGGCAACGTGCGCCCGGGCCACGTGGAGAAGCAGCCGATCCCGGCCGGCGCCGCGATCATCGTGCTCGGCGGCCCGGCCCTGCTCATCGGCCTCGGCGGCGGCGCCGCCAGCTCGATGGCCACCGGTGACTCCTCGGAGGACCTGGACTTCGCCAGCGTCCAGCGGGCCAACGCGGAGCTGGAGCGCCGCTGCCAGGAGGTGCTGGATCGCTGCCTGGCCCTGGGCGAGCACAACCCGATCGCCTCGCTGCACGACGTCGGCGCCGGCGGCCTCTCCAACGCCCTGCCCGAGCTGGTCCACGACGCCGGCCGGGGCGCGACCTTCGAGCTGCGCGAGGTGCCCTGCGACGAGCCCGGGCTCTCGCCGATGGAGATCTGGTGCAACGAGGCCCAGGAGCGCTACGTGCTGGCGATCGCCCGGGCCGATGTGCCCCGCTTCCGGGAGATCTGCGAGCGGGAGCGGGCGCCGTGGGCGATCGTCGGCCACGCCACGGCCGAGCAGCGGCTGGTCCTGAGGGATCGGCTCCTGGACGACACGCCGATCGACATGCCGCTGGAGGTGCTGCTCGGCAAGCCGCCCAAGATGCACCGGACCGCGGTGCAGGCCACCCCCGAGCGCCTCCCCTTCGAGCCGGCCGGCCTCGACGCCCGTGAGGCGCTCTACCGGGTGCTCTCGCTCCCGACCGTCGCCTCCAAGGAGTTCCTGATCACCATCGGCGACCGCAGCGTCACCGGCACCGTGGTCCGGGACCAGATGGTCGGCCCCTGGCAGGTCCCCGTCGCCGACTGCGCCCTCACCACCACCGACTACGTCGGCTTCACCGGCGAGGCGATGGCGATGGGGGAGCGCCCGCCGGTGGCCCTGCTCTCGGGTCCCGCCAGCGCCCGACTGGCGGTGGCCGAGGCCCTCACCAACCTCGCCGGCGTCGACCTGGAGTCCAACGAACGCATCGTGCTCTCGGCGAACTGGATGGCGCCCGCGGGGCATCCCGGCGAGGACGCCAACCTCTACGCCACCGTCGAGGCCCTGGGCCTGGAGCTGTGTCCTGCCTTGGACCTCTGCATCCCCGTCGGCAAGGACTCGATGTCGATGCGGGCCACCTGGAGCGACGACGACGGCGACCAGCAGGTCACCGCTCCGCTGAGCCTGGTGATCTCGGCCTTCGCCACCGTGCGCGACGTGCGCCGGGTGATCACGCCCCAGGTGCGCACCGACGCCGGGGCGACCGGGCTGCTCCACGTCGACCTCAGCGCGGCCGCCGGACGGCTCGGTGGCTCGGCCCTGGCCCAGGTCCACGGTCAGCTCGGGGCGGTGCCCGCCGACCTGGACGTGCCGGCCCGGCTCGGCGCCCTGCTCGACGTGATGCGCTCCCTGGTTCGGGACGGCGTGGCCCTGGCCTGGCACGACGTCTCCGACGGGGGGCTGATCGTCACCCTGGTGGAGATGGCGCTGACCGGTCGCAGCGGCCTGGAGGTCACCCCCCCCCCGGCCCTGGACCCGCTGCGCAGCCTCTTCGCCGAGGAGCCCGGTGGGGTGCTGCAGGTCCGGGCCGAGGACCTGCACAGCGTGAAGACCCTCTTCGAACGAGCCGGCCTGGAGGACTGCGTGCGCCTCGTCGCCACGCCGCGCGACGACGGGCACCTGACCGTCTCCGGACCGGCGGGCCCGATCCTGCGGGAGTCCCTGGTCGACCTGCACCGGGCCTGGGGCGAGACCAGCTTCCGGATGCAGGCCCTGCGCGACGACCCCACCTGCGCCCAGGAGGCCTACGACGCGCTGCTGGACGCCGAGGACCCGGGCCTGAGCCCGCACCTGACCTTCGACCCCACGGAGGACATCGCCGCACCGCTGATCGGCACTGGCACCCGTCCCCAGGTCGCCATCCTGCGGGAGCAGGGGGTCAACGGCCAGATCGAGATGGCGGCCGCCTTCCACGCCGCGGGCTTCGACCCGGTCGACGTGCACATGAGCGACGTGCTGACCGGTCGCGACGACCTGAGCGCCTACGTCGGCCTGGCCGCCTGTGGCGGCTTCTCCTACGGCGACGTGCTCGGGGCCGGCGGGGGCTGGGCCAAGGGCGTGCTCTTCCACGCCGAGGTGCGGGAGGCCTTCGAGCGCTTCTTCCACCGTCCCGAGACCTTCAGCCTCGGGGTCTGCAACGGCTGCCAGATGTTGGCCCAGCTCAAGGAGCTGATCCCGGGTGCCGCGGCCTGGCCGCGCTTCGTGCGCAACCGCAGCGAGCAGTTCGAAGCCCGGGCCAGCCTGGTCGAGGTGCTCGACTCCCCCAGCGTGCTGCTGGCCGGCATGGCGGGCAGCCGGATCCCGGTGGCGGTGGCCCACGGGGAGGGGCGGGCGCTCTTCGACGGCCCCGAGCAGCAGGCGGTGGCTCGGGTGTCGGCCCGCTTCGTCGACAACCGCGGCCAGGTGGCACGGCGCTACCCGGCCAACCCCAACGGCTCCCCTGCGGGCATCACGGCGCTCACCAGCACCGACGGCCGGGCGACGATCCTGATGCCCCACCCGGAGCGGGTCTTCCGCACCATCGCCAACTCCTGGGCGCCCGCGGACTGGCCCGAGGACGGCCCCTGGCTGCGGTTGTTCCGGAACGCCCGGGCCTTCGTGGGCTGAGCCCTACCGCGCGGCCGTGACCTGCTCGACCAGGCTCTCGGGCAGCTCACCGGTCCGCTTGAAGTGCCGCATCGCCAGGATCGGCTCCGTGCCGACCTCGGCCAGCGACCTCTCGCCGATGCGCTCGCTGTAGGTCTTCGGCCACAGCGGGCGCGGATCCAGGTCCCCGCCCAGGCCCTCCAGCAGGTCGAAGAGCGCCTCCAGGCTGTTCATCTTCATGTAGGGGCAGGTGGCGCAGCCGCCGGCCACCGAGCAGCCCTCGCCGCTGGCGACCCCGGGCACGACGCCGAGCCCGCTCTCGGGGGCCTGGGCCACGGCCTCGCTGGCGACCGGGAAGATGATCTCCACCTCCAGGTCGTCGCGTCCGGCCTCGGCGAGCAGGCCGCGGATCTGCTTGACGATCGGCGTGACCATGCCCGCCTCGGTGCCGAGCACGAAGCGCAGCCGGCCGCCGGTCCCCTCGGCCACCGCCTCCCGGACCCGCCGCAGGATGAAGCCCAGGATGTCGGAGGTGCTGCCGACCACGCCGCGGTCCTGTCGCTGGGCGGCCGAGGCCAGGGCGAACATCTCGCCGGGGACCTCCAGGTGGGCGGTGTGGAAGCAGTCGGCGTAGTCCCGGGCCACCCGGGCGGCCACCTCGTCGCCGAAGAGGTGGTGCACGACGCAGACGCCCTGGCGGAAGTAGGAGAAGCGCTCCAGCACCGACCTCAAGGTGGCGTGGTCGTGGTCCGGGTGCAGGGCCCGGATGGTGTCCTCGGGCTGGTCCAACAGCCCCGTGAACAGGGTGACGAGGTTCTCGCCCATGTAGGTGTCGGGGCCGTAGAAGAGGTGCAGGTCGGGGACCTGGGCGAAGGCCTGGAGCACCGTGCGCACGACGTTCGACGAGGTGCAGGTGATGGTCGGCACCCGCACCTGGGCCCGGGCCTTCACGTCGAGGCCGGTGTTGATGTAGATGACGTGCAGGGGGTTGTCGCTCTCGGCGGCCCTGGTCAGCCAGGCGCCGTAGGCCGGGGCCTCGGCGGACTCGGCCAGCGAGCAGCCGATGGCCTTCTCCGACAGCCGCAGCACCGGCACGTGGGCGAAGCCGGCGTGGTCCATCACGGCCCGCACGTTCTCGCTCATGAAGTCGACGCCGAGCACGGCGATCACCTGGGCGCCTTCGGAGGCCATCTTCACGGCGGCGTCGGCCATCGCCAGGCTGTCCGAGGTGAAGATCCACGGCCAGTCGCAGGCGGCCAGCACCCCCTGGAGCTCGGCGTCCATGTAGAAGTGGGCCACGACACCGGCCTGTCGGTCCTCGAGGAGCTTGCGCAGGTCGCGCACGACGGCGGGGTCGGGCTCCAGGAACTCGGCCTGGGTGCGAGCGAAGTCGCCCTGGGGCTCCACGCCGTCGACCCGGAGGATCAGCGAGGGGAAGGGAGTGCTCATCGGCTGTTGATACCCGGGTGGTCGGCCGGGGGCCACGGAGGGCGCTGGCCGCCTGGCTCGGTCGTCGTCCAGCTCCTCCTCGGCTGAAGTGGGAGGTGGGCTCCGGTCCGCGCCGCGCCGCGCTGTCGGGTTGCGGGCTCAGGGCTCCCGAGTCCAGTCGTGACCCTGGATCTCCCGCCAGGGCACCACGTGGGCCGTGGTCCGTCGCTGGGCCTGGTCGCCTCCGTAGACGAGGACCCGGGCCACGCCCTCCGTGGGCCTCGGCACGGCTTCGCGAGCGATGGCCTCGAAGCGATCCAGGTCGGCGAAGAAGGAGGTGTGCAGGGTCGCGCCGGACTTCACCTCCAGCGCCGCCAGGTCAGCGCCTCGGTCGATGACGAGGTCGACCTCCTGACCCCGGTGGTTGCGCCAGTGGTGGAGGCGGGGGCTCAGGCCGCGGTTGAGGAAGGCCTTGCGCACCTCCGAGACGACCCAGGACTCCATCACGCTCCCGCGCAGGGGGTGTCGACGCAGCGCGTCCGGCGATCGGATGCCCAGCAGCCAGCAGGCCAGGCCGGAGTCCACGAAGTGGAGCTTCGGGGCCTTGACGATGCGCTTGCCCAGGTTGCGGTGGAGGGGTGTCAGTCGATGGACCAGGTAGCTGGCCTCCAGCACGGACAGCCAGGACCGCGCCGTGTTGTGGGACACGCCCACGCCGCCGCCGAGCCCGGAGAGGTTGACCAGCGTGGCCGTCTGTGTCGCTGCCAGCTCGACGAAGGACTGGAAGGCCACCAGGTCACCCACGGCGAGTAGCTGCCGCACGTCGCGCTCGACGTAGGTGTCGACGTAGGCGCCGAGCCAGCGGGAGGCCGGGATGCCTCGGTCGTGGATGGCCGGGTAGCCGCCCTCCCACAGGGCCTGCCAGAGGTCCCCGGCCGGAGCCAGGGCCGACCGCTCCTCCAGGTCCAGGGGCAGCAAGGTGAGCAGCGCAGTGCGCCCTGCCAGGGACTGGGAGACCTGGGAGCGCAGGCCCAGGTCCTGGGAGCCGGTCAGGATGAAGCGCCCGGGTGTCGGGTCGTCGTCGACCAGACCCTGGAGGTAGCTGGGCAGCTCGGGTGCCCGCTGGACCTCGTCGAGGACGGCGCCGGTGGACAGCTCTGCCAGGAAGCCCCGGGGATCGTCGCGAGCGTAGCGACGCTGGTCCGGGTCTTCGAGGGAGACGTAGGCCTTGTCCGGGAAGGCCATGCGGCAGAGGGTGGTCTTGCCGGACTGGCGAGGACCCGTCACGGTGACGACGGGGAAGGAGCGGGCGAGGTCGAGGAGGACGGGCTGGATGCGGCGGGGGATCATGTGTGGTGATTGTAAGTTGGACTTACAGGTGGATCAATCCGGGACCTCTTCGCCCTGGCTCCGACGACGAGACCGGATCAGGGCCAGGATGAAGACCTGTCCCACAGCGCCGCCTCCGCGATCCGATCGGGCCCGTCCCCGTCACGGGCGATCGAGCCGGGCGGCGGAGAACCGCTGCCGGCGGTCGGATGGTTCGGGATGAAGGCCCGGAGCGGCGGGCCTGGACGGTACGAGGACATCGAGACCTGGTGGCCCCGTGCGTTAGCCTTGGGCGCCCGCCCGGAGCCCGCCATGATCGTCGCCTCGATGCTGCTCGCCTGTTCCTCGACCGGTGCCGAGATCACCCTCACGGACCTCGATGATCCCAGCGGCTACCTGGAGGAGTCCTGGTCCGCCGATGCGGCCTTCTGGTCCTGGTCGTCCAGCGAGTCCGAGCTCTGGGTCCTCAGCGAGTCCACCGCGACCCTGACCCTGCTCGGCGACTTCCACATCGAACCCCTCAGCCTGACCACCGCCACCACGGAGTGCGGCGACCTCCAGGACTGGATCGACGTGGGCACGGCCCTCGTCGATCAGCTCGAGGACGGGGCCGCCGTGGCGGATCACTGCGACGCCCTGACCACCTTCTTCGACGACCTGGACGCCCTCGACGACGGCGGCACGGAGCACGTGGCGCTCAACGCCTACATCGAGGACCTGGTCGGGGGGACCCCGGGCACGGGCTCCTGGAGCGAGCCCGACGTGACGGGTGTCCTGGTCTGGAGCGATGGAGAGCCGGCCGACGCCGGCGCCGCCTGGGACACCGACGGCTGCACCTTCACCTACACCGAGCCCGCCAACGAGACCCAGCTCTGGACCTTCCCGGAGCTCAGCCTCACCATCGACGAGGCCGACAGCTCGGTGGTCGGCAGCCTCGACGCCGAGCTGCTCGGCGACGACGGCGGCACCGGCTCGCTGTCGGCCACCTTCGAGGCCGAGTTCTGCGAGTACACGGGGGGGGCGGTGGTGCTGACCGGGCCCTGACCTACCAGTCGCTGCTCAGCAGGATGAACGCCCGCCCTTCCTCGTAGCCCAGCGTCGTGTAGTCCGGCGAGCCGATGAGCACGTCGTCGATGCCGTCGCAGTCGTCGTCGGCCTTGTAGCCGTCGTGGTCCTGGTCGAGGTGACCGCTGGCGGTCTCGCCCGAGTCGTCAGCGGTCGTGGTACCGGTGTCGTCGGTGGTGGCTGTGTCGTCGGGGCCACCGTCGTCGCCGCAGGCCAGCAGTGCCAGGAGGAACCAGGTCATGGGACGTGTCCGGGGAGCGGGGTGGGTGCGACATGGTAGTCCGGAGTGATGCCTCGTTCCGAGCCCATTCCCGCCGACGGGCTGCTCCACCCGGTGCCGCTGGGCGCGATCGCCCTGCTGGTCCTCAACGACCATGTGCTCAAGGCGTCCGTGCCCGGCTGGTGGACCGGCAAGCTCTCGGACTTCGCGGGACTGGTCTTCTTTCCGCTGGTGCTCCAGGCCTGTGTCGAGGTGGGGCTCTGGGCCCTGCGGCGGCCCTGGGGCCCCTCCCGGCGGGTGCTCCTGGTGGCGATCGCCGCCACCGGAGTCTTCTTCTGCGGCCTTCAGCTCGTGCCGGCCGTCGCCGAGGTCTGGTCCTGGGGGCTCGGGGCGCTCCAGTGGCCCGCTCGGGCGCTGGTGTCGGCGGGGCTGCCGCCGATCCGCCCGGTGGCCGTCACGATGGATCCGACGGACCTGGTCGCGCTGCCGGCGCTGGGGGTGGCTTGGTGGGTCGGGGGGCGGAGGTAGGTCGCCGAGGCAGGCATGCCCCTCACCTTGGCCCGCCTCGGCAGGTGGAGGGCGCGGACCTCCTCCTGGTCCGGCGATGCGGCCATGCTCCCGGGCATGGTGCTTCTCTTACCGCATCACCCGCAGATCGAACATCGGCTGGATCAACTGCAGGTCCCCCGACTCCGGATCCGGCCCCCGGCCACCGCGCACCGGGATGTTGACCGACAGGCCGGCGTCGACGTGCTCGGCGGGTCGGAAGCGGGCCCCGAGCTGGACGTGGGACATCCAGGGGGTCACGACCACACCAGCGACCAGCGGCAGCCCGTCGATGACCTCGTAGAAGGCATGGGCCGAGAGGTGGGTCTGGGCGAGGTCGAGCAGGACATAGGGCCCCTGGCCCAGCCCGACGCTGGCCTCGATCGCGACGTCGAGCCGGCCGAGGTCGGCGTAGCCGTAGTAGCCGGTGTAGGCCCCGGCCGACAGCATGGTCTCGTTGGGGTGCACGAAGACCGCGGTGGTGGCCCGGCTCCCGCCCATGGGGAAGAAGGCGCCGGTGAAGAAGGCGTGGGTCATGCGCACCCGGTCGCCCACGGTGAAGCCGATCCACTGCTCGACCTGGAGGTTGCCGGGGCTGACGTACCCGCGGTCCTCGGCGGGGGTCACCGCGGCGACGGCGGCCAGCTTGACCCGGGTGGCGACGACCAGGTGCGGCGGGAGCCGCTTGCTGAACCAGGGGGCGTCGGCGGACAGGGTGGTGAAGCTGTAGGAGGTGCCCTCGGTCCAGGGGGCCACGGCCTCGGCCGTGCGCACGCCGAGGGCCTGGGGCGCTCCGCTGCGGCTGGGGGCGGCCCAGCGGAGCTCGCTCCGGGGAGCCTCGTAGAGCTCGGCCGGCTCGGCGACGGCGAGGGCGATCATCGAGGAGAGCAGCAGCGTGGTCATTCGTCCCCCCAGCGGCAGTCGAGAAGGCCTCGATAGACCGCGAGCGTGGTGTCGGTGGCCAGGGTCGCCGTGACCGGGTCGTCGGCGGAGAAGGCCTCGCCGTCCTCGGCCAACAGGTCGGACGTCACGACGGCCAGCGAGCCGCTCAGGTGCTGGAGGGCCTCTTCGGTGCCCTCCACCTGGAAGGCCAGCATGTGGGGCTCGCCTTCGTAGAAGCCGGCCCAGGTCGGGGCGAAGGCGGCCATGTCGGCGGGGGCCTCCAGCACCAGGGTGTCGTCGGCGACCGACGCGGCGTCGACGGGCTGGGACGCCACCAGCACGATCTCCGCCAGCTCCGGCATGTCCTGCCGCAGCACGTGAACGGCCAGCAGGGTCGGGTCCGACGCGGTGGTGAAGGTGACCGAAGCGGGCACGGTCGTCAGGAAGTCGTCGGCCACGTAGTTGACGCTGGCCTGCTCGGTGACCGCGACGCCGGTGGCCCGGTAGGCCTGGTCGGGCCGCAGGGGCTCGCGAGGCGTCAGCACCACCGCGTTCTCCTCGAAGTCGACGTCGACGTCCACGTCCACGCGCTCACCACCGGGCAGCGACACCAGGGAGACCACGTCCTCGGTGAAGGCGGGCATGGTCTCGTCGAGCCACTCGCCCTGGAAGACGATCTGGACGTCGAGGGGGACCGCGGTCGCCCCGTCGATGGGCCAGGCTCCCCAGGTGCACGGCTCCGCGTAGCTGGTCGCCACGCTGGCGGTCAGCCCCACCCCGAGGGCGGTGAGGGCGAGGACACGACGCAGGTACATGGCGGTCTCCGGTGCTGGCCAGGAGGTGGAGCAGGAACCGTGCCACCGACGTCGATCGGCCTGTGGCAGCCATCCGGCTCGCCTCGGGTCCCGGTGACCCCGACACCGATGTCGCGATCCGGTCGCTCCGGCCCCCCGTTCTGCGGTGCTGGCTTGGTCCGACGGCGTAGGATCCTCGGCGGCCCACCGTCCCGGAAGCTCCCCTGTCGTCCGACACCCGCCGCATCATCGCCATCGGGGACCTCAATGGAAGCCTGGAGGCGCTGCTCACCATCCTCGACGGGCTCGGCCTGGTGGACGAGAAGCTGCGCTGGACCGGGGGCAACACCCACCTCCTCCAGCTCGGAGACCTCTTCAACCGCGGCGGCGGGGCCCGCCAGGCCCAGGGCCTGTTGCTCCAGCTCCGTCGACAGGCCCTGCCCGAGGACGGTCAGGTCACGATGCTGCTGGGCAACCACGAGGTGCTCACGTCGCTCGGCGTCGAGGCCTGGTGCACGACCGAGGAGTACCTGTCCTTCGCCACGGCGGAGGAGCGCGAGGCCTTCGAGGCCGAGGTGCTGGACCAGCGGGCCTTCTTGTTCAACGTGCCGCCCCTGGGGCCCATCCTGCCGCTGCACCCGCGGCTCGAGGCCTGGAAGGTCACCCACGCCCCGGGGCGCAATGCTCTGCGGGAGGCCTTTCGGGCCACCGGGGAGGTCGGTCGTGTGGTCCGGAGGCTGCCGATCGCGGTGCGGTCGGGGACCTGCGTGTTCTGCCACGCCCCGCTCACCCCTCGCTGGGCGCGGCTGGGCATCGACGGGCTGGCCCGACGCGCCGAGGGCGAGTGGGAGGAGGCGCCGAGCTTCTTCCGGCGCCTGCCGACGACAGGGCTCTTCCGGGCCTCGCGGGGACCGCTTTGGAACCGGGACCTGGCCCTGAAGGAGACGGCCCGGACCCGGCGACAGCTCCTGCGCTCGCTGGCGCTGATGGGCGCCGACCGCATGATCACCGGCCACACGGCGACCGACGCGATCCCCGGCGGCGAGCCGGGTCGGATCCTGCTGCGGCACGGCGGACGCCTGGTCTGCATCGACGTGGGACTGGGGCTGACGGTGCCCGCGGCCCTGGTGATCGACGGGAGGCGAGGCTGGGAGTGGCGGCCGGACGGACGGCGGGAGCTCTGGGGCTGATCCTGGGCTGACAACGGCGCTCCGTGGCGTGGCAGGATGGGCCTTCGACCCGGGAGGCCTCATGTGGGTCCTGCTCCTCGCGCTCGCCTGCTCCGGCGACGACACGGCCGACACCGGCACCACCGACGACACGGGCACCACCCCGACCGACGACAGCGGCACGACCACGGTGCCCGACGACACGCCGCCGACCTGCGCGGTCACCTCTCCCGAGGACGGCGCCTTCGCCGAGGAGGGCGAGGTGGTGACCTTCCTGGGCACCGCGGCCGACGAGGACCAGTCCGCCGCCAGCCTCGCCGTGTCCTGGGACAGCGACAAGGACGGCACCCTCGGCACCGCCAGCCCCACCAGCGGTGGCGACGTGGTGCTGTCCACCGACGAGCTGAGCGCCACCACCCACGTCGTGACCCTGACGATCACCGACGACAGCGGGGAGGTGTGCTCGGACTACGTGCTCTTCAGCGTCGGCGAGCCGCCCACGGCCACGATCACCGGGCCCGCCGCCGGCGTGACGACCGACGAGGGAGAGGAGGTCGCCTTCACCGCCCAGGTCTCCGACGACACGACCAGCGCCCTGGACCTCGCGCTGGCCTGGAGCTCGGACCTGGACGGGGACCTGGACAGCGACCCGGCCGACTCCAGCGGGTCGGCGGGCTTCACGACCACCGCGCTCAGCGCCGGCAGCCACACCGTCCAGCTCACGGTCACCGACGAGGACGGGCTCTACGCCGTGGACACGGTCGCCCTCTCGGTCAACGGCCTGCCCGATGCCCCCGGTGTCTCCCTGACCCCCGACGACCCCGACACCACCGACGACCTCGTGGTGTCCCTGGACACGCCCAGCAGCGATCCCGAGGGCGAGCCGCTCACCTATGCCTACGCCTGGTCGCTCTTCGGAGCGCCGAGCAGCGCCAGCACCGACGCCCGGCTGTCCGCCGACTCCACCACCCGCGGCGACGTCTGGTCGGTGGCCGTCACCGCCCACGACGGCCAGGGCGAGGGTCCGGCCGGCGAGGCCAGCGTGACCATCGGCAACGCCCTGCCCAGCCTCGCCGGGGCGACGATCTCTCCCAGTCCGGCCAGCGCCGACGACACCCTCACCTGCACCGCCGTCGGCTTCGAGGACCCGGACGGCGACAGCGACGCCTCGACCTTCTCCTGGAGCGTCGACGGCACGGTCATCGGCACCGCCGCCACCCAGGTGGGCGGCTTCGGTGGCGACGACACGGTCACCTGCGAGGTGACCCCTCACGACGGCCTGGACGCCGGGACCCCGGTCACGGCCGTGACCACCATCGGCAATTCGGCCCCTTCGATCGTGGTCGTGTCCATCAGCCCCGACCCGGCCGAGGTCGGGGACACCCTCACCTGCTCCTGGTCCGGCTACAGCGACCCGGACGGGGACAGCGATGCCTCCCTGGCGGCCTGGACCGTCAATGGCAGCGCCGCCGGCTCGGGCACCACCCTGTCCAGCGGCTTCGTCGGCACCGACGAAGTCACCTGCACCGTGA
>CAZCVP010000043.1:0-45973 GCA_964501915.1 uncultured Enterobacterales bacterium
GGGTGGGTCCCGGTCGGGGGGACCTGTGCTACGGGAGGGTGGCGGCGGGGAACATGACAGGATTACCCCCCCCCCCCTTCAAGTCGGAGCGCTTCTCCTACCGGTCCTGACCTGCTTCGGCACCGTCTGGGCCCAGGACATCGAGGCACAGTCCCAGTCCGAGGAGGAGTTCTACTGCGGCGCGGAAGCGCCCGACCCGGACGACCCGGACGTGGTACACCTGGGCTGGAGCACCGACGCGGACGGGCAGGTGTTGCCAGAGCTCCAGGTGCAGGCCATCGACACCAAGGGACTCTCCTACTTCCTGGAGGCCCGGGTGCGCTTCGGATCGACGGACGTCGAGTGGACCACAGCCATCGAGGCGGCCGATCCCCTGGAGCTGTTGCTGCTCGGGGCGGAGGTCTCGGAGAAGGCGCTCTTCTCCGAGGCCCAGACCCTGTACACCTCGGACTACCTGGTCCAGGTCGTCGTCGTGGACTCGATCTCCGGGGTCGAGGTCCGGCGGCTCACGGCCCCACCGCTGAGGCTGGTGTGGCCCGATGGGGGCGAGGTCCTGGTGTTGGATCGCTCGATGGCAGCGGCTCTCGCCCCCCAGGGGGTCTATGACGAGGCCACCCGGGCCTCTCTCTACCACCCTTCGGATGATGACGTCGTCGTGGAGTATGGGTACCATGAGTAGAACCACCTCCCCGCTCGCCACCATGAAGGGTCTCTTCCTTCTGCTGCTGTGGACCGCGGTCCTGCTCGCGGCTCCCTCCCCCGCCTGGGCTGCCATCCACGACGTGAACTTCTGTGGGAAGTATGCGATCCACTTCGAGGATGCAGACGTCGCCATCGGAGACGACTGCTACGTCTCCAATGTCGATCGTCCGGCACGGGGAGCCCTGATCAGCGTCTACGATGTCACCGCTGACGAGGCCGTCGGGAGCTACTATGCCAACTACTGGCCCACCTCGTCGCCCGGCTGCACAGAGCCCATCGAGCTGGACTCGACGCATCAGTACCGGGTGACGCTGAAGTCGCGGGCCTACGTGAACGGCAATTTCGTCAACGTGATCGATGATCCAGAGACGCGAAACCTCTACGGCTTCATCGCGTTGCCGCTCTACCAGCCGACAAGCAGCGGGATCGAGACCATCACCACCCCGATCCGGACCTGGTGGAACATCGCGGCCGCAGCCGGGTATGCCTTCACCCGTGAGCCGGCTGGGCTGTCGGGGGAGACCTTCACCTTTCTCCCTCTTCCCTGCCCGAGTGGTGGTGCCGGAAGCTGCATGTTCACCCAGACCGTTGGTGGGGTCAAGCGCACGGAGGTCTACATCCAGGTGATCGGCGGGGCTGGGCCGAGCGGCGAGCGCAAGTACTCCCTGATGCACGAGATGGGCCACCTGGTACAGTTCACCCACAACGACGACACCCTCATCGGCTCGCGCTCCAACGCTCCGTTCGACACCGCCGATCCGCGCGACTGCTATTCCAACCCCGCCCGGACCCACGAGATCAACTCAGAGGAGTACCAGTCGATGGCCGCGGCCGAGGGGTATGCGTCGTTCTATGCGGCGGTGGTGTTCAACGATGGGTCGGAGTCGGATTGTTGGTTCCGCTACTACAGGACGGTGGACTGGGACATCGACGACGTCCTCGTCGAGGACCCTCGGTCGAGCTGCGAGGGTGCCCCGGACCCCGGCCTCGCGTCCGCTGACTACTTCGGTGAGTTCTGCAATCTGGACGATAACAAGAACCGGGGCGTGGTCTACGACTGGACCCGGCATCTCTGGGACATGCGCACCGACGAAGGCCTGACCACCGAGGAACTCTTCCAGATCTGGTACCTCGCCGACCCGGACACCTGGTGTGACGCCGACATCGGAGACACCTCCGATCCCAATTGCCTGCTCGACACCGCAGACCCCACAGACACCGGAGGGCAGCTTCTCCCGCCCCATCGGTTCTCCCAGGCCGCCTACGACCTGGGTGGAACGAGCTACCAGTCGAAGTGGGACTCCCAGGCCGCAACCAATGGCATCGTCCGGTGACCACCCGCCGCACCTGGGGGGCCGGGCTGCTGCTCCTGGGTGCTTCCGGCACTATCGGCTGCGACAGCGACCTCCGTGACCCTCCCGGAGGGCAGACCGGCACTGTGACAGAGGAAGACACCGTGGTCAGGGTCGGCCCCCCCTACGTCGCCCAGCCTCTGGACTGGGACGGAGACGGCTACTCTGGGGATGACTGCGATGACGGTGACCCCTCCATCCACCCCGGGGCCCCCGAGGATGGTGGCGACGGCAGCGGCGCGGCCAACGGCATCGACGACGACTGTGACGGGCTCATCGACGAGGGCACCCCCGCCTACGACGACGACGGCGACGGCTTCAGCGAGGACGATGGCGACTGCGACGACGGCGAGGTCCTCGCCTACCCAGGGGCGAACGAGGTGCCGGGCAACGGCCTGGACGAGGACTGTGACGGGTCGGACGCCGGGCCGGTCTATGAGCTGGTGGACGCCCAGCTCCAGATCCTGGGCGAGGAGGCGGAGCGCGCCTCTGGCTCGGCCGTCGTGCTGGGGGGGGACCTGGACGGGGACGGCCTGGACGACCTGGTGATCGGCTCGCCGGACGACACGGAGCCGTACGCCTACGGTCGGGTCTACACGATGCCGGGCGCCGCGGAGGGCACGGTGTCGCTGGAGTCGGCCACGGCCGTGTTCCTGTCGGACAAGGAGTGGGACGGGACGGGCCGAGCCGTGGACACGGTCGATGCGAACGGGGATGGGGTCGCGGATCTGTTGGTGGGGGCATTTGGACAGAAGGGTGTCGATTCCAGCACAGGTGCTGCCTATCTGTTTCTGGGTCCTGTCGAGGGGGAGCTGCGCCAGAGCACGTTCTTCGATCCGGGGAATGCGGATGGGGAGTACCTGGGGATGCACTACGGTGGAAACGCCGGAGTGCAGGCACGCGGTGCCGGGGACCTGAACGCGGACGGCCTGGAGGACATCCTGGTCGGGTCACTCAACCTCGACGAGTTCGAGTCCCGCGTGGCAGAGGTCTTCATCTTCTTCGGTCCGGCGACCGGCAACCTCCCAACAGGTCTTGCAGATGCCACGCTGTCGAGCGAGGCGGTGTTGGACCATGGAGGCCTCCGCCTCGCCCCCTGTGGCGACGTCAACGGAGACGGCTACCGCGACGTCCTGGTCGGCGCTCCCAAGAGCAGCGTCGCCAGCGAGCTCGCCGGGGCCGCCTACCTGGCCCTCGGTCCCTTCTGGGGCGAGGCCGAGCTCGCAGATGCTGGAGCGGCCTTCTACGGTGACATCGAGGGCGGCTACGCCGGCTACGACGTGGCGGGCGCAGGTGACCTGGACTCCGATGGTCACGACGACCTGCTCATCGGCGCCTACCTGCACTCGGGGACCGGCCCCCGCGCCGGCAAGGCCTACCTCTTCCGGGGACCTGTCGAAGGCACCCACTCCGTCACCGAGGCCCACGCGTCGATCACGGCCGAGCTCGACTACGAGTTCCTCGGCCGGTCCCTCGCCGGGGTCGGCGACTTCACCGGTGACGGGGAGCCCGACATCCTCGTCGCTGCCCCCCGCGACTACTACGACGCCGCTGGCTACCCCGGTCGGGTCTACCTGTTCAGCGGCCTGATCACCGGGGAGCTGACGGGGGCGGACGCCGACATGGTCTTCCGGGGCGAGAACCCCGGCGACTATGCGGGCGTCTCGGTCTCGGGAGGTGGCGACGTGAACGGCGATGGTCGACCGGACGTCCTCATCGGCGCATCGCTGAACGACGAGGCGGGCACCTGGGCCGGCAAGTCCTATGTCGTGCACGGCTTCGAGCCCGAGGGCTGACCGTGCTCACCGGCCCGGGGGGGACGCGCGGTGTCGGCGCGGCGACGGCGCAGGGAGATCGATCGAATGTGAGTCAGACCGCCGTCAAGGTCGCCTCGTGGGGTGCCGAGGCCCGGGTGAGGGGGCCGGTGCAGCCCGCTCTCAGGGCACGGTGGTCTGGCCGTTTCTGCCTTCGCCCCAGCAGGTGATGGTGGCTTCGTCCCGGAGGGCGCAGGCGTGGTTCCTGCCCACGGCGAGCTGGATGAAGGCGCCGTCGGGCGCCAACGTGACCTGCCCGTAGTCGTTCCCGTGGCCCTCGATGACCCCGACGTCGATGCCCCAGCAGTGCACGGTGTCCCGCTCGGTGAGAGCGCAGGCGTGGTTCTTGCCCACGCCGATGTCGTGCAAGCGCAGATCCGCCGGCGGGGCCTCGCCGGTGATCCAGAGGGCATTCCCCCAGCAGTGGGTGACGCCCTCGCGGGTGATGCCGCAGAGGGCCTCGATGCCGAAGGAGACCTCGGCCCAGGGGGCTTCCGGGGGCTCGTCCTCCAGGAGGCCGTAGTTGTCCGCACCCCAGCAGGCGAGGTCTCCCGCCTCGGAGATGGCGCAGCAGGTCGGTCCTTCGCCGCAGCTCACGGAGGTGTACCTTCCCGTGGGGGGATCGAGGACACCTCCCTCGTCCACCCCCCAGCACGTCAGTTGCCGGTCCGGGTCCCGGATCGCACAGAAGGTATCCACCTCGCTGTCCACCTGGAGGACCACCAGGTCGGAGGGTGCCGTCTCCAGGATGTCGAAGGTGTCGCCCCCCCAACAGGTCACCTCGGACGTCGAGGTGAGCACACCACAGATCACTGTGCCACCGACGGCGAGGGAGGAGAACTCCTCTTCCGGGGGATCGAATTACTGCGTGCCTTCCCAGCACAGGACGTCCTCGTTCGTGGTGATGCCGCACGAGCTGTGACTCCCCGCCGCCACGAACCTCCACGTGTGCAGGTCCTCCCCATCACAGTCCTGGTCGACCTCGTCCCAGGCGACCTCCTCCGCCTCGGGGTGCACTTCTGGATCGGCGTCGTCGCAGTCCGTGCCGCCGGTCTCGGCGTCGGCGTGACCGTCCCCGTCGGTGTCGACCCCGTCCTCGCCGCTGCAGTCCGCGTCCAGCCCGTCCCCGGCCAGGTCCTCGGCGCCCGGGTGGACCAGCGGATCGGCGTCGTCACAGTCGCCGTCGGCGATGGCATGGCCGTCGCCGTCGCAGTCGGAGGCGCAGGCGGAGTCGGCGGTGCCCCCGAGTCCGCAGCCCCACAGGGCGGCCAGCAGCAGGGTGGGAGCGGAGAGGATCACGACAGGTCGACCCGGAGCGAGACCGCACCGAGGATAGCGCGGCCGGAGGCCGGCGCCCCCCCTGGGGGCTTGTAAAATAAAAAGTCAGCTCCTAACAGCACTCTCTGGCGTCCACGCCCCGCAGGGCCTACGGGTTGGGGGAGTCCCGGCCGGGACTCCAGGAGTCGACGATGATCTGGAAGAAGGTGACCGAGGGTCGGTTCGAGAGCATCGGTGCCGGCACGAAGATCTACGCGCTGAGCGTCGAGGACTTCGGCCTGCAGGTGAAGCACCCCCTTTGGGCGGTGGTGGTGCGGGCCAAGAGCAGCGTCAACGTGCAGATCGGGCTGTCGATGCGGCACGGCGCCTCGCCGGACACCAGCAACTTCGCCACCACGGGGACCGCGCCGATCCCGATCGCCCCCTTCGCCGGGGCCACCCCGGACACGCTGTTCGGGGCCGGCCCGGACGACTGCGGGCCGTACCTCCTCGGGCAGCTTGAGGTCGGGGACGCCGGCGCCCTGGAGTGGATCGACGCCGCGGTCTACGTCGGCGGGAAGGCCTACTGAGGCCGGGTCCACCGCCTCGGACGCCGCCCCGCGATGAGCACCCTCTCGCCACCGCCGACCGGGGCCTGGAGGGGCCCCTGGGGCCCGCCGGTGCGGTCGCCTGTGCCGGGCAACCTGGCCCCCCAGCCCTCCGGATCGGGCAACCTGGCGCCTCAGCGGGACGTGGCCAGCATCTTCCTCGGGCCGCTGCCTGGCGGCCTGCTCCGGTCGGTGGAGGCGGCCCCCGCTTCGTGGCGCCAGGCGCTGCTGGTGGGCCTGATGCGGTGGGCGGTCTCCCCCCAGGGTGACCTGGCCGTCTGCTGGCGGGAGCCCTACCACGACTCGGTCACCCTGTCGGACCAGACGCGCCTGGTGGTCGGCCCCGGCAGCGGCGCCGCCTGGTCGACGCCCGAGGTCGTCACCTACGACTTCCCGCTGACCGAGCCTTCGACCCCGGTGGTCAACCTGATCGACCCCAGCGCCTGCTATGGCCCGGACGGTCGGCTCGTGCTGGCGACCCACCCCGGACTCCTGGTCGAGCAGGCCTGGGTCGCTGAAGGCGAGGAGACCTCGTCCGGCAGCCCACCGGTCGGCTGGCTGGCCACCACCCGCCTCCACAGCACGGACTGGACGAAGCCCGAGTTCCTGCACGCCTCGTCCAGCTCTGGGCTGACGTTGCTGCTGTGGTTCGCCTCGGGGGCCGACATCACCGGGACGCGGGGGCTCTTCGCGGCCACGGGCACGCCGCCGGTGGTTGGCAGCCCGGTCCCCGGGGCGACTCTCGCCGGGCTGGACTGGTCCCTGGAGCGCGACGACATCGCCCAGGTGATCGAGCGGCTGGACGTGGTCGCCGAGCTGTCGGGTCAGCTCCGGTCCACGGGCATCGCCGGCGAGTACTGGCTGGACACCTCCGCTCCCACGCCGGAGGACCTGACGCTGTCGGTGACGGTCGGCGACGACGTGATCCTGTGGCGGCTCGGAGCGACCGGGAGCACCCAGCAGGTCTGGGACTCCTACCGGGTGCTGGAAGTGGAGCCCACGCAGCTGCGGCTCGCCTGGGCCGGGGCCGCCACGGCCCCCAACCTGGCGCTGGTGCCCTACGAGGACGCCATCGGCCATGCCTTCCAGGGTCCGCACGTGGCCTTCCCGGGCGTGGTGGTGGACCCCTCGGACCGGGTGCACGTGTTCTGGTTCGAGTCCCGGGTCCCGATCGACGAGATCCTGGCGGACGCCTCGGAGCCGGTGAGGCTCTGCTACCGGTCGGGAACCCTGGAGTCCCTGGTGGACCCGGTGACGGAGGAGAAGATCAAGGAGGTGGGCATCCTGGCCTCGCTCATGGTTGACCTCTACGCGACGAGCCCGAGCGCTCTCCAGCCCGCGAAGAGCCAGATCCAGAGGTCCCTCTTGCGGCCCAGCCGAAGTGCGAGGCGGTCCAGGTGCACCGCCACGTGCTCTGGGGTCGTCCACGTCCAGACTTCGTCGGGTCGCGCTTCGCGGAGCCGCAGGGCGAGCCAGCGGTCGTGCTTGGGATGGTCGGTGTCGTTCACCACGCTGCGGAACCGCTCGGCTGGAGTGGAGCGATCCCACAGGAGGTCGGGTGCGGGCACGGGTCGGGTCACGTTGGCCGTCTATCTCGCGGTCACCACGACCTGCTCATCGGCGCCCCGCTGGAGGACCCGAAGAGCCCACAGGGCCCCCTGTCGGGATCCGGTTCTCTGAATACTGCTTGACGATTGAGCACTGCTCAACTACTTAGCAACCCACAATCAAGCCGGCCCGGAGCCCGCCCATGCCCACCGCCCCCGACGAGCTGCGCATGTTCCGCGAGTCCCTGCGGGGCTTCGTGGAGCGGGAGGTCACGCCCCACGCCCTGGCCTGGGACGCGGCGGGAGCCCTGCCGCGGTCGCTCTTCGCCGCCCTGGGCGAGCAGGGCTACCTGGGCATCCGCTTCGCCGAAGAGCACGGCGGCAGCGGCCTGGACTTCCGCTACACCGCCGTGCTGGTCGAGGAGCTGGCCCGCTGCGGCGTGATCGGCGTGCCGGTGAGTGTGCTGGCCCACGCCGAGTTCTCCAGCGCGATCCTGGAGCGGGCGGGCTCGGCCGAGCTGCGACGGGAGCTGCTGGAGCCGGCGATCCAGGGCCAGCGCATCGGGGCGCTGGGCGTGAGCGAGCCCGACGCCGGCAGCGACGTGGCGGCCCTGCGCACCCGGGCGGTGCGCCGCGGCGGCGACTACGTGGTCGACGGCGCCAAGACCTTCATCACCAACGGCTCCATCGCCGACTTCGTGGTCACGGCGGTGCGCACCGGAGGCCCGGGACCTCGCGGGATCTCGCTGTTGGCGATCCCCACCGACGCCCCCGGCTTCCTGCCCCCTCGCCGGCTCCAGAAGCTCGGCGTGCACGCCTCGGACACCGCCGAGCTCTGCTTCGAGAGCTGCAAGGTCCCCGCCCGCTACCTGATCGGGGAGGAAGGCGGCGGCTTCAAGCTGATCATGAAGGGCTTCGAAGGCGAGCGCCTGGTGCTGGCGGTGATGTGCTGCGCCCAGATGCGCCTGATGTGGGAGCACGCCCGCCGCTACGGCCACGACCGCCACGCCTTCGGCCAGCCGCTGCTGGGCTTCCAGGTCTGGCGGCACCGCCTGGCCGACGCCCTGACCACCATCACGGCGGCCGAGGCCCTCACCCGCCACGCCATCGAGCTGACGGTGGCCGGCGAGCCCTGCAACGCCGAGGCGTCGATGGCCAAGCTCTGCGCCTCGGAGGCCGCGGTGGGCGTGGCCCACACCTGCGCCCAGATCTTCGGCGGCAACCGCTACATGGAGGAGTACACCATCGGTCGGCTCCAGCGGGACTGCCTGGCGTTCACGGTCGGCGCCGGCTCCAGCGAGGTGATGCGGGAGATCATCGCCCGCAGCACGGGCCTGGTGGCCGAGCGGGCATGAGCCCACCTCGCCAGCGCGTGGGCGTGGCCGGCGTGGGCCGGACCGGACCGGTGCCCGAGGACCCCCGCTCGATCCCCGAGCTGGTCCTGGACGCCGTCCAGGCCGCCCTGGCCGACGCCGGCCTGGCCTTGAGCGACGTCGACGCGGTCGTCACCAGCTCGGTGGACCTCTACGACGGGCTGACGGCCTCGAACGTGGCGGTCACCGAGGTGGTGGGCGCCGTGATGAAGCCCGAGACCCGCATCGCCGGCGACGGGCTCTGCGCGGCGATCCACGGGGTGTGCCAGGTGCTCTCCGGTGCCTACGACACGGTGCTGGTGGTCGCCCACGGCAAGGCCTCCATGGCGGCTCACCCCGAGCTGAGCACCTGGGCCATGGACCCGCTGCTGCTCCAGCCCCTGGGCGTCGACTTCCGCACCTGCGCCGCCTTGGAGGCGCGAGTGGTGGCGGCGGCAGACCCGGAGGCCCCGACCCGCTGGGCCGAGCTCGCCGCGGCACGCCTGCGGGCAGCCGGCAGGAGCCTGACGGCCGCCGAGGTCCTCGCCTCACCACCGAGCGCCACCCCCCTCCGGGCCGCCATGGAGGCCCCGCTGGCCGACGGGGCCTACGCGGTGGTGCTGCAGCGCACACCGGGCGCGCTCTGGGTCAGCGGCTGCGGCCACGACCTCGCCACGCACGACCCTGGCGCCCGGGACCTGTCCTGCTGGCAGGGGCTCTCTCGCGCCGCAGACCGGGCCCGAGCCCTGGCCGGGCTGACGCCGGGCGCGGCCTTCGACCTCGCCGAGCCCTGCTGCCGCCACCCCCACACCGAGCAGCTCTTCTTCGAGGCCACCGGCCTGGACCCGGCCACCCACTGCTCCCCCTCCGGGGGCCTGTTCCAGGGCGACGTGCCCGCCGCGGCCGGCCTGGGCCGGCTGGTGGACGCCGTGCTCTGGCTGCGACGCCACGGCGGCCGGGCCCTGGCCCACGGCACCTGGGGACCTGCGGGACAGGGCCAGGCGGTGGCGATCCTGGAGGCCGCGGCATGAGATCCGTCGCGATCATCGGCTGTGGCCAGACCCGCCACGCCGCCCGTCGGCACGACGTGTCCCAGCCCGAGCTGGTGCGGGAGGCCGTGGTCGCCGCCCTGCGAGACGCCGAGCTGCGGCCGGCGGACGTGGACGCGGTGGTGCTGTCCAACATGGAGATGTTCGAGGGCCGCGCCCTGCCCGAGCTCTGGGTGGGCGAGGCCGCCGGTGCCCTGGGCAGGCCCTGCATGAAGGTCGCCACCGGCGGCACCTCGGGCACCAGCGCCTGCATCGCCGGCTTCCACCAGGTGGCCAGCGGGCTCTTCGACGTGGTGCTGGTGGTGGGCTTCGAGAAGCACTCCGAGGGCCACACCCAGGCGGGCATGTCGCTGACGGACCCCTTCTGGGACCGCTCGGTGGCCAGCGGCGCCCTGGGCAACTTCGCCCTGTCGATCTCCGAGTACATGCGACGCCGGGGCGTGACCGAGCGCCAGGCCGCCCAGGTGGCGGTCAAGGCCCGGCGCAACGCCGCCGCCAACCCCCACGCCCACCTCCAGCTCCCGGACCTCACGGTGGACGAGGTCCTGGCCTCCCGCATGCTGGCCTGGCCGGTGCGGCTGCTCGACATGTGTCCCCGCTCCGATGGAGCCGCCGCCGTGGTGGTGGCCTCGGCCTCGGTGGCCCGCCGCCGCTGTCCCCGCCCGGCCTGGGTGCGGGCGGCCACCACCCGCCACGACCGGCCCTACCTCGGCGACCACGACCAGCGCCTGGCCACCATGCGCACCCTGCGCTCGGCCGCCGCGGAGGCCTACCAGCAGGCGGGCATCACGAGTGTCCTGGAGCAGGTCGACGTGGCCGAGATCTACGAGCCCGTGACCTACGCCGAGCTGGCCTTCTGCGAGGCCCTGGGCCTGTGCGGCGACGGCGAGGCCGGCGCCCTGATCGAGGAGGGGGTCACGGCGATGCACGGTCGCCTGCCGGTGAACCCGTCCGGCGGCGTGCTCTCCAGCAACCCGGTGGGAGCCTCGGGCGTGATCCGGGTGGCGGAGGCCGCCTCCCAGGTCCAGGGGCGGGCGGGAGCCCACCAGGTCGACGGCGTGCGCACGGCCCTGGCCACCGGCTACGGCGTCTACACCTGGTCCGACGTGGTGGTCCTGGGGGAGTCCCCATGACCGAGCCCCTGCGCACGCCGGCCCGGATGGAGCTGACCTGGCGCTACGCCCCGGGCGCACCGATGGCGCGGTTCCGGGAGGCCCTGCGGGCCGGACGCCTCGAGGCGCTCCAGTGCACCGGCTGCGGCCGTCGCCACCTGCCACCGCGTCCCGTCTGCGGGGACTGCGGTCTCGTCCTGGAGCGGTGGGTGCCGGTGGCGTCCACGGGGGTGCTGCTGGCCTGGAGCGTGGTCCACGTGCCGATCGTCGACGGTCGCACCGGCCAGCCCCGGGAGGTGCCCTATGGCATGGGCCTGGTGCGGTTGGACGGCGCCGACTGCTCCCTGAACCACTACCTCGCGACCTGCGAGGCCTCCGAGCTGGCGGTGGGCCGGAGGGTGCGGGCCCGGTGGCGCCAGGAGCGACACGGGTCGATGGACGACATCGCCTGCTTCGAGCTCGAAGAGACCGCGACGGCCGACGCCCCGGATCCGACTCCCGGCGGCGGCGACCCCCGGGCTCCCCTGGAGCTCGGCCTGGACCTGACCTTCCGCTACGCCGCCGGCCGGGTCGTCGGCCGCTTCCTGGTGACCCTGCGCGACGAGGGGCGGCTGCTCGGCCGGCGGTGCGCGGGCTGCGACCGGGTGGCCTGCCCGCCCCGACCGACCTGTGCCCGGTGTGGCGACGACCGCGGCGTGCTCGAAGAGGTCGGCCCGGTCGGGACCCTGGTGAGCTGGACCGAGCAGCGCGGTGAGGCCCTGGGCCTGGTGCGCCTCGACGGCGCGGACACGGCCCTGCTCCACCGCCTGCTCGGGCCGAGCGGTCCACCTCGGATCGGCGCCCGCTGCCGCGCCCGCTTCGCAGAGGAGCGCAGCGGCACCGTGCTCGACCTGGCGGGCTTCGAGGAGACGACCCCATGAGCGTGCGCATCGAGCGCGAAGGACCGGTCCTGGTCGTGACCCTGGACCGGGCCGAGAAGCGCAACGCCCTGTCGCGGGCGATGAGCGACCAGCTCTGCGCCGCCTGGCGGCAGCTCGCCAAAGACCGCTCGCTGCGGGTCGCGATCCTGACCGGTGCCGGCCACGCCGCCTTCTGTGCCGGGGCCGACCTGGGCGAGCTGCGGGGCTGGTACGCCGCCATGAGTCCCATCGAGCGCCGGGAGCACGGCGAGCGGGCCCCAGGCCTCGGGGGCCTCACCCGCAACCTGGACCCGGGCAAGCCCGTGATCGCGGCGATCAACGGTCCCTGCCTCGCCGGGGGCCTGGAGCTGGCCCTGGCGTGCGACCTGCGGGTCGCCGCGGACCACGCGACCTTCGGCCTGCCCGAGGTGCGCCGGGGCATCCTGCCCGGAGCCGGTGGCACCCAGCGCCTGCCGCGGCTGGTGCCCCTGGGCCTGGCCATGGAGCTGCTGCTCACCGGCGAGGCCATCGACGCCGCCACGGCCCTGCGAGCGGGGCTGGTGAACCGGGTGGTGCCGGCCGACAGGCTGCTCGACGAGGCTCGGGAGCTGGCGAGCCGGATCGCCCGCTGCGCCCCCCTCGCCGTCCAGGCCGCCCGGGCCGCGGCGCTGCGCGGCCTCCACCTGCCCCTGGCCGAGGCGCTGGCTCTGGAGCAGGCCTACGCCGAGCCGCTGCGGGCCACCGACGACGCCGCCGAGGGTGTGCGGGCCTTCTTCGAGCGCCGCCAGCCCGAGTTCAAGGGGAGCTGAGCCATGCCGACAACCGAGACCCTCGACAGTCGCCGGGACGGGCCGGTCCTGCGCCTCACCCTCAGCCGTCC
This sequence comes from uncultured Enterobacterales bacterium, assembly GCA_964501915.1. GTDB lineage: Bacteria > Myxococcota_A > UBA796 > UBA796 > CAJQPC01 > CAYFPX01. The sequence goes on from CAZCVP010000043.1 coordinate 12,573, forward strand.
CGACGTGCTCAACGCCATCGACGGCAGGATGCTGGTCGAGCTGCGCCACGCCCTGCGCGAGGCCGAGCGGGACGGGACCCGGGCGGTCGTCATCGACGCGGCCGGCGACCGGGCCTTCTCCGCCGGCATCGACGTGGCCTACGTGAAGGACCTGACGGGCCTCGAGGTCCGCGAGGTCGCCAGGGAGCTGCACCGGACTTTCTCGGCCCTGCGCACCAGCCCGCTGCCCATCGTCGCCGCCATCGACGGCCTCTGCCTCGGTGCCGGCCTGGAGCTGGCGATCTCCTGCGACTTCATGCTCGCCACCCGCCGGTCGCGCTTCGGCCTGCCGAACATCCACCGGGGCATCCCGGCCATCGTCGAGGCGGCTCTGTTGCCCTTCGCCATCGGCATCCAGGGGGCCCGGGAGATGTCCCTGACCGGGACCAACTGGTCCGCGGAGAAGGCCGAGCGGCGCGGCCTGGTGACCGCGCTCCACGACCCCGAGGTCTTCGAGACCGAGGTCTCGGCCTACGCGGCCCGCCTCGCAGAGCACGCCCCGGTCGCCGTGGCCCTCCAGAAGGAGATCCTCCACAAGTGGATCACCACGGACCTGGAGTCGGCGATCGACTTCTCGATCAACTCCGTGGTGCTGGCCTTCGGGACCCGGGATCAGCAGGCCCGCATGGGCGCCTTCCTGGAGAGGCCGTGAGCCCCCGCACCATCGTCACCTGCGCCCTGACCGGGGCCCAGCAGGGCAAGGGGGCCAACCCCAACCTGCCGGAGCAGCCCCACGAGATCGTGGCCCAGGGCCTGGAGGCCTGGCGGGCTGGGGCCGCGGTGCTCCACCTGCACGCCCGCGACACCGAGGGCCGGGCCACCGCCGACACCGCCGTCTTCCGTCGCATCGTCGACGGGCTGCGCGACGCCGGCTGCGACGCCGTGATCAACCTCACCACCGGCGGCGCCGTGGCCGGGCTCTCCCTGGAGGAGCGGCTGGCCGTCGTGCCGGAGCTGGAGCCGGACATCGCCAGCTTCAGCATCGGCAGTGGAGCGCTGCTGGGACGCTGGGACAGTCGAGAGCGGCGCTGGGTCGGAGACCGGGTCGTGCCGCTGTTCTCGTCCCACGGCGAGCTGGAGCGGGTCGCCCGGCTCTTCCGCGAGCACCGGGTCCGTCCCGAGCTCGAGGTCTACCACGCCGGCATGCTCAACAACCTGCGGGCGCTCCATCACCGCGGCGTGCTCGAAGAGCCCCTCTGGGTGAACTTCGTGATGGGCATTCCCGGGGAGTGCACCGCCGCCACGGTCAAGGACCTGGTGCACCTGGTCGACGGCCTGCCCCCGGGCGCCCAGTGGCTCGTGAGCGCCATCGGGGCCCGCAACCACTTCCGCATGCTCGGCGCCGTCCTGGCCATGGGTGGACACGTGCGTGTCGGCCTCGAGGACAACGTCTGGCTCGCCTCCGGCGAGCTGGCCCGCTCCAACGGCCAGGTGGTCGAGAAAGCCGTGCGCATCCTCCGCGAGCTGGGGGCCGAGCCCGCCAGCCCCACCGAGACCCGACAGACCCTGAACCTCAAGAGAGGACCCTCATGAACCGCCCCCCCATCGCTTTTGACGCCTGGGCCACCTGGATCTCCCCCGAGGCCGCCACCCGCTGGCCGGCCGAGTACCTGCACATCTTCCGCAAGTACCGCTCGCCCCAGGTCATCTTCGACGGCATGAGCATCGAGCAGATGCTCCAGGAGATGGACGAGGCCGGCGTGGAGCGCTGCGTGCTCTCCAGCTTCTACCACCAGGACCTCGCCGTGGTGAGCAACGAGGAGGTCGCCGAGCTGGTGGCCCGCTACCCGGACCGCTTCGTCGGCTCCGGCACGGTCAATCCCCTGCGCAAGCCGATGGACGTGGCCCGCGAGGTGGAGCGCCTGGTCCAGGAGCTGGGCCTGCGGGCGATCCGGCTCGAGCCCTACATGTACGGCGACGGCACCGTGGGCCTGCCCCCCACCGACAAGCGCTACTGGCCGATCTACCTCAAGTGCGTCGAGCTGGGGGTGCCGGTGTGCATCCAGGTCGGCCACACCGGACCGCTGCTGCCCAGCGCCTGCGGTCAGCCGATCCACCTCGACGAGGTCTGCCTGGCCTTCCCCGAGCTCGTGGTCATCGGCTGCCACCTCGGCCAGCCCTGGCACGAGGAGATGATGACCCTGGCCTGGAAGCACCCCAACCTCTACGTCGAGACCTCGGCCCGGGCGCCCAAGCACTGGCCGAAGAGCTTCCTGCAATTCGCCTGCGGCTGGGGCCGGGACAAGGTCATCTGGGCCACCGACTACCCGCTGCTGGGCTTCGGGCGCACCCTCGACGAGCTCGAGGAGCTGGACCTGGGCGAGGAGGTCTTCACCCGGCTCGTGCGTGACAACGCCCTGCGGGCCTTCGGCGTGGAGGCCTCGTGACGCTCCAGGAGGTCCTCGCTCGCATCCCGTACCTGAGGCTGCACCACCTGGAGGTGGACACCCGGGGCGCCGCCGTGCGGGTGCAGCTCCCGCTGATCGAGGCCGTGACCAACCACGTGGGCATCGTGCACGCCGGGGCGCTCTACACCACGGCCGAGACGGCGGCCGGGGTGGCGGCCTGGGGCGTGGTGCCCGGCGACGCCGCCTACGTGCTGCTCCGGGACGCCGAGGTGCGCTACCGGCGCCGGGCCGAGACCGCCGTGATCGCCGAGGCCACCATCGATGAGGCCGACGCTGAGCAGGCCCGGGCGGAGTTCGCCCGCACGGCCCGCGGCGACGTGAGCTGCACCGTCACGGCCACCGACACCGACGGCACCACGGTCTTCGAAGGGACCTTCCGCTACGCCCTGCGACCGAGGAGCTGAGCATGTCGACCCCCACCGTGCGTCTCGCGGTCCACCAGGGCATCGCCCGGGTGGTGCTGGATCGCCCCCAGCGCCTCAACACCATCGACCTGCCCACCCTGGAGACCCTGGTCGAGGTCCTCCAGAGCGCTTCGGACGACCCCGCTGTGCGCTGCGTGGTCCTGGCGGGCGAGGGCCGCACCTTCTGCGCCGGCGCCGACCAGGCCGAGATGGTGGAGCGCGACGCCGCCGAGTGGGAGCGCATCGTCGACCGCTACCTGGACCCGGTCCGGCTGATCGCCGACATGGACAAGCCGGTCATCGCCCGGCTCCAGGGCGACGTGGTCGGGGGTGGCCTGGGGCTGGCCCTGGCCTGCGACCTGCGGGTGGCGGCAGACAGCGCCCGCTTCTGTGCGCCCTTCGTGCGCATCGGGCTGGCGGGCTGTGACATGTCGGCGGGCTGGTACCTGCCGCGACTCGTGGGCCTGGGCCGGGCCACGGAGCTGATGATGACCGCTCGCTTCGTCGGTGCACCCGAAGCCGAGCGCATCGGCCTGGTCACCCGGACCGTGCCGGTCGAGCAGCTCGACGACGCGGTCGATGCCCTCGCCCGGTCCTTCGCCGAGGGGCCGGCGACGGCGCTGGCCTACACCAAGCGGGCCATCCGCCGGTCCGTGGAGCGCACCCGGGCCGGCGAGTTCGACTACGAGGTGCACGCCCAGGTCCAGTGCCTCCAGTCCGCGGACCACACCGAAGGCCTCGCCGCCTTCCGGGAGCGTCGTCGCCCCCGCTTCCAGGGCGCTCCGGCGCCGGAGGTGTCCCATGGCTGACGCCCTCTCCACCGAGGAACAGCGCCAGTTCCGGGAGCAGGCGGAGGCCTTCGTGGCCCGGCGCATCACGCCCCACGCCGACACCTGGGACCGCGAGGGCGGCTTCCCGCGGGAGCTCTTCGCCGAGCTCGGCGAGCTGGGCTGGCTGGGCTGCGGCTTCCCCGAGGCCGTCGGCGGTAGCGGCGGCGGTGCGGTGCTCTACGCCCTGCTCTGCGCCGAGCTGGCCCGTGGCTCGGCGGGCGTCGCCCTGGGCCTCTACGTGCACACGGCCCTGGCCTGTGGCGCTCTGTTGCACCTGGGCGACGCCGACCAGCACCGTCGCTGGCTGCCGGCGGCCCTGGCCGGGCAGCAGGTGGGCTGCTGGGCCTACGCCGAGCCGGGTGCCGGGGCCGACGTCTCCCGGGTCCGCACCCGCGCCCGCCGGGACGGCGATGACTACGTGCTCGACGGAGCCAAGCTCTACATCACGAACGCACCGATCGCCGACTTCGTCGTGGTGGTGGCCTCGACCGCGCCCGAGCTCGGCCTCAAGGGCATGTCGGTCTTCTACGTGCCCACCGACACCCCTGGACTCATGGTGGGCCCGCCGATGGCCAAGCTGGGCATGGGCGCCTCCCAGATGGCGGAGATCGTGTTCGAGGCCTGCCGGGTGCCGGTCGGCAGTCGCCTGGGTCCCGAGCACACGGGCTTCCTCCTGGCGATGAAGGTGCTCACCCTGGGCCGCATCGCGGCGGCCTCCTTCGCCGTCGGCCTGGGTCGGTCCGCCGAGGCCGAGGCCCGGAGCTACACCGGCGAGCGCATCCAGTTCGGCGGGCCGCTCACCCGGCAGCAGTTCGTGCGCTTCACCCTCGCCGACATCGCCACCCGGCTCGAAGCCGCCTGGCAGCTCACGCTCAACGCCGCCCGGCTGGTGGACGCCGGTCGGCCCCATGGCACCGAAGCCTCGATGGCCAAGCTCTTCGCCTCGGAGGCCTGCACCTGGGCCTGCGAGCGGGCTCTGCACCTCTGCGGGGCCCAGGGCTACATGAGCGAGAGCGCCGCCCAGCGCTTCTACCGGGACTGCAAGGTCCTGGAGCTGGGCGAAGGCACGAGCGAGATCCAGCGCGAGACCATCGCGCGCGGCCTGGGAGTCTGAGACATGGGCATCAAGGAACGACGGGAGCGGGAACGGCAGGCGCGGCGGTCGCTGGTGCTGGACGCCACCCGGGAGCTGGTCCGGGAGCGGGGCTTCACCGGCACCACTACCCGGCAGATCGCCAAGAAGTGCGAGCTCTCGGAGGCGACGCTCTTCTTCTACTTCAAGAGCAAGGACGAGATCCTCACCTCGCTGCTCTTCGAAGGCATCGCCCTGATGCGCACCGGCCTGGATGAGATCGCCGAAGCCGAGCTGTCGGGTCCGGAGCGTGTGGCCCGGCTGTGGGCCTTCTTCACCCGGGTCCGGCAGGAGCACCCCGAGTACCTCCAGGTCTTCGCCATGCTCGCCCAGCCCCAGCGCACGGGCTCGGTCTCCGACGAGTTGCGCGAGCAGATCGCCCGGCGCTCGGGGGAGAACCTGCGGTCCTTTGCCACCATCCTCGCCGAGACGGTCGGTCCCGAGCGGGCCCGGGTCGCGGCGGACCTCGTCTGGGGGGCCTTCGCCGGCCTCGCCGTGCTGCGCGACTCCCGGCTGAACCTGGAGACGCCCCTGCACCCGGACGCCGACGATCTCGAGGTCGCCCTGGACCTCCTGCTGAACGGGCTCTTGCCCCGCGGAGACGACCCATGATGAGCGTGAACCGCGCCGCCCGCCTGGTGACCCCGGGCCAGGCGCTGCAGCTCGTGGACCTGCCGAGCGCCGAGCCCGGTCCCGGCGAGGTCGCCGTGCGGGTGCGGGCCTGTGGCCTGTGCGGCACCGACCTGCACCTGGCCGTGGTCGGCGACCTGCCCGTGGCCTGCTCGCCGATCACCCTGGGCCACGAGGCCGCGGGCGAGATCGCGGCGGTGGGCCCCGATGTGAAGGGCTGGACGGTCGGCGACCGGGTGGCGCTCTTCCCTTCGGTCACCTGCGGGTCCTGTCGCTTCTGCCACGCTGGCCGGGAGTCGCTCTGCGAGGCGAGCCAGGTGCTGGGCATGGTGCGCGACGGCGCCCTGGCCGACCGCATCGTGGTGCCGACCCGGGCGCTGATCCGGATTCCCGATGGCATCGCCTTCGACATCGCCGCGGTGGTCACCGACGGCGTCGCCACCCCCCTGCACGCCCTGCGGGCCCGGGGCCGGCTCCAGGCCGGCGAGAGCGTCGGCGTGTTCGGCTGCGGTGGCCTGGGCACCCACGCCATCCAGCTCGCCCGGCTGATGGGCGCTGGCACCGTCGTGGCGATCGACACCGACGCCGAGGCCCGGAGTCGGGCCCTGGAGCTGGGGGCCGACCTGGCGCTGGACCCCACCACCCAGGACGTGCGCCGGGAGCTCCGGTCCTCTCTGGGGCGTCGCGGGCTCGACCTGGCCCTGGAATTCGTCGGGCTGCCCGCCACGGTGGAGCTGGCGCTGAAGTGTCTCGGCACCGGAGGCCGGGTGGTGGTGGTCGGCGTGGGACCGGGTCGGCCCTCGCTGCCCGTGCTCGCCGCCTTCGTCGGGCGGGAGCAGGCGCTGCTGGGCTCCTTCGGCATGGATCGCGCCGACATCGTCGACCTCTACGCGCTGGTGGCGGCCGGGAGGCTCGACCTGTCCCGCTCGGTGACGGCGACCTACCCCCTGGACCGGGTGAACGACGCCCTGGGACACCTCGCCCGCAAGGACGGTGGCGTGATCCGCATCGTCGTGACCCCTGGCGGAGAGCTGCCCTCATGAGCCCCCTGGACTTCCTCACCGCCCCGTCTCGCCCCAGCGAGGTCCTGACCCCCGAAGCCCTGCCCGAGGACGACCTGCTGGTCGCCGAGGTGATCCGCGACTTCATGGACCGGGAGGTCCTGCCCCGGAGCGACGCCCTGGAGACCGGCGAGACCGCTGTGTTGCTGGAGCTGTTCGCGGCTGCGGCGGAGGTCGGGCTCACGGGCATCGGCGTGCCCGAGCGCTACGGCGGCCCCGGGGCCAGCGTCACCGGCACCATGCTCGCCGCCGCCGAGCTGGGCCGCCAGGAGTCCTTCGCCACCGCGATCGGGGCCCACCTGGGCATCGGCAGCCTGGCCCTGGTGCTCTTCGGGTCCGACGAGCTCAAGGCCCGCTACCTGCCCCAGCTCGCCTCGGGCGAGCGCATCGGCGCCTACGCCCTGACCGAGCCCGGCGCCGGCTCCGACGCGCTCAACGTGCGCACCCGCGCCGTGCCCCGGCCCGACGGTGGCTGGGCCCTGAGTGGTGAGAAGCAGTTCATCACCAACGCCGGCATCGCCGGGCTCTACACGGTCTTCGCCCAGGTCGAGGGCCAGGGCTTCACCGCGATGCTCCTGCCCGGTGAGGCCCCGGGCGTGGTCCCGGGCCTGCCGGAGTCCAAGATGGGCATGCGGGGCTCGCTCACCGCGTCGCTCTCCCTCCAGGAGGCCCAGGTGCCCCCCGGCCACGTGCTCGGAGAGCCGGGCAAGGGTCACCGGGTGGCCTTCAACATCCTGAACCTGGGCCGCACCAAGCTGGGCTTTGGATCCCTGGGCGCTGCCCGGGAGGCCCTCACCGAAGCCTCGCGCTACGCGGCGGAGCGCCACCAGTTCGGACGCCCGATCGGAGAGCTGGGCCTGGTGCGGGCCAAGCTGGCGGGCATGGCGACCCGGGTGATGCTGCTGGAGAGCGCCTGCGTGCGGGTCTCGGGGGCGCTGGACGCCGCCCTGCCCGAGGGCCTGGAGGGCACGCCGCCCGCCGAGCTGGCCCGGGTGCTCAAGGCCCACGCCGTCTGTTGCGCCATGCTCAAGGTCTTCGGCTCCGAAGCCCTCTCCTGGGTGGTGGACGAAGCCGTCCAGGTCCACGGGGGCTACGGCTTCATCGAGGACTACCCGATCTGCCGGATGTACCGCGACATCCGGGTCAACCGGATCTTCGAGGGCACCAACGAGGTCAACCGCCTGGTCATCGCCAGCGGCGTGCTCAAGGGGGGCCTGTCCGGGGCCTTCGACCTCGAAGCACTCCTGGCCCTCGGCGCGGGGGAGGCCCCGGGAGCCGCTCCGGGCCTCGAGGCCTGCTGCGCCGATCTGCGCTGGGCCCTGGGCCGGATCGCGGCGCTCGCCATGGCCCGCTTCGGTCCCGCTCTCCAGGACGAGCAGCTCGTGCTGGCCGGCCTCGCCGACCTCGCCGTGGAGCTGTTCACCCTGGACACCCTGGGCGTACGCCTGGCCACCCGCGAGGGCCTCGGCCTGGCGACCGAGCTGGACCGTGCGGTGGTGACCCTGGCGGTGGAGCAGGCCCGCTCCCGGGTGATGGCGACCTTGCCCTACCTGTCGGCGCGGCTGGCGCCGGAGGAGACGGCGGCGCTCTTCGCTCCCTTCGCCGCCGGTGCCGCCGACACCACCGAGGCCCGCGATGCGGTGGCCACGGCGGTCCTGGAGCGCGGCGGGACCTGGTGGTGAGCCCGGTCGGTCCCGACAAGGTCCTGCCACTAGAGGACGCCATCGAGCGCTGGGTCCGGCCTCGCACCACCCTGCACTTCGCCTTCACCCACAACCGCCCGGCGGCGTCGATGGCGGCGCTCCTGCGGCGCTTCCGCGGCACGTCCCCGGGCTTCACCCTGGCCCACCTCTTCACCGCCGGACCGGCCATCGCGATGTTGAGCGAGGGCCTGGTGCGGAAGCTCGTGACGGCCCTGGTGCTGGAGCCCTACCCGGCCCCGGCCCCCTCGCGACCGGCCCGCCGGGCCCTGGCGAACGGGGACCTCGAGCTCGAACACCACTCGGTGCTCAGCTACGTGGCCCGGCTCCAGGCGGCCGCCCTGGGCCTGCCCGGTCTCCCGGTGCGCGGTCCCGCCGGCACCACCATGGCCGAGGAGCCCCCCGAGGCCTTCCGGGAGCGTCCCGACGGGCTGGTCGAGGCCCGGCCCCTGGTGCCCGACCTGTCCTTCGTGCACGCTCCCTGTGCCGACCGCCACGGCAACGTGCTGCTCGCCCCGCCCTGCGCGGAGGGGACCTGGGGGGCGCTGGCCGCCCGGGAGGGGGTGGTGGTCACCGTCGAGCGGCTGGTGGAGCCCGAGGTGCTGCGCCGCCACGCCCTCCTGCCGTCGGTGCCGTCCCACCGGGTGCGCAGCGTCTCGGTCGCGCCGATGGGTGCCCACCCGGCGGGCCAGGCCGCTGGCGGCATCGAGGGTGTCGAGGCCTATGGCGACGACGTCGCCTTCTACTCGGAGGGCCGCGCCGCGGGGCGGAGCGAGACCGACTGGCAGCGCTGGGTGGAGCGGTGGCTGCTGGAGCCCGCGGATCGCGAGACCTACCTGGCTCGCCTCGGCCCCGAGCGGGCCCTGTGGCTCATGGGCAAGGCCCGGCCCGACTCCTGGCGGGCCGAGCTGCTGGCGGCCCGGGAGCGCCTGGACCTCGGCGCACCGTCCAACGCCACCGAGCGCATGACGATCGCCGCGAGCCGGCTGCTGGCCTCGAAGGTCGACGTGCAGGACCACGCGTCGATCCTGTCGGGCCAGGGCAGCGCCAACCTCGCCGCCTGGCTGGCCCACGGGCTGCTCGCCGATCGGGGCCGCACCGTCCAGCTCGTCGCCGAGGTGGGCATGGCCGGGTACGTGCCGCGGCCCTGCGACCCCTTCCTGTTCAACCACCGCAACCTCGCCACCTGCACCGCACGGGCGGACGCGACCGCGGCCCTGGGGCTGCTCGTCGGCGGGTCCCAGGCCCGCTGCCTGGGGTCCCTGGGCGCCGGCCAGGTCGACGCGCAGGGGAGGTTCAACTCCACCCGGCTGGCCGACGGCACGCTCCTGGTCGGCTCCGGCGGCGCGGCCGACGTGGCGGCCACCGCCGCTGAGGTGGTGCTGACCCTGCCCGCCGGCGCCCACCGGCTCGTGGAGGAGCTGCCCTACGTGACCGGTGTCGGAGACCGGGTCACGGCCGTGGTGACGGACCGGGGTATCTTCGAGAAGGCCCGTGGCGATGCCCCCCTGCGCCTCACCCGGCTGGTGGGTCCGCCGGCCGAGGTCGAGACCCACGTGCGTGACCTGCGCCAGCGGGTCGGGTTCTCCTTCCAGACTGCGGCCGACCTCGAGGTCGAGCCCGAGCCGACCGCCGAGTCCCTGGAGCGGCTGCGCCTCTACGACCCGGAGCGGGCCTTCCTCGGTCCCCCCGATGCCTGAGTGCCTCACCCTGCCCGCCGGCTCCAGGATGCGCTTCGTCGGCGACCTGCACCTGGGAGACGGGGCGAGCAACGACGCCTTCGGGGACAAGGACCCCCTGCTGGTCCGCTCCCTCGAGGCCTGGAGCACGGACTGCGACGCGGTGGTCTTCATGGGCGATGCCTTCGACGTGCCCCAGGCCTGGAGCACGAAGCGCATCGCCCGGGCCCACCCCGAGGTCTGCGAGGCCATCGAGCGCCTCAGCCGCACGGTCCAGGTCGTCTTCGTGCGCGGCAACCACGACTGGCGGGTGGACTACGAGGCCCTCTTCCCCCGGGCCCGCTCCTGCGTGGAGCTGACCTGTGGCGACGTGCTGGCGATGCACGGCCACCAGCTCGATCGCTACTGCCACCCGGAGCGTCGGGCCCACGCCTGGGAGACCTGGGTGCACCACCTCGGCGAGCGTCTGTTGCGCTTCCGCTTCCGGGTGCCGCTGTGGGAGCACGACACCTGGCAGAACCGGGCCTGCCACTGCCTCGGCTCCCTGCTCGGCCACGGCCTGCGCCGCCTGGCCCGGGTCCTGAGGCACCTCGATCGCCCGCACCAGGCTCGGCGTTGCGAGGCCTTCATCACCTACTGGTCGCGCTCGGTCTGGGGCGACGCCCACGCGCTCTTCGAGCCCGCGCTCGAGCACCTCGTTCGGGGCTCCCACCGGGTGCTGGTCTGCGGCCACACCCACCTCCCGGGGGTCGTGTCGGGCACGGGAGGCCAGTACGTCAACGCCGGCTCCTGGGCCTTCGACGCCGCCTGGTCCGCCCGGCTCGGGCCCGAGGGTGTCCAGGTCCGCGACCAGAGGAGCGGTCGGGTCATCACCGACGAGGCCTACCGCTGGATGATCGCCGGGCCCGACCCGGGGGACTTCTTCGACTGGTGGGCGCGGCACTACCGGGGCTGGCTGCGGTTCGAGGCGCCGCGGTGATCAGTCCTGCTCCAGCCCCCGGGCCTGGGCCTCGGCCAGGGCCGAGACACGGCGGGCCCGCTCGCGATGTCCCGCAGCCTCCGCGACCGTCGAGGCCGTGGCGGCCACCGACGCCACGTCGGGGTCCACCAGGCCCGTCTGGGCGATGAGCGCTCGGGCCTTGCGGACGTGGGTGTCGAAGGCCTTCCAGGCCCCCAGCTCGGCGAGGGGCTGGAGCATCACGCTGTGCACCCAGGCCTGGACGACCCTCTGGTCGGAGGCCTCGGCGTCCTTCAGCGCCGCGCGGAGCACGCTGCGCGCCTTGAGGGCCTCGCCGCGCAGCACGAGCACCAGGCCCAGGTTGACCTGGGGGTAGATGCGGGCTCCTGCCTCGGCCCGGTCCATCAGCTCGAAGGCCTCCCGGTAGGCCTCCTCGGCGGCCCCCAGGTCGCCCAGCCGGCGGTGGACCTCGCCCAGGCCGTTCAGGCACTCCGCCCGTCCCGACGGGTTGCCCTGGGCCTGGTGCTGATCGGCGGCTGCCTGGAGGATCTCGGCCGCCTCGGTGGGCTCCCCGAGGGTCACCAGGGTGCCGCCGATCTCCTTGAGGCAGTTGGCCGTGCCGTGGCGGTCGCCCAGGCGCTCGTAGAGCAGGCGAGCCCGCTCCAGGTAGCGCAGCGACCCCTCCCGGTCCCCGATGGTGCGCCGGATCGAGCCCCGGTGCTCCAGGCAGGCCGCCTCCTCTTCCGGGTACCTGAACTCCCTCGCCAGGGCCAGGGCTTCGCGGAACTCCCCTTCGGCCCGCGCGAGATCGCCTCGCTTCTCGGCCAGCATGCCGAGGTAGCGCTGGCAGCGACACTGGATCGACGACCACTCGTGGCGGCGGGCCAGCTCGACGCCCTTGACCGCCAGCGCCTCCCCTTCGGTGAACTCGCCGCGGCCGATGTGGATGCGGACCTGCTCCACCACGCCCTGTCCGCGGTGTCGGTCATCCGGTGGCAGCCGGAGGGCTTCGATGACCCGGGAGCGCTGCTCGAGGAGCTCCCAGGCCGCCGGGTAGTCCCCGGACAGGATGCACTCCTGGACACCGGCCAACAGCGGCGACAGGGCGTCCTCCTTCTGGCCGGCGACCAGCAGGTGGTGTCCCAGCCGTGCGCTGTTGCCCCGGGTCCGCTGGCGGCGGCCGAGCATCGCTGCACAGGCGAGCTGGACCCGTCGCCAGCGCCCGGCGTCGATCGACTCCCGCTCCACGCTCTCGCGCAGCATCTCGTGCACGAAGGCCCAGCCCCCGTCGGTGGGCTCCGCGAGGTGCGTCGCGAAGAGGGCGTCCTGCAGGTACTCCGGGACCTTCACGCCCCGCTCGCGGCAGGCCAGGGTCCACTCGACCTCGTCCACCTGGAGGCCGAGGGCGGCCGCCACCTCCAGAGCGTCTCGGGCGCCGGTGGGCTGGTAGTCCAGGACCTGGGAGACCCAGCCCTTCCAGACCACGTGGATGTCATCGGGCAGCCGCGCCCGCTCCCCCGCCTCGAGCCGGAAGCCGTCGTCGCCGAGCTCGAGCACACCGCGACGGACCCAGTCGCCGACCAGCTCGACGGCGAAGAGGGGATTGCCGGCCGTGCGCCGGTCGAGGTCCCTGGCGAGCTCGTGGTCCAGGGCCAGGAGGTGCCGCACCAGCGCCCGCCGGTCTCGGCGCCCGAGGGCCCCGAGCGTGAAGGTCGTGACGTCTCGGCGTTCCTCGAGCTGCTTGACGAGCCGGGACTCCACCACGCGCGGGGCCAGGGCCTCCTCGCGGCAGGCCATCAGCACCAGCACCGGCAGGCGACGGGCCCGGTCCTGAGAGAGCAGGTGGGCGAGGAACGCCAGGGCGTCGGCGCCCCACTGGATGTCGTCGAGCACGAGGATCACGGGGCGATCCGCGCCCAGGCGCTCCAGGAAGCGGACCACGAGGCCGTAGCGCTCCCGGGGCTGGAGGGGCCGGGGGCCATAGCGGCCGGAGGGCTGGTCGGCGCCCGGACTGGACAACAGCCAGCGTGCCAGCTCCTCGCGCTCGGCCTGGTCGCCGATGCCGAGCTCGCCCCCGAGCTGCCCGATGCGCTTGTGCAGCCCATCGGTCGACAGCCCCACACAGCGCAGGTGCCGGGCGATCATGCGCCCCACGCCGTGCGCCGGTCCCGGCAGGGGGCTGTGGGTGGCCCAGAGCACCCGGGCGGCGCCCACCTCGTGGGCCCGGTCGGCGATCCACCAGGCCAGGCGGGTCTTGCCGATGCCGGCCGGGCCCCGCAACAGGACCGCGCGCGGTCGGCCCGTGCGGTTGGCGTTGCGCAGCGAGCGCCAGATGCGATCCCGCTCGCGGGTCCGGCCCACCAGGGGGACCGGTCGCATCCCGAACAGCCCCAGGCCCGCGCCGGCCAGACGCGGCGGTGGGCGCAGGGCCTCGGGGGGACGCCAGCTCTCGGGGATCGGCGGCGCCGTCGAAGGGGCGATGTCGGAGTCGGCGAAGCCGGTCGCCAGCAGGTCCGGATCGTCGCGATCGGCTTCGTCCAGCAGCCAGGTGTTCTGGGAGCCGCCGCTCTGGGGCGCCGCGACCGCCGCGCTGCGCCGCGAGGCGGTCGGGGCGATCCGCCCCAGGTCCTGGAGGGCCCAGGCGGCATCGGCTGCGAACTGGAAGCGATGCTCCGGGTTCTTCGCCAACAGACGGCGGATCCACTCCTCGAAGCCGTCCGGCACGTCGACGAGCGGCGCGAAGTCGGGCAGCTCGTCCTGGATCTGGGCCCGGGCGATCTCCATCGGGCTGTTGTGCTGGAACATCACCTTGCCGGTGCAGAGCTGCCAGGCCACCGCGCCGAGGGCGTAGAGGTCGGTCCAGGGACCCTGCCTGCGCCACTCGCCCAGGACCTGCTCCGGCGCCATGTACTCCGGGGTGCCGAAGCCCTGCATCGGGTCCTCCTCCAGCGGATCCCGGAGGGCCTGGGCGATGCCGAAGTCGGTGAGCTTGATGCCGGGACGGAGGTCCTCGATGCTGGCCAGCAGGACGTTGGCTGGCTTGATGTCCCGGTGGAGCACGCCGCGGGCGTGGGCGTGGGCCAGGGCATCCAGCACCGAGAGCAGGATCGTGCGCAGCGCGGTCCAGGAGATGTCGGTGAGCGCCTCGTCGAGGGCTCCGGCCGAGGCGTACTCCATGGCCAGGTAGGGGCTTCCCGCGACCAGGTTGTCCTCGCTGGCCTCCTGGGTCTGCTCCGACACGGTCCCGTAGTCGAGCACCAGCACGATGCCCGGGTGCTCGAGCTTGGCGACCTGTCGCACCTCGTTGCGGAAGGCCGTCACCAGCTTGCTGTTGCGCCTCAGCGCTGGCCGGAGGACCTTGACCGCGACCGGCACCGAGCCGACCCGGTGGACCCCTCGCCAGACCTCACCCATGCCGCCAGCGCCGATGCGCTCCAGGAGGTCGAAGGGGCCGAGAGGAGTGGACACCCTGAGCTGCTATTCCGCGCCCGCGCCGCCGTCTGCGGCAAAGGGCTCATCTTCCTCCCGATCCGATCCGTTCACCCGGAGAGAGGGCGAGGTGGTCTTGCGGGTGACCCTGGCGAGTCAGGTGGCGATCGAAGCGCGGCTGCTGCGCGCCCCCGCGGGCGGCCGTCCCGCCCGGATCAAGGCGCCGGGAGGGGTGCGACTCGAAGGCGTGGTGGGCAATGCCGACGAGGGCCTCTGCCTCCCCGTGGTGCTGAACGACCCCGAGTGCTCGGTGGGCGCCCTGCAGGCTGGGACCCCGGTCCACGTCACCCTCGACGATGCCTACGACCAGATCGCCTTCTACACCACCATCGGTCAGGTCTCCGAGGACGCGACTCTGAGGCTGCGCTTCCCGGCCGTCGTCCAGATCCAGGAACACCGCATGGAGCTGCGGGAGCCCCTCCAGGACGACAAGGGCGTCCGGGTCCACATCAACGACGATGGTCGTCCGCTGGCCCTGCGTGTCGTCGATGTCTCCAGGCGAGGGCTCTCGTTCCGCTACCTGGCGGGAGAGCTGGTCTTGAAGGTCGGTCGGGCCTTCACGGCCTACCTGCTGGCGCCGGGCATGGTCCCCTGCCGCGCCCAGATCGTGGTGACCAACGTGCGCAGTGACCCCGGGCAGCGCGGCTTCAAGATCGCCGGTGTCCGCCTCGTCCGGCCCCCGCCGCACCTGGTGAGCTGGCTGGCCGAGGCCCGCCACAAGGTCGACATCAGCGCCGCCTGACGCCGGGAACCGGGCTATGGTGCCCACGTGCTGTGGACGCTGCTGGCGCTCGGCTGCTCGGTTGGATCGGACGCGACCGTCACGGGAACCGACTCGGACCCGGTCTCCACGGACTCCGGGTCGACGGGGTCGGAGTGCCTCGTCGACGTGGACACCGGAGGGGTCGGCGGCATCGACGAGACCTGCTGCCTGGACGCCGCGGCGGTCGAGCTCCGGGGGGGCACCAGCGATCCTGTCGAGCTCACGCCCAGCGGCCCACTCCCCATCGGGTACACGCCGCAGTACGGCTGGGAGCTCCAGCTCTTCCCACGGGTCTGCCACACCCGCGACCAGGTCGAGCTGCGGGTCGAGCTGGTGGATGTGGACACGTCCACGACCCTGACCGACGTCGCGGAAACGGTCCACCTCGTCCCCGTCGCAGAGGGGTCCTGCTGTGGCGACGCCTGGCTTCGCCTGGAGCGGCTCGACGTGCGGGACATCCCGGAGCACCAAGGCAAGAACCTGGGCGAGATCCTGTGTGATCGCGAGGTCCAGGTCACCGTCACGGCCACGGACTCCGACGGGCGCGAAGGCCGCGAGAGGCTGGAGCTGGTCTTCTTCGCCGACCCAGACGCCCTGGGGCATGACTGCGGGCAGGGTCGCGCCGGGTCCTGACGGGAGTAGACTCGTCGCGGGGAGGCGGACATGCCGCTGTGGCACATCCAGGACGGCGACAAGACGCGGGCGATGGAGGAGGACAGGCTCCGCTCGCAGCTCCGTCGCAGCGCCTTGAGCGGTGTCGAGCTCGCCCGGCCCGAAGGCGTGGCCACCTGGAAGCCCCTGCACGAGTGGCCGGTCTTCGCCGAGGAGGTCCCCTTCGAGGGTCGCGCGAGCGATGCGGGTCGCAAGCGGGCTCGCAACGGCTTCTTGTGGCACCTCGCCGCCTTCGTCGGCGTGGTCGGCTTCCTGACCCTGGACGGGGGCTCTCCGACCTGGGCCATCTTCTGGCTCCTCGTCCTGGTGGCTCACGGGGCGCGCACCCTGTCGGTCCTGCGCGAGCGCGCCACCGACCCCCTCCCCGAGGTGGCCACGCCGGTCGCGCCGGACGTGGCGGCCGAGACGGAGCTGGGCTTCCTGGAAGAGGCGGCCGAGGCCATCTCGGAGCTGGGGGCGGTCGGGGGGGACCGGATCGACGCCGCCGCCCTCACCCAGGCCGCCGAGGCCCTGCACGCGGCGCGGTGTCGCCTGGTGGGCGGGGCGGACCTGGGGATCGGCGAGACGCTCCGCCGGGAGCTCCAGGAGGCCCGTGGTCGGCTCGAGGCGTCCACCGAGCCCTCGGACTCCGAGGTCTACCGGGCGGAGGTGGAGGCCATCGCCGCCCGCATCGAAGCCTGGCAGGACGCCTCGACGGCCGTCGCTCGCCTCGAGGCCCGCCAGCGCACGCTGTTGCACCAGTTCCACGCCCTGCACCTGGACCTGGCCCGACCCGAGGGCACCCCGGGAGGCCAGGTCGAGGTCGAAGCCCTGGTCTCGCGACTGCGCGAGGAGGCCATCGCTGACGCCGAGGTCGATGCGGGCCTGGCCCGAGCCCGGGAGGCGTCTCGCCGGCAGAGGTCCTGATCAGCGCCGATCCCGGATCAGCCCCTCCTGCACCGTCGACGCCACCAGCGTCCCGTCCCGGCGGAAGAAGCGGCCCTCCACCAGCCCCCTCGCCCCGCTCGCCGAGGGGCTGCGGATGTCGTAGAGCAGCCAGTCGTCGATGCGGAAGCTCCGGTGGAACCACATGGCGTGGTCGAGGCTCGCCACCTGGAGGCCGGGCGTGAGCCAGGACACGCCGTGGGGCTGCATCGAGGTGACCAGGAAGTGGAAGTCGCTGGCATAGGCCAGCAGGTAGCGGTGGACGTGATCGACGACGCCGTCCAGCGGTCCCGATGCCTTCAGCCAGAGCTGGCGGTGGGGGGGGCGCACGTCGGGCATCACCGGGTCCATCGGCTCCACCGGTCGGATCTCGATCGGTCGCTCGGACAGGGCCCGCTCCCGCAGACCGGGGGGGATCTGGGCCAGGAGCTCGGGGGGCAGCCGCGAGAGGTAGCGCCGCCCGAGCTCCTGCTCGCTGCGCAGGCCCTCCGGCTCGGGGGCGTCGGGCATCTCGTCGGCGTGGTCGAGGCCCTCTTCCTGGGCTTGGAAGGAGGCCGAGAGGTGGAAGATCGGCTGACCTCCCTGGATCGCGACCACCCGCCGGGTGGTGAAGCTGCGGCCGTCCCGGATCGGGTCCACCGTGTAGACGATCGGGCGCTTCGGGTCCCCGTGGCGCAGGAAGTAGCCGTGGACGGAGTGCACCACCCGCTCCGGGGGCACGGTCTGGCCCGCCGCAGACAGCGCCTGGCCCACGGCCTGGCCACCGTAGAGGCGGCCCCACCCGAGATCCTGGCTCTGGCCGCGGAAGAGGTTCTGCTCGATGCGCTCGAGCTGGAGGATCTCCAGGAGCTTGGACAGCACGTCAGACATGCCGGAGCGGGTATCGGAGTAGAGTGCTGCCCCGCCAGCAGGGTTGTCGATGTTCGCACTGTTGCTCGCGCTGCCGGTCGCGATGGGAGGCGAGGCCCTGCCCCCGTGGCCGGCCGAAGGCGGCCACGCCTGGCCGTCGCTGAGCCTGCGGGGCGACGAGGTGCTGGCGACCTGGCTCGAGCCCCACGAGGCCTTCTGGCCCTGGCAGTCCGACGGCCACGCCGTGAGGTTCGCCCGCTTCGACGGCACCTGGAGCGAGCCGGTGACCCTGGCGCGGGGCTCGGAGGTCCTGGCGAACCCGGCCGACTTCCCGTCGGCGGTCCAGGGCGGCGACGGAGCGCTCTACGCCCATTGGCTGGAGCGCATCGAGGACTCGGGCGGCTCTGGCGTGCGCATCGCCCGCTCGACCAACGGCGGTGGCCGGTGGTCGGAGCTGGGCTGGCTCCACGAGGACCTCTCCGCGTCCGAGCACGGCTTCGTGTCGATGGTGGCGGTGCCCGAGGGGGTCCGGGCCTGGTGGCTGGACGGACGGGCCACTCTGGACGGGGGGCCCACGGCGCTGCGCACCACCACCGTCGGGACCCGGATCGCACCCTCCACGTTGGTCGACCCCCGGACCTGCGACTGCTGTAGCACCGACGCGGCGATGGGTCCGGACGGCCTGGTGGCGGCCTGGCGGGACCGCTCCGACGAGGAGGTCCGCGACGTGACCCTGTCGCTGGGCGGCGAGGTCATCCCCGGCCCTAGCGATGGCTGGGAGGTCAGGGGCTGTCCCCTGAACGGACCCGCCGTCGACGGCAGCCCCGAGGCGGCCGTGGCGGCCTGGTACACCGCCGGCGACGACACGCCGCGGGTCCAGGCGGCCTTCGTCTTGGAGGGAGGCATCGGTGCGCCCCTCTTCGTGGACGGCACCGACGTGATCGGTCGCGTCGACATCGCCCTGCTCTCGTCCGAGGAGGCGGCGGTGAGCTGGATGGACCAGGAGGGCGACGAGGCCGTGGTGCGGGTCCGCCGCCTGCACCGGGACGGTCGCCTGGGCGATCCCCACGAGCTGGGGAGGACCTCCGCCAGCCTGGCCTCCGGCTTCCCGCGCCTGGTGCGAGTCGGCGATGCGCTGCTGGCCGCCTGGACCCGCCCTGGCGAGCAGGGCCAGCACCGGATCGAGACCGCCGTGGTGCCCATCGCCGGGCTGCCGCCGCTGGAGGTCAGGACCGTCGTGCTGGCCCCTGGCGCCACGACGGCGCCCGAGACCCTGCCCGGCTTCCGCAGCACCACCCTCGACGGCAAGCCTCTCGCCCTGGAGGACTACGAGGGCCGTCCCGTCCTGGTCAACGTCTGGGCGTCGTGGTGTGCTCCCTGTGTCGAGGAGCTGCCCCAGCTCGCCGAGCTGGCCCGCCGGCACCCGGACCTGGCCATCGTCGGCATCAGCGTGGACCTGAGGAGCCGGGAGCCGGCCGTCCGGGAGATGGTCGCCCGGTTCGAGCTGCCCTACCCGGTCTGCCAGGAGGGCGGCGAGGACTTCGCCCGGGCGCATGGGGTGACCAACATCCCGGTCACCTGGCTCTTCGACAAGCACGGCAAGCTCGCCTGGAGCATGGCCGAGGGCTTCGATCCGGCGATGCCGGAATTCACCGGGGCGCTGGAGCGGGTGCTGGGGCGGTAGGCGCTGGTTGACGCGGCTGGAGGCGATCGGTCACAATCGCGTCGTTCCCGTGCGTCGTCGTCTCGCCCACGCCGCCCTCCTCCTCGGCCTGCTGAGCTGGGTCGGGGGCCTGACCGCGGGCCTGGTCCACGCGATCGAGGTCGCCCACGTGCGCTGCGTCGAGCACGGCGAGCTGGTGGAGCTGGCCGGGAGCACCGACGGGGCCGCCGACGTCGTCCAGGTTCGAGCCCCCCCCGCCCACGACGACCACGACCACGGCTGCCTGCTCTCCCAGACCGTGGAGGAGCACGCGGTCCACCCGCAGGCGGTGGGTGCCCCCACTCCCGCGGTGCTCCCCGAGGCCGTGGCGCGGGCCCCTGCCTGGGGCCCGCGAGCCCCGCCGCTGCGCTTCGACCCCAAGACCTCGCCCCCGACCTCCTGAGCGACCCGCAAGCCGCGGCCGGCGATCGCCGTCCGCCCTTCGTCCCCCGCTCATGGAGGTGTCGCCGTGCTGGCCACCTGCCTGGCGCTCCTGGTGGCCCCGGTCCGGGCCCAGGAGGCCACTGTAGAGGACGCCGAGCCGGCGTCCGAGTCCCCGACAGACCTCGAAGTCCAGCTCCAGGAGCTCCAGGCTCGGATCGCCGAGCTGGAGGCCGCGCAGGAGCAGGCCGCCCTCGACGACCTCCTGCGAGAGGCGGAGGCCGCGGCGGCCACGGCGCCACCGCCTGCACCCGCGGTCCCGGCGCGTGCCGGCGCCTTCAACCCGGGCCTGACGGCCTTCGGCGACGGCTTCTGGAGCGTCGGCCTGCACGACGGCGCGGTCAGCGAGGCCTCCGGACCCTGGATCCGGTCCCTGGAGCTGGACTTGCGGGCCGACGTGGACCCCTACGCCAAGGCCGTGGCTGTCATGGCCTTCGAGCAGGAGTCGCCGCTGGGGGGACACGCCGTGGAGGACACGGGGGGGGGCGAGCCCTCCGAAGACGACGGCCACGCCGACTGGGCGGTGGTCGCCGAGGAGGTCTACGTCGAGCTGGTGGCCCTGCCGGCGGGTCTCTCCGCCCAGGCGGGTCTCTTCCGGCTGCCCTTCGGCATCACCAACCGCCAGCACCCCCACGACCTGCCCTGGACCGGCGAGCCGCTGGTGATCCGGGAGCTGCTCGGCGAGGAGGGCTACGCCGACACCGGTGTGGTGGCCTCCTGGCGCCCCCGCCTGGGGCTGCCGCTGGCCCTGACCGCGACCGCTGGGGCCCTCGCCGGGACCCCCTTCCACGCCGAGACCGTCGCGCCGGGCTGGCTGGGGCGCGGCGAGGCCTTCGCCGAGGTCGAGGCCTTCGAGGTCGCCCTGGGCGCCTCGGGCACGGGCCGCGGCAGCGAACGGGTCCTGGGTGCCGACCTGATGGCCCGCTGGAGGGGCTCCTCCTGGCGCTCGGCGATGCTCATGGCCGAGGTCCTGGCCGCCTCCGACGGCCGGCGGGGGGGCTTCGCCGCCTTGCAGGTCCAGCCCAGCCGTCCCTTCTACCTGGGAGGCCGGGTCGACTGGCTGGACGGGGAGCGGGGCTTCGAGCTGGACGCCTCCTACTACACCTCCGAGTTCCTCCGTCTCCGAGCCTCGCTGGGTCTCGAAGACGACACCTGGCTGGCCCAGCTCCAGCTCACCTTCGTCTGGGGCTCCCACCCCGTCGAGCCCTACTGGGTGAACCGATGATCGCGCTGCTGTTGTGGGTCGGCTCGGCCCTCGCCCTGGAGGTGGTCGCCACCCTGCCCGTCTACGGCGCCGTCGCCCAGGACCTCGCCCCCGACGCCCAGGTCACGGTGCTCGTGCGTCCCCAGGAGGACCCCCACTACCTCTCGCCGACGCCGGCCCTGATGGCCCGGGTCGGCCGGGCCGACCTCTACGTCGAGAACGGCCTCAACCTGGAGCTGTGGTCGAGCCGGCTCTTGGACGGTGCCGGCAACCCCGACATCCGGCCCGGTCGACCGGGCTACGTGAAGGCTTCGGACGGCGTGCCCCGCCTGGAGGTGCCCGCCGAGCTGACCCGCGCCCAGGGGGACCTCCACCCCCAGGGCAACCCCCACGTGTGGCTCGATCCCCTCAACCTGCCCCAGGTGGCGGACAACATCGCCGCCGGGCTCGCTCGGGTCGACCCGGCGCGGGGGGAGGCCTACTCCCGGCGGGCGGCAGCCTTCCGGCAGGAGGTCTACGTCTGGGCCTTCGGCCAGGACCTGGTGGACTTCATGGGTGGGGAGCTGCTGGAGCGCCTCGCCCGCGCCGGTCGGCTCCACGACTTCCTGGCCAGCAAGGGGCTCGACCCGAGGCTGGGAGGCAGCCTGGGACGTCACGCCGACCTCGTCGGGCGCCCGGTGGTCTTCTACCACCAGAGCTGGGCCTACCTCGTCGATCGCTACGGCCTGCGGGTGGTCGGCTACGTCGAGGACCGGCCGGGCATCGCTCCCAGCGCCGCCCACCGGGACGAGCTGGCCCGGGCCATGGAGGCGGCTGGCGTCACCTGGATCGGCGTCACGGTCTACTACGACGATCGCCTCGCCCGGGCGCTCGCCGAGCGCACCGGGGCCCGGGTGGCCCGCCTGCCGGGCGACGTGGGGGCGCTGCCCGCGGCGAGCGGGCCCCTGGCACTGCTCGACGCCATCCTGGGGACCCTGTAGGTGGTGGACCTGCACTGGATGGTGGCCCCCGTGGCGGCGTGCCTCGTCGTGGCCCTGCCCCTGGCCTGGTTCGGGCTGCACGTGCTCCAGCGCGGCGTGATCTTCGTCGACCTCGCCCTGGCCCAGGTCGCGGCCCTGGGCACGACCTGTGCCGTCTACCTGGGCCACGAGCCCTCGGCGCCGACCGCCTATGCCCTCTCGGTCGTGTTCACGGCGGTGGGGGCGCTGTGCTTCTCCCTGGCGCGACACTTCGAGGACCGGGTGCCCCAGGAGGCGATCATCGGCATCGCCTACGCGGTCACGGCCGGCGGGGCGGCCCTGGTCCTGGAGCTGGCGTCCGACCCCCACGGCGCCGAGAAGCTCCAGCACCTGATGGTCGGCAACGTCGTCTGGGTCCGCTGGGCCGAGATCGGCTCGATCGCGGCGGTGGCCGGGCTGGTGCTGGGGGTGCACTACCTGGTGCGGGAGCGCCTGCTCCAGGTGAGCTTCCGCCCGGCCGAGGCGGTGGCCGAGGGGCGGGCCATCGGCGGCTGGGACATGCTCTTCTACCTGACCTTCGGCTTCGTGCTCACCTCGATGGTGCCCGTCGCCGGGGTCCTGCTGATCTTCAGCTTCCTCGTCATCCCGGCGGTGATCGCGCGGCTCTTCGCCGACGGGCTGGGGGGTCGGCTGGCGCTGGCCTGCGGCGTCGTGGTGCCGGTCTCGGTGCTCGGCGTGGGCGTCAGCTACGAGCACGCCGCCGGTCCGGTCATCGTCGTCCTGCTGGGCCTCTGCCTGCTGGTGGCCCTGGCCGCCCACGCCCTGCGTCGGAGCCCCCGGCCCTGGCGGCTCGCCGGGCGGCTCCTGGGCGGCGTGCTGGTGCTGGGCGCGGTCCTGGGCGCCTTCTCCCGCACCTCGCCGGCCTGGCGGGCCGAGCACGCCGAGGCGCAGCACGAAGAGGACCACCACCACCACGCCGCCCCGGACCTGGCCGACCAGGACCCGGGGGCCCGGGAGCGGCACTACCGGTCGGAGCTGGGCGACGTCGCGGCCCTGCGGGAGGCCCTGGCCCTGGAGGAGGACCCCTCCCTGAGGCTGCTGCTGGCCACGGCCCTGGTCCGGCAGGGCGACGCGGCGGGGCTGGAGGGCCTGGCGGCGCTCGCCGCGTCGGAGGTGCCCTTCCTGCGCCTGGAGGCCGACGATCGCCTGAGGGTGTTGGCTGGTGCCACCGCTCCGACCTTCGACCCCCTCACCGGACCGGACAGCGAGGGCCTCTGGCGGGAGTGGGTGAGGGCGGTGCCCGCGGGCTGGGAGGGGGCAGGGGCCACGGTGGCGCTGCCCTGAGGCGGTCAGCCCCGCTCCCCCAGCTCCAGGCGGTGGGTCGCGGCGATCGCCGCGATGCGCTCCGGCGCCAGGCCCAGCTCGCCGGCCAGGTCCGGCCACAGGCGCACCGCGGCGCAGACCTCGTCCAGGATGCGGCGGACCTCCCGGCGCCGGACACCGCAGGTCCGCCCCACGGCCAGCAGGTCCTCCAGCACGAAGCCGTCGCGCTTGCCGTCGAGGGACATCTGGTGCTGGTGGGTCCAGTCGCCGCGGGGGTTGTGGGCCCAGGTGACGTCGAAGGCGGGGGACAGCGACCAGCGGCCGCGGCGGTCCATCAGCAGGGCGATGTTCTTGGTGTGGTCGTCCTGGTTGCGGGCGACCACGTTGAAGACCATGCGCCGGAACTGCTGTAGCAGGTCGCTGCGGGGCAGCCCCAGCGCCCCCATCAGCGCCAGGGCCTGCTCGTAGGCGGTCCCCCCGGCGTGGTTGAAGTCGTGGTGTCCCAGGGCGCACAGCGACTGCATGTGGAGCTTGCCCCCGGTGGACGTGCGGTCGAAGCGCCGGGTCATGAAGTGGGCCCGTCCTCCCTCCCGGAGCAGCTCGCAGGGGGCCATCGCCAGGCCGGCCCGGCGGGCCATCCGGCTGTAGGCGAGCTCGACCAGGCCGTAGCCCAGGGGATCGGCGAGGGCCTCCTTGTCCCGGTTGGCCCGGACCCCGTCGAACTTGAGCAGCCAGTGCTCGAAGCCGGGCGGGGCCGCGAGCTGGCCGGAGCGGACCTCGCGGGTCTCCGGGTTCCAGGCGATGACCGCCTTGGCCCGGGCACCGCCGGCCGAGGTGCCCACCCGCAGGATGTCCTCCAGGCCGTCGGCGTCGAGCTGGGTGTCCAGCTCGCCCCGGGCGGACAGGACCCGGTTGGCCAGGTCCACCAGGGCATCGAGCGCCAGGGGGTGGGCCCCCTCCCGGGGGCTGCGCAGCGAGGGGCGGAATTCCAGGGCGCCCATGCCCCGGCGGCCCACGTAGGCCAGACGCTCGACCGGGGTGAAGGAGGCGCGGTCCCGGCCCTGGCGGGCGAGCCACTGGTCGATGAGGGCGTCGCCGAAGCGGTCCGGCAGGGCGTCGGCCAGCAGGCCCGGCAGGCCCCGGAAGGTGGACCTCGGCAGCTCGGGGAAGGTGTAGATGGCCCGGGCCAGGGGCATCTTCAGCGGTGCCAGCTCGATGCCGCTCTCCAGGAAGGCGGGCTCGTACTCGAAGGCGCCGAGCCCGCGGGCGGGGTCCCAGGCCACGGCCCCGATGTCGGCTCCCCAGAGCTGCACCCGGACCACCGGGGTCCGCTCACTCATCCGGCCAGGACCAGGGGCTCGGGCGGGAGGGGCTGCCACCGCGGCGACCCGTCGCCCGCTGGCGGCGCCGCCCCGCCAGACGAGCCAGGGCGATCGGGCTCGGGCCGGGGTCCGGCAGCAGGGCGTCGAGCTGCTCCAGGGCCCCGAGGCCGCGGAGCAGGGCGATCAGGGTCCCCAGGGTGGCCCCGCGGCCGGACTCGGCGTTGGTCACGGTGCGCCGGGAGAGCCCGGTCGCTTCGGCGAGCTGGGCCTGGGTCAGGTTGCGCTGGAGGCGGGCTCGTCGGAGGCGGCGCCCCAGCTCGCGCTGGATCTCGTCGTCGGAGGTGGTCTTGAGCTTCATAGTGAGCGATATTCTACGCGTATTGGTGATCGTCGGCTGGTTCGAGCAGAAAACTACTCAATATTAGCATATCCCGTCAAGGGGTAAAAAGGTGCTAAATAGGTCCAGTACATACAGGTATGCGCAATAATATGCCCAATCAAGTTGGTAGCGCGGTCGGACCTGCAGGTGCGGGCTTCCCGGGGCCCTGCCCAACTCTTCACCACCCCTCGCGGGCATCTGGAACACAATACTCGCCCAGGCACCGTCTCTCGCCCGGAGCCAAGATGCTCAGCCCCCTCCTCCTGGCCGCCCTGTCCCCGTCCGCCACGGCCGGTATCGTCAAGGGCCCCTTCCTCCAGCAGGCCACGCCGGACTCGATCACCGTCGCCTGGCAGACCGACAACGAGACCACCGGCGAGGTCGCCTACGGCCTCACGCCGGGCATGGGCCTGACGGCCACGAGCCCTTCGGGCACGCTGCACCACGTGGAGCTGACGGGGCTGCAGCGCTCCAAGGTCTACCACTACCAGGTCACCAGCGGTGGCGAGACGCCCGCCGCCGCCACCTTCGCCACCGCGCCCCACGACGAGGAGCCCTTCCGCTTCGTGATCGTCGGCGACACCCGCACCGACACCGACGCCCACCAGGTGGTCGTCGACCAGCTCCTGGGCTCGGTGGGAGCCCCCGACCTCTACCTCAACACCGGCGACCTCGTCGAAGACGGGGGCGACAGCTCCCAGTGGCAGGACTTCTTCGACATCGAGCGGGAGCTGATGGCCGTGGCCCCGCTCTACCCGGTGGCCGGCAACCACGACGACGTGGAGAACGACTCGCTCTACACCCAGTACTTCGCCCTGCCCGACGACAGCCCGATGCCCGAGGCCTACTACGCCTTCACCTTCGGCAATTCGCGCTTCGTGGTGGTCGACACCAACGACGACTACGTGGCGGGCTCGGAGCAGCACACCTGGCTGGAGGCCGAGCTGTCGGCGGCCCAGGCCGACCCGGCGATCCAGCACACCTTCGCCTTCCACCACCACCCGCCGTTCACCTCGGGTGCCCACGGGGTCTTCGACGTCGAGGACTGGGAGGAGCCCCGGACCTGGCTCAGCCCGCTGTACGAGACCTACGGCGTCGACGCGGTCTTCAACGGCCACGACCACCACTACGAGCGCTCCGACCCGGCGCTGACCGGCGGCGTGACCTACGTGGTGTCCGGTGGTGGCGGCGCCCCGGGCGCCCCCGGGGACTTCGTGGACGGCCTGGACGAGATCCTCGGGTGGCTGGGCATGGACCCCGAGACCACCGTCGGCGAGTACCTGGAGGTCAACTGGGTGATCTGGGCCGCGATCGCCGCCCTGGGCTACGGCGCCGACTACGAGGGTGGCTGGTGGCGGGCCGAGGCCAAGGTCATGAAGCACTACCTCCTGGTGGAGATCCAGGGCGGGCTGGTGACGGTCTCCGCGGTCGAGGACGATGGCACGGTCTGGGACACCTGGACCCTCGGCAGCTACGACCCCGACGAGGTCGACGAGGACGGCGACTCCTTCACCGAGAACGAGAACGACTGCAACGACGCCGACGCTGGCGTGCACCCCGACGCGGTCGACGACTCCTGCGACGGCGTCGACCAGGACTGCAGCGGCGAGGACTTCGGCTGCGACACGGAGACGGACACCGGCACCGCGCCGACCGACGACACCGGCACCACTCCGACCGATGACACTGGCACCGCGCCGACCGACGACACCGGCTCGCCGAGCACCGACGACTCCGGTGGCGGGGACCCGATCGAGGACGGCGACGGCGACGGCGACGGTGGTGGCTGTGGCTGCGCGACCGGCCCGTCCGGGGGAGCGGCGTGGCTCGCCCTGATCGCCCTGGTCGGGGGCCTGCGCAGGCGAGACTGAGCCCGTGCTCCTCCTGCTTCCGGTCGTCGCCTGGGCGCTCGATGGCCCGGTCTTCGACACCGAGCGGGGCTTCCACGAGGCGCCCTTCGAGCTCACCCTGAGCCCGTCGGAGCCGGACGCCGAGGTCTTCTACGGGCTCGGCTCGGCCCTGCCCACCACGCCGGTGAGCGGTCCGATCTCCATCGACACCACCACCCTGGTGCGGGCCTACGAGGTGGCCTCCGACGGCACCGCATCGCCGGTCCTCACCCACACCTACCTCTTCCTCGACCAGGTCCTGTCGTCGAGCGTGATGGACTCGGCCCTGGTCGCCGACGCGACCTACGGCCCGGCCATCTCCCGCACCCTGGTCGAGCTGCCGACCCTGTCCCTGGTGTCCGAGGCCCCGATCACCACCAGCGAGCAGGCGATCTCCTTCGAGTGGATCGACCCCGAGGGCGAGAGCCTCCAGGTCTCCTGTGGCGCCCGCGACGTCGGCGGCCACAGCCTGAGCTACGAGAAGAACAACATCCGCCTCTACTTCCGGTCCGCCTACGGTCCAGGACGCCTGGAGCTCGACCTCTACGAGGACTTCGCCACCGGCGTGCCCCCGGCCGACCAGCACGACGCCATCACGCTGCGGTCCGGCTCCCACGACTCGGTCTTCTACCTGGGCGCCCAGGGCCAGTACCTGAGGAACCGCTGGATGGACGAGTCACAGCTCGAGATGGGCCACATCGTGCCCCACGGCCGCTACGGCCACCTCTACCTCAACGGCGTCTACAACGGGCTCTACCACGTCCGGGAGCGCTTCAACGCGGCGATGCTCGCCGAGTACCTCGGTGGCGACGAGGAGGACTACGAGACCATCAACAGCGGCACGGCCGTGGACGGGAGTGGGGCGGCCTGGGCCCAGGTCCAGGCCCTCTCCAGCGACTACGAGGCGGTCGGTGACTGGCTGAACGTCGAGAACCTGCTCGACTACATGATCCTCAACTACTACGCGGCCAACGCCTGGGACTGGTATAGCTGGCACAACTGGATGTCCGCGGGCCCCATCGAGCCCGGCCGTGGTGGATTCATCTTCCACAGCTCCGACTCCGACATCTGCCTGGTCTACGACTGGACGACCAACATCCTGTACGAGACCGGTCCCTCCGACGTCTTCGCCCACCTGCTGGCCGAGGGGCACCCGGACTTCTTGATGCTGCTCGCCGATCGGCTCCACGCCCACCTCGACGGGGACGGCGTGCTCGGCGCCGAGGCGGCCGCGGACCGCTACGAGCGCCTCTCCCTCCAGATCGAGGAGGCGGTCGTCGCCGAGTCCGCCCGCTGGGGGGGTGGCTGGTGGCAGCGGGACGAGGAGTGGGACACCGAGCGCGAGCGGCTGCTGCTGGACTGGTTCCCCTACCGGACCAACGAGCTGCGTGCCCAGGTCCGGGACGCGGGCTGGCTCTGGCCGGCCAACGTGTCCCTCGACGTCCCGGAGGGTCTCGTCGAGCCCGGCTCGGTGGGCACGGCGTCGGTGCCCGAGGGGCTGGAGGCCCAGCTCTGGGTCCGCCTCGACGGCGGCGATCCACGCCTCCCTGGAGGTGCGGTCGCCCCCGAGGCCCTCGGCCCGGACTCCCCCCAGGGCCTGGTCTTCGACCACAGCACCACCGTCCAGGCCCGGGTCCGGTCCGGCGAGCTCTGGGGTCCCCTGGAGCAGGCCTTCGTCGAGGTCGACGAGGACCCCCCGGTGGTCCTCAACGAGTGGAACGCCGTCGCGCCGGGGCGCCTGCTCGAGCGAGGCGACGACGCCCTCGGAGAGCTCGACGGCAACGGGGGCGACTGGCTGGAGCTGCTGGTGATCGAGGGGGGGACCGACCTGCGCGGCTGGCGCCTCGAGATGCAGGACCGCAGCGGTCCGGTGGGTGAGCTGGTCTTCACCGACGATGAGCGGCTCGCGGAGCTGAGGGCCGGCACCCTGATCACCGTCGCCGAGGACCTGCCGGAGGACGCCGCCTACGACCCGGCGAGCGGGGACTGGCGCTTCCACCTGCGCGCCGGCGCCCAGGGCACCGGGCGCTACGTCTCGGCGGAGCCCTTCGAGGTGAGCCACCGCGAGTGGCAGCTCACGATCCGGGACCGGGACGGTCTGGTGCGCTTCGGCCCCGTCGGGGAGGGCATCTCCCCGAGCAGCGGCATCAACGGTAGCGAGGTGGGGCTGCTCGCCGCGGACCCCGGCCCGGGCCTGCGGCGGACGTCCTCGGACTACGTCGACGCCGACGAGTCCACCTTCGGCGCCCCCAACCGCCTCGACGACTGGGAGCAGGACCTCTGGGGCCTGCGCGGAGAGGCGCCGGTGCGGCAGGACTCGGGGGCTGACACCGGGACGGACGACACGGGCGGCCTGGGTGGGGGGGGCTGTGGCTGTGGCTCCACGGGCACCGGCGGAGGCGCCTGGGCCTGGCTCGGCGCCCTCGCTCTCGGCTGGCGTCGTCGTGGCCTGGCCCTGGTCGTGGTGGGCGTCGCCTGCGGTGGCCCGGGCACCGACTCGGGGCCGGCCGACCCCTCCGACTCCTGCCGGCCCGACGTCGACGGCGATGGCTACGGCGACGCCGAGGCCGCCGACGTGGCCTGTGGCGAGGGTGCGGTGGCCGACGACCAGGACTGCGACGACGACGACCCCTGGGTGAACCCCCAGGCACCGGAGCTCTGCGGCGGCGGCGACGAGGACTGCGACGGGCTCGTGGACGACGAGGATCCCGACGTGGCCGATCCGCTCCCCTTCTTCCTCGACGCCGACGGAGACGGTGTCGGGGGGGAGACGACGACCGCCTGCGCCCTGGCGGAGGGGCTCGCCCTGGCGGGGGGCGACTGCGACGACAGCGATCCCACCCGCCATCCGGGCGCTCCCGAGCTCTGCGACGAGATCGACCAGGACTGCGACGGCCTCGCCCTGGACGGCCAGGGCCAGAGCGCCGACTGTGCCCTGTCGAGCTGCCTCGAGGCGCTGGACACCGCCGGCTCGGGGGAGGACGGGGCCTACTGGCTGGAGCTCCCTTCGGGGGAGAGTGCACCCATCTGGTGCGACCTGACCACCGACGGGGGCGGCTGGACCCTGGGGTTCGTGCGCAGCACCGCTGGGACCGGCACCCAGGGGGACTTCGGGGCCGGGGAGCAGGGCCTGGCTTCGCTCGACGTGTCCCCCGACGAGGCCAGCCTCGACACCACGCCGAGGCTCGGCTGGCTCGACCTGAACGAGGGGGACTGGACGGAGCTGCGCCTGTCGGCCCACGCCAGCGGCTCCCAGACCTACCTGTCCGAGTCCATCTCCCGCGCGTCGCTGCGCATCGCCTTCGGCGAGCCCGGCTACCTGCTCTACGGGGGCGAGTCGCCCTACTACTGGTGCGGCGGGCCGGCGAGCTACACCGACGCTGGCGTGGGCGCCGTGAACAACCCGGACGGAGCACCCGCGGACTGCCGCGGCCACGGTTCCCTGGGCTCGGGCTGGGACTTCTCCCAGTCGACGGGGGCCAACCAGGGCCTCACCCTCTGCGGCAGCGATGGCTCCAACTTCCTGGCGGCGACCTGGGGGGGGACCTGGATCACCTACGGCACGCCCGGGGGGGCCCAGGCGATCTGGATCCGCTGAGGCCGGCTCCGGAGTCCAGGAGCGGTTGGTGGAGAGCTCGATCGCCTGGAGCTGGACGGCGGATGTGTGCCTGCTCTCGAGGCGCCCCGGCCGAGGGGCACGCAGGGGAGTGCTGCCGTGGGGTGGGGCGGTCGTGCGGTTCGTCCCGGTCGAGGAGATCGGAGCCGTGCTGGACGGGACGTAGGGGTCTGTCGGGCTCGGCCGTCCACCTCCGGGGCTCGGCCCGGAGGACCAGCCCAACCAGGTGGTCGCCCACGCCGGGCATCTCGGTGGGTTCATCGCCGACGCCAGGCCGCCAAGCCGCCGACCAGCGGGAGCAGGTCGGCTCACCCCTCCGGCGTGCCCGTGAACCCCAGCACCCGCCCGCCGAACTTGGTCTCGGCGACCCACAGGGTCTCGCCGTCGAAGGTCAGCAGCCGGGGCCAGAACAGGTCCGCCGCGGACTGCTGAGGCAGCCGATCGTCCCAGTCGCTGGCGCCGAGCAGCACCGACACCTCGCCGCCGTCGGTCGCCAGCTCGACGCTGGACCACGCCAGGACGCGATGCGCCCCGTGGTCGACCACGAAGACCCGGTCGTCGACCACCGCGGCCTGGCCCAGGGGACCGAGCCAGGCCCCGGCCGGCAGCTCGGTGGCCGACGCCGAGCCCACGAGCTCGTCCACGGCGTAGAGGGCGACCTGCTGGGCATGGGTGACCACGAGGGTCTCCCCGTCGGAGTACAGGGTCACCTTGCCCGGCTCGATGGCCTCCCTGAAGGCCTCCCGGGGCGCCCCCTGGGCCACGCCGGAGAAGCCGTGGAGCCAGCCCTCCTCGTCGGCCACGTAGAGGTAGCTCCCGTCCAGGGCCAGGCCGCTGATCGGCCCCAGGTCGACCCCGTCCACGGACCATCCCCACTCCGCGTCCGCCTGGCGACCGTCCAGGGGCACCCCGTCCCAGACCTGGAGCCCGCGCACCGGCCCCGAAGCCACCAGCGTGTCCTCGTGCATGGCCAGCGCGAGCACGGCGTCCGGCAAGGCGATCGAGACGTCCGGCCGGGTTCCCTCCCCCGTCGGCAGGCCCTCCCAGCAGTGGAGGACCAGGTTGTAGCCGTCGCCCACGCACAGGTTCTCGCCGTCGGTGGCGGGGACAGGGCTGGTGATGAGCTGGCTCATCACCAGGGCGTCGCTCCACAGCCCGAGGGCTCCGAGCACCTGGTCCGGGGTGTCGCTTGTGGCGTCGGGCCAGGCGTCGAAGCCCAGGACCCGGTTGGCGTCGGGGTCGGACAGGAAGACTCCCTCCCCGGCCGCGGCCGCGTCGACCCCGTCCCCGCCGCGGAAGCCCCAGGTCCCGCTGTCCAGGGTGAGGTCCGGGGTCTCCGTCGTCGGCGCACCCTCCCAGCCGAACACACCGCCACCAGCCAGCAGCGCTCGCCCGTCCCGGGACCCGGCACCGGCGAGCCAGTGGGCGCCGTCGTCCGGCTCCAGCAGGAAGGTGTCCGGTGGGGTCTCGCTGACCTCCGGCCACTCGGCCCAGACCCAGGAGCCCTGCTGCCGGTCCTGGCCCGAGGCGTTGTGATCCCCCACGGCGAGCCACTGCCCGTCGGTGCTGAAGGCGCGAGGGGTCCCCATGCCCCGATCCGCGGAGAGCACGACGTCGGCCGGCTGCCCGCTCTCGGTCGGGAAGCTCTCCCACAGCAGCACCCAGCCCCCGCTGATCGAGCCGTCGGGATTCACCCCCATCGCGGTGCTGGACACGGCCAGCCGGGTCCCGTCGGTCCAGACGCCCCAGGGCCAGATGAAGGTGTCGGCCTGGGGCTCCGCAGGCAGCGGCCCGATGTCCAGCCGGCCCTCCAGCACCAGATCCGGATCCTGGCCCAGCTCGGTGGGCCAGTCGTTCCAGACCTGGAGCCGGTCCCGGTAGGTGTCTCCGACCACCAGCCGGCCGCCCCCCAGGGACACCGCGACGGGCCAGCTCAGGTCGCGGGTGTCGTTGCCGGTGAAGTCGAGCTGGCCGAGCACGCCGTCCGGCGGCTCCCCCGCGGTCGGCAGCTCGGACCACAGCAGCACCCGGTTGTTGCTGGAGTCCGCGACCGCCAGCCGGGTGCCGTCGCTCGCCACGCCGCGGGGGCGGTTGAAGACCGTGGCGCCGCCGGCGTCGTCGAAGCCGTGGCCTCCGAGCAGCACGTCGGCAGCCTGGCCGGTCTCGAACCAGACCCGAGGGGTGCTGGAGGCCGTGTCGTGGGGACCCCCGGTGCACGCGAGCAGGGTGAGGGTCAGGGCGGCCATCGTGGAACCCTATCCAGTCGCGGGGGGGGACCGGGAGTCGGGACCTGCTGGTGGCTGATGGCCCTCGACTCCGAGCGGCAAGAGACGCTAAGGGGTCCCATGCACCTCGTCCCCGACGCCACCGAATACGAACACCACCTCGCCGGCCAGCGCATCCAGGACCGCGGCTGGGCCCTGGGAGCCGTGATGGCCGGCGGAGGCACCCCTGGCTGGCTCTACACCGTGGGCCTCTACCAGACCTTCGGCCACCCGGAGCTGATCGTCTTCGGCCTGCCGATGGCGGCCGGGAGCATGTTCGAGGTGGTCGTGGACAGGATCGCCGAGGGCCACGAGCTCCCGGTCGACGAACCCACCGATGCGTTCTTCGTCGGCTCCACCGCGGTCCTCCGGCCGGTCAACCTCCACTGGTACCGGCCCTTCGTGCCGCTCACGACCTGGTTCTACGGCAGCTCCCAGCCACCCATGCTGCAGATCCTGTGGCGCGACACCCAGGGGCGGCTGCCCTGGGAGAAGGGCTGCGAGCGCTGGACGACCCGCCGCCAGCCGCTGCTCTACCACGACAAGGTCCGGCGGGCCCGGCTCACAGCGCTCCTGCGATCCCTCAGGTGGCCCTTGGAGGACGCTCCCTCCTAGGAGGGTGTTGGGCATTGCTCCCGTCGCCTGGCTTGCTCACGTGATTTCAGGCGCTTCCAACTCCGGCCTGCGGCCTCCGTCTCGCTGCGCTCGCCGTCAGTCGGGTGCTACAGCACCCTCCCTCCTCCCGTAAGCACCTGAAACCACGT
>CAZCVP010000044.1:0-5953 GCA_964501915.1 uncultured Enterobacterales bacterium
CTCGTGCTCGTCCTCGTTCTCGTTCTCGTCCTCGCCCTCGCCCTCGTCCTCGCCCTCGCCCTCGCCCTCGCCCTCGCCCGCGTTCCCCCCGGAGGACAGCGGGGGGCGGGCGGCGATGGGGGAACCCGGACGACGACACCGGCT
The DNA here is from genome assembly GCA_964501915.1 of uncultured Enterobacterales bacterium. Classification (GTDB taxonomy): domain Bacteria; phylum Myxococcota_A; class UBA796; order UBA796; family CAJQPC01; genus CAYFPX01. The sequence continues at coordinate 145 of CAZCVP010000044.1, forward strand.
GATCGGCTTCGGCGTATCGGGCCGGTCCTCCTGGCCGATAGCTGACAGCTCACCGCTGACCGCGCCAGCCCGCCCTCCGCGCTAAGGTCCCCACGACTCGTTCCCGACGGAGCCCCGGGTGCTGGAACGCCTCAAGACCCTCGCCCAGAGCGACCACGCCTGGTGGCAGGGGGGCCTCTTCCTCGTGCTCGCTGGGGGTCTCCTGCTCCTGGTCTACCTGCTCCGCAACCGGCAGATGGACTTCATCTACAGCCTGTTCTGAGCCTTGGCCTCCACCCCTCGGCGTCGCCTGACCCTGCTCGCCGCGGGGCTCCTCGGTGGGCTCCTCGTCCTCGAGGGAGGCCTCCGGATCGCCGGGGCCGCCGTCAAGACCCGGGACGATCGCCACACCACCGCGGCGGGCCTCTCGGACCACCGCGTCCTCGCCCTGGGGGCCTGCTACACCGTGGGCGTGGGCTCCAGGGCCCACCAGAGCTACCCGCGCCAGCTCGAAGCCCTGCTCGACGAGCGGCACCCCGAGCTGGACCTGAGCGTGGTGAACGGGGGCATCCGGGGCAAGTCCATCGCCTACTTCGCCGACTACATCGACGCCATCCTCGACGACGTCCGCCCCGAGGTCCTGATCGTCAACGTCAACGACCGGCTGACCTGGACCCCGGACGACGTCGCGGCCCTCCAGGGCGTGCTGGACTCTCCTGTGGCCCTGGCCCGGCGCAAGGCGGACCGGCTCCTGGGCGGCCTCGTGCTCTACCGGGTCGTGCGCCTCGCCCTGACACCACCCCCGGACCAGACGGGCCTGCCCAAGGACTGGTGGAGCCAAGGACCGGGGGGCCAGGACACCACCGACCAGCTCGCACAGGCGATCGCCCAGGCCGAGGCCGCGGTCGCCCGGGACCCCCAGGACCCGGTGGCCTGGACCGAGCTCGCCCGCCTCTCCGAGCGACGGCTCGACCCCGAGCGGGCCATCCAGGCCCACCAGCGGGCGATCGAGCTGGGCGGCGGCCGCCCCCTGAGCCACCACCACCGCCAGCTCGCGCGCACCTACGCCGGCCTCCGGCAGCACGCCGCCGCCGCTCGCCACCTCGACGAGGCACGGAGCGCCACGGAGGGCTACCAGTGGATGCTCGCGGAGCAGCTCCGCAACGACCGCGTAGCCGTCCCCCCCGGCGACCCCCTCGAGGCGATGGTCCACCAGGTCAAGGAGGCGGACTACCATGCCCTCTTCGGCGACCTCCAGGAGAGCGTCCGCCTCCTCCAGGAGGTGGTGGACACCATGCCGTCAATGCTCCAGGCCCACGACATGCTGCTCTTCTACCGGGCGCTCCAGCGCTCTCTGAGCACGGGCCAGCCCCTCGCGGAACAGGCCCCCGTTGACCGCGACGCCCTCTTCGACAAGGACCACACGGGCGAGGCCCGCTTCGGCGTCGCCAGCCCCCAGGCCGCGGAAGGCGAGACCGACGCCGAGGAGCGCCTCCGCGTCGTGCTCGAGGACAGCCTCCGTCGCATCGTTCGGGCCGCGGAGGCCCGCGACGTGGCGGTGATCGTCGAGAACCTCTCCTCGCTCCCCGCACAGGCGAGCACCATCGAGGCGCTCACGGAGGCCTACGACCTCCCCCTGGTCGACCTCCAGGGAGCCCTGGCCATCCACCCGGACCGCGCGAGCCTGCTCCACCCCACCCTGAACCTGCGCCTGAGCGCAGAAGGCAACCGCTTCGTCGCCGAGCAGATCTACGCTGCACTGGAAGAAGAGGAGCTGCTGCGATGACGAGCCTGGCCCTGTCCCTCACGCTCCTGGGCTGCCAGGGCCTCGCCCGGGAGCGCACGCTGCTGGACCGGGAGCGCCACAACGTGGTGCTCATCGTGGTCGATAGCCTGCGCCCGGACCACCTCGGCACCTACGGCCACGACCGGGACACCAGCCCGCGCATCGACGCCCTGGCCTCCGAAGGCGTGACCTTCGAGCGGGCCTGGTCGGCCGCCACCTGGACCCTGCCCAGCGTCGCCAGCCTGTTCACGGGGCTGCACCCGCTGACCCACACGACCTACAACGCCAGCGAGTCCCTGGCGGACCCCCACGTCACCCTGGGGGAGACGCTGGGGCTCTTCGGCTACCAGACGGCGGGGTTCGTGTCGGGCATCTTCCTCAACCAGCAGTTCGGCCTGGGCCAGGGCTTCTCCACCTGGAGCGACATCCCCGTCGACTTCTCCAGCCGCGGCCCCAGGCCTCCCCGGAAGACCTCGGATGTCCTGCTCCCGGAGGTGCTCTCCTGGCTCGGGGACCGGGGCGAGGACCCGTTCCTGCTCTTCGTCCACATGATGGACGTCCACCCCCCCCTCGACCTGCCGCCGGACGGGGACACGAGGGTCTACGACCCGGACTACGCGGGTCCCCTCGACCAGGAGTCCCTGGACCTGCGCATCAAGAAGCGCACCTTCGGACGCCACATCCACCGCCGCGACGGCGCCCCGGCGGTGCTCTCGGACCGGGACCTCGCCCACCTCCGGGCCCGCTACGACGCCGGCGTGAGCTATGCCGATCGCTACGTGGGCCAGCTCCTCGACGCCCTGGAGACCCAGGACCTGGACGACGAGACCATCGTGCTCCTCACCGCGGACCACGGCCTCGACCTGCTGGAGCACAACACGCTGTTCTCCTACCCCTCCCAGGCCCCCTACGAGGAGATCAGCCGGGTCCCGCTCATCGTGCGCCACCCCGACGGGCCCGAGGGACTGCGGGTGAAGGACAGGGTGTCCCTGGTGGACGTGCTGCCGACGGTGCTCGACATGCTCGGACTGCCCCCGAACGAGGCCGCCGAAGGGCGCTCCGTGCTCCCCGCCATGCTGGAGGAACCCCTGCCTCCCACCGACATCTTCTGCTTCGGCAGCCCCGAGCGGGAGCCGGACCCGGATCGCATGACGATGTCCATCCAGCGGGGCGACGCCAAGCTCCTCACCCACAGCATCGCCCCCTTCGACTTCTTCACGACCGAGCTCTACGACCTCTCCACCGACCCCCAGGAGCGCAGCGACCGCTCCCTGGCGGACCACGACACCCTCGGGGAGCTCCAGGGCGAGCTCCACCGCTTCGTGCGCAGCCACGGGGGCGACGGCCTCTTCAATCCCCCCAGGGGCCGCAGCGGCGAAGGCTCCCACGGCGGTCCACCCCAGGGCCCGGCGGGCCGTTGATCGGGGCGCTGCTGGCCATCGCGACGGCGGCCTGGGCGGAGCCTTCCCGGCCGAACGTCGTGCTCGTCACCCTGACGGCCCAGCGCGCCGATCGACTGGGTCCCTACGGGGGCCCTGCGACCCCGGCCCTGGACGGCCTGGCGGCCCAGGGTGTGGTCTTCGAGCACGCCGTGGCCCAGTCCCACTGGACGCTGCCCGCCCAGGCCTCGCTGCTGTCCTCCCGCTACCCCACCAGCCACGGTGTGCTGAGGCGGGGCCAGGCCCTGCCCGAGGAGGCGATGACCCTGCCGGAGGTCCTGCGGCTCTACGACTACCGGACCGGGGCCTTCGTCAGCGGCCTGGACCTCGACGCCAGCCTGGGGCTCGCCCAGGGCTTCGAGGTCTACGACGACGAGACCCGGGGAGCCCCCACGCGACCCTTCGACGGCACCCTCGACGCAGCCCTCGCGTGGCTCGGGACCGTCTCCAGCGAGCCCTTCCTCCTCTACCTCCAGAGCTACGACGCCCACGACCCCTACTGCCCCGCTGGAGCCCCCGCCGTCGCCGGGGAGCCCCTGGCAGGGCGCAGGCTGGAGCGCACCTTCCTCAGGACCCTCGACCCACAAGCGCTCTCGGAGGCCGACCGGGCCGCGGTGCAGGCCTGCTACGACCAGGGGGTCCAGGCCAACGACCGGGGCCTCGGGCGCCTGCTCGCCGCCCTGGACGACCACGACCTGGCGGACCGCACCCTGGTCATCGTCACCGCCGAGCACGGCGAGAGCCTCGGTGAGCACGACAGCTACGACCGCTTCGGCAGCCAGGAGCTCTACGAGGCCGTCACCCACGTCCCCCTCCTGGTCCGCCGACCCGGCACGCCACCGGCGCGCACCGGTCGACAGGTCGAGATCGTCGACCTCTTTCCGACGGTGCTGGCGCTCCTGGAGATCCCGGTGCACTGGGAGGCCCAGGGCGAGAGCCTCGCGCCCCTGCTGCGGGGGGGCACGATCACGGAGGCCGGACCGGCCTTCTCCGAGACCGGCGACGGGGGCTGGGCGGTGACGGCCTGGCCCTGGAAGCTCGTGGGCCGCGAGGGCCGCCAGGCCCTCTACGACCTCTCGGCAGACCCCGGGGAGAGTCGAGACGTGTCCAAGGCCCACCCCGAGGTGGCCTATGCCCTCGCACAGGCCCACGCCGGCTGGTACCGGGAGGTCAGCGCTCGCCCCCTCGGCGCCCGCACCATCGAGATCGACCCCGCGCTGCGCCGAGCCCTGGAGGAGGCCGGCTACTGGTAGGGTGGCTGTCTCATGCTCGACGAAGCCTACGTCCAGCACATGAACGACGTCCTGGCCGTGAACTACTTCGGCGAGGTCCTGGCGCTGGAGCTCTTGGCTCGGGTGCTCTCCACCCGCGAGGCGGCGCCCTACCGCACGCTCCTGGGCCGCCAGGTCGTCGACGAGGCTCGACACGCCAGCGCCGTGCGCTCCCTGCTCCGGAGCCGAGGTCGCGATCCGCTCAGGGACGACGCCGAGACGGACTTCACCTACCACCGGGTCTTCGCCGACCACGGACAGGGCTCCGTGGAGGAAGCCCTGGCCTGCGTCGCCGAGAACGAGCGCCTCTCGGCTCGCAACTTCGGCCAGCTCCTGCGCATCGCCGATGGGGTGGGAGACAGCGAGGTCGCCAGCCTCTACCGGGAGATCCTCGTCGACGAGATCAACCACTCCACCGGCCTCATCGCGGCGCTTCCCGACGAGCCCGCCGTCCGCGCCGTCCGCCGGGACGCACGCCTGCGCATGGAGCGCACCTACTCCCGGGCCTACCTCGCGCTCTTCGGCGCCCACCACCCCGACTGGGTGGCTCGTCGCCCGTGAGAGGTCATCACCCGGAGACCTGCGCCTGGCTGTCGGAGGCGGTGGCGCTGCTGGACCGGGTGAGCCGCTGGGCCTCGTCGTTGATCCCCGGCGAGGATCGCGGGCTCGACGCACGACCCGTGGCGAGAGAGGCCCTGTCCGTCACCGCCTGGGTGTCGACGCGCCACACCGAGGAGCTGGAGGGGAGGATCGGCGAGCTGTTCGGGGCCCTGAAGCCCCCTTCTCCGGAGCTGCTCACCTGGTTCGAGGACCAGGTCGGGGCCGACCTCGGTGCCCTCGCGGGGGCCGTGTCTGTCGTGAAGGAGCTGTGGCGGCAGGCCCAGGACCACCTCGACGCCCACACGGGCCTCCTGCTCCGGCTCCAGCTCGCCCAGCTCGACGAGGTGGTCTCCCCGATGCTCCGCGCCGCGTGTCGCGCCGTCGGCACCACGCCCTCACCGCCGAGCCGGCCCGTCCCTGGGAGACTGAACCCTGCCTCGAAGGGCGGTTCTGCCCATCCCAGCGACTTCCTGGATGGACTCTGAGGGCCCCCGGTGGCGGGGCCATCAGATATGATCCCGACCGTCCCCCGATGAAGGTGATCTGGATGGTCTTGTTGTCGTGTCTCCTCGGTCTGTCCGTCGTCCACGCCCAGGAAGAGGCGCCCGCCGAGGAGCCCGCACCGGCCGAGGAGCCCGCACCGGCCGAGGAGCCCGCACCGGCCGAGGAGCCCGCACCAGCCGAGGAGCCCGCACCGGCCGAGGAGCCCGCACCGGCCGAGGAGCCCGCACCGG
>CAZCVP010000044.1:6053-45105 GCA_964501915.1 uncultured Enterobacterales bacterium
CACCGGCCGAGGAGCCCGCACCGGCCGAGGAGCCCGCACCGGCCGAGGAGCCCGCGCCCGTCGAGGCCCCTGCTCCCCCCGAGGCCGCCGCCCCGGAACCACCGGCGGTGCCCCTCGTGCTGCCGCCCCCGGCGCCGGTCGCCGACGCCGGCCCCTTCGTCGTGCCCAAGGCGGAGGTGCGGACCGAGCTCTTCGGCCAGGACCTGGAGAGGCTCGGCGCGTCCGAGGACCCGGGCTCCCTCGGCTTCCAGGTCAGCCGCAGCCGGGTGGGCTTCAGCGTCACCCTGGCGGAGCGGGCCAAGGCGGTCCTCGTCTTCGCCGCCCGGAACAACACCGGCACCGGGATCGCCGTGGCGGAGTCCACGGGCGAGGAGATCAGCTACGACCAGTACCCCGCCGACTGGGACTTCCACGTGCCCTTCGCCTACGTCGAAGGCACCACCACGCTCCTGGGGCTGGACCACACCCTGCGGTTCGGTGTCCAGAAGCCGCTCTTCGGCTTCCGCCCCAAGTACGACTGGTACACAGGTGGTTTCTACATGCCCCACCCCGTCGCGTTCCGGGACCTGGGACGCCGCTCCAAGGTGGTCCCCAGCTTCGACATGGGCCTGGCCTGGACCGTGAAGAGGGAGTCCGTCTCGATGGACGTGCAGGTGATGAACGGGACGGGCTGGCGAGCCTATGAACAGAACCTGGGCAAGGACGTGCTCGTCCGGGTCAGCGCCCAGCCCATCGACCTGGTGAAGGCGGTGGGGACGCTGGTCTACAGCCCCGAGAGTGACGGCTCGACCACCATGACCTGGCAGGCCGGGGTCAAGCTGACCCGCGAGCCCGTCCGTGTCCTCGTCGAGGCCATCGGCGGGACCCACCGGGCCGACAGCGGCAGCACGGGTCACCTGGGCGGCGCCGTGGCCGTGTCCGGCGACCTGTCTCCGGCCGCCCTGGCCGTGGTGGACCGGATCTCGCCCATGGCCGGGGTCCAGGTCTTCGACGGCGACACCACCGTCGAGGGCGACGCCTGGATGTCCCTGCAGGGTGGGGCGGCCGCGTTCTTCGAGGTCAACCCCAAGCTCACGAGCTGGGTGGGGTTGGGCTGGGAGACCCTGGCCACCCCCGCCGGCTCGGAGCCGCCCTCTCACAGCGCGGCGCTGACGGTAGGATGGAGGTACTGATCGGGGTCATGATCTAGGATCCCGTGGAAGACCCTCCTCCCCGGGACCAAGAGCCACCCCATGGCCCTCTCCGACCAGGACCGCCTCATCCTCCGAGAGCTGGGGCGGGTCCAGGCCGCCCAGGGCTTCGGCTCCCGCTTCTTCTGGATGGGGCTGGGCCTCACGGCGGCGCTGACGGTCTCCGGGATCTGGCTCCTCTGCATCCGGGAGCTGAACCACCTGGACATGAGCCTGCTGCTCTTCCACCTGCTGGGAGGCTTCCCCTTCGTCGTGCCGGTCGCGATGTTCCTGCGGCGGCACGTGCGCTATGCCCGGGTCATCGAGGGGGCGGGCTTCAAGTCCCTGGGCTGGGTGACGAACCTCTGCCTGTTGCTCACCCTGGTGAGCGGCGTCTGGCTCGTCTTCCGAGGCATCACCGGGATCTGGTGGCTCTGGCTCGCCCACGTGGTCCTGAGCCTCGTGGGAGCGGTGGGGCTCGTGGTCTACATCGGCTGGGTGCTGCGGGTCTTCCGCACGACCCTGCCCGCCACCGACCGTGCGATGCGCTTCTACCGGCTCACCACGAGCCGGCTGGGCCGGCGGGTGGTGGCGATCTTCGTCGCCACCCTCGCTGCCACGGGCCTGGGAGCCTGGGCCTACGTGGAGCCGGACAAGGCCATTGAGGTCGCGGACTACGACTACAGCAAGGAGGGAGAGGCCTTCTACCCGTCGAGGGCCCAGACCGAGCACGGGGGCTTCTACAACCCCGAGCAGTTCCTGCGCTCCGAGAGCTGCGGCATCTCGGGCTGCCACACCGAGTCCCTGCGCCAGTGGAAGGACTCCGTCCACTACCTCACCCCCACGCCCGTGTTCGCGGCGGTCCAGGGGCTGTTCATGGAAGAGGCCCGCAAGGGCGAGTTCCTGATGGAGCGCCGCAAGCTGGTGGTCGATCCCGAGCGCCACGTGGAGAGCGGCGAGGAGAGCTTCCGCTTCTGTGGCGGCTGCCACACGCCGGTGGCCCTGATCGCCGGTGAGATCGACATCGGCGAGGGTCTGCCCAGCTTCGAGGAGCGGGAGGGCAGCTCCTGCGTCTTCTGCCACCGCATCGCCGCCGTGGGGGAGGTCAGCGGGGGTGGCGGGGGGGACTACCGGGTCGACGCCCCCCCGAACCGCTACCTCTTCGCGTTCTCGGACCACGCGGTGGGCACCTGGCTCAACAAGATCCTCATCAACGCCAAGCCCGAGCACCACGCCGACATGTTCATGGAGCCCTTCTACTCGGAGTCCGAGTACTGCGTGGGCTGCCACAAGCGGCTCCAGTACTCCTACTGGGAGCAGTCCCCCTACAACGACGACGAGCACACCGCGGACAACAAGGAGTGCCAGGACTGCCACATGGAGGACATCGAGACCGACGACGACGTCTCCGCCTACGAGGACGGTGTCATCGCCGACCACCGCACCCTCGGCGCCAACCTCGTCACGCCCCTGCTCTACGGCCTCCAGGAGCAGTACGACAGGACCCTGGAGTTCATGCGAGACGAGAACCAGGAGCTGGACCTCGTCGTCCCGGCCGCCGCCTCCCCGGGAGGCACCCTGGACCTCGCCGTGCGGGTCATCAACAAGGGCGCCGGCCACATCTTCCCGGCGGGGCCCGAGTCCGACCTGTTGGAGGGCTGGACGGAGGTCATCGTGCGGGACGCCCGCGGCACCCCGCTCTTCCAGTACGGGCTGCTGGACGAGGACGGCTACCTGGACCACGAAGCCACCTACGTCTACAACGTCCGCCCCTACGACAAGCACGGCAACATGCTGGAGCTGGATCGCCACCGGAACTGGGTGTTCTCCGAGGACCGCCTCCACGTGATCCCGGCCCGCTACTACGACGAGCACCCCTTCGAGATCCCCGTCCCCGAGGACGCCCAGGGCCCCCTCACCGTCTCGGTGCGGCTCCGCTTCCGGAAGTTCAACCAGGAGTTCCTGGACTTCGCGGCGGCAGCCGGCTTCATGGACGAGATCGAGGCTCCCGTGGTGGAGCTCGACGAGGCCGAGCAGACCGTGGAGCTGTCCAGCGAGGGCTCGGTCCTGGCGCGCTCCCTGGCCGCCTACGAGGGGGAGCTGGCCTCGCCCACGGGCCTGGACGACTACCAGAAGAAGCCCCGCTTCGACGACTACCTGCTCTCCCACAAGCTCGCGCTCCAGGACGTCATCCGGCTCGGGGAGGCCCAGGCCTTCTACGAGGAGGAGCGCTTCGCTGAGGCCCTGGAGGCCATCGAGGGCCTCGGGGAGGACAACCTGGCCCGACCGCGTGTCGCACAGCTCCACGAAGCCCTGAAGAGCGCCGTGGCGGAGCAGGAGGAGGTGGGGATCCTGGAGGCGGATCCCTTCGCGGGGGACGACCGCTGATCAGTCCGATCCGAGGAGCCCCACCGCCGCCACCAGCCCGACCGTCCGCGGCAGGACGAACCAGGAAGTCCCCCAGGTCCAGGTCACCAGGTAGAACAGCAGGAAGGCGATGCAGGCCCCCAGCCCGTCCATCATCAAGGGCAGCCCCAGCCCGTGGTCCCGTGCCGCCCGCAGACCGAGGGGGAAGAGCAGGCCGCACAGGACGCCGGCCGGAACGAGGACGACCGCGGAGGCGGAGAGACGCAGGGTCGTGCTCGGGCTGGCGAAGGGGAGGAGCTCCGTGCCGACGTGGATCCAGGCCATGACGGCCGCCACCAGGGACAGGGCGAGGGCCAGGTGGTCGCGGAGCGCCTCGAGCTCCACCCGCCTCGAGAGCAGGTTCCCGAGCGCCGCCGCGCCGAGGAAGAGCCCACTCACGACCACCAGGGTCTGCAGGGGATGGGTGAAGAGGGAGCGGAAGCGGGCCACCACGTGGAGCTGGACCCCGAAGAAGCCGAACCCCACCAGGGCGAAGTAGGAGAGCTGGCGGCGGCGACCCGCTCCCCCGGCGACGACCAGGGCCCCCAGGGTCACGGCGGCGAGCCCGGAGAGGCCTCGGACCAGGGACCGCTGGACCTTCGCGGCCAGGTCGGGGTGCGGTGCTGCGATGGGGCGGTCGTCCGTGAGGGGCTCGACCCGGAGACCCCGGAGCTGGTGGACCCGCACGTCGTCCCCTCCCCTCTTCACAGCCTCGAGGACCTCCTCCAGGCGGGCCGGGCTGCGGGCGGCGTAGATGAACTTCTTCCGGGCTCGGTCCCGACCCTGGAAGCGGGGGGAGCTGAGCACCAGGTACGGGGTGCCCAGCGCGCGGAGGCCCGCCACGATGCGGCCGGCGAGGGCCGGGTGGTCCTGGTAGAGCACCAGCACGCCCTCCTCGTCGAGCAGGTCCAGGGCCCGGCCCAGGCTCTCCGTCGTCAGCAGGTGGCTCCGGAGCGTCGCCAGGCGCCACGCGTTCTGAGCGGGGGACTTCAGCGTGCCGATGCTGATCACATCCCAGGTCTCGGTCCCTCGCTCCAGGACGGTGCGCCCGTCCGCCACCACCACCCGGGTTCGCTCGTAGATGCCTCCGTTGTACTGCGGGTGGTCCGTCAGGAAGCTCACCACGTAGGGATCGATCTCCACCAGGGTCGTGTTGTCCGGTGTCGTCCTGCGGGTCCCTGGAAACCGGTCCACCTCCTTGCCGGCCGAAGCCCCGATCACGAGCACCCGAGCCGAGGGGGCGATGAAGGAGAAGGGCAGCCGCTCACCGGGGAGGATCTGTTGCTCCCAGCCCCAGTGGAGGTGGTAGTCGTAGGATCCCCCCAGGGTGCCCCCCTCCTCGTACCAGAAGATGTCGACCTTGGCGTAGGGGGACCACCCGCTGAAGACCGAGTGCTGCGCCCGCTGCTGGATCTCGACGGGTTGGTGCTGGAGTCGCGCCCACTCCAGGGCCTCGTCGACCGGGAAGAGGGCCGCCAGCACACAGCTCGCGCCGCCGAGGAGACCGGCGCCCCAGGTCGGGCAGCAGGCCAGGGCGAGCAGCGTCACGGCGATGACGACGCAGAGGGCGTTCACGCCGATGGCCCCGGAGAGCGGCCCCTGGACGACGAAGCCCACCAGCAGCCCGATGGTCCCCGTGGCCACGATGGCACCGATCGCCGCGGGCCGATGCTCGGCGAGGTCGATGACGCCGTAGAAGGCCCCCGCCACGGTGAAGACCCCCCCCACAGGGACCAGGCCCAGTCCCACCGAGAGCGGGTCGCCAGCGTCCATCATCAGGGCCGCGCCCAGGGAGACCAGCACCAGCATCCCCTGGAGGCCCAGGAGCTGTCGGAGACCGAGGCGATCCCGGTGGCGATCGGCGATCCAGCCTCCCAGCCCGAAGAAGAGGTGGAGGAAGCCGAAGACCAGGAAGGCGCTGGTGCGGACCGTGGCGGTCGCGACCGTGACCTCCCGGATGATGGCGATCTCGAAGGCGGCCGTGAGCAAGGAGGCCGCTCCGAGCAGGACGAAGCGATGCGGACCGTCGCGGGCGGGTGGCGACTTCATCGGGCGTGGCTTCCTTCGAGACCCTCTGGGGGGCGAGACCGCGGGCGAACGGACCCGCCACGCTACCACCCGGGTGGCCCGGCCGCGCTCGATCCTCCGCCCGGCCGTGGGCGCACAGTAGAGTCTCCCGGTGCGCTCGGTCTGGCCCCTCCTCGTCGCTCCGATCCTGGTGGCCTGTGGCTCCGGGCCCCCAGCTCCCCCGCCCCTCGTGCTGGTCTCGATGGACACCCTCCGGGCGGACCGGCTCGAGGCCTACGGAGGCGACGGGCTGACCCCCAACCTCGACACCTTCGCCCGGGAGGCCATCGTCTTCGAGCACGCCAGCGCCCCGTCCAACATGACGGTCCTGAGCCACGCCGCGGCCTTCACGGGTCGCTACGTCTCCGAGGTGGGCCAGGTGGACCACGGCTTCACCCTTGGACCCACACCGCCGACCCTCGCGGAGGTGCTCGCGCTCTACGGCTACGAGACCGCCGCCTTCGTCGCCGGGGGGGACCTGGACCCGGTCTACGCCCTGGACCGGGGGTTCGGGACCTATGTCTCGGTCGAGGACGGCGGCTCGCTGTACCACACGGCTCCCGCGGCCCTGGCCTGGCTGGAGGACCGGAGCGGCGCCGACCCCCTCTTCCTCTTCGTGCACGGCTACGACGCCCACTCCCGCTACCTGAAGCCCACCCCCTTCGGCTACTCCCGGACCCCACCGGGACCCCCTGGCGTCGGGAGGGAGTCCGGGCGCACCACCGGCCAGCCCCGCTGGTTCGACGGCGTGGCCTATGACCGGCAGACCCTGCGGGAGGTCCTGGACATCACCAGCTTCCGACCGCGGGGCCCCGAAGCCCGGGAGGCGATGCGAGCGCGCGGCCTGGCCGCCGGCATGCCCACCTATGGCGAGGAAGACATCACCCACATGGCGGCCCTCTACGACGGCGGCGTGGCCTATGGCGACGCCTGGTTCGGGCTGTTGATGGCGGGCCTCGAGGAGCAGGGGGTGCTGGACGAGGCCTGGGTCGTCGTGATCAGCGACCACGGCGAGGAGCTGGGGGAGGACGGCATCTTCGGCCACGTGATGGCCCTGAGCGAGGCGGTGGTGCGGGTGCCGCTGATGTTCCGTCCGCCGGGGGGAGCGACGGGACGGCGAGTCGAGGAGCCGGTGGGGCTCATCGACCTGTTGCCCACGCTGGTGGAGCTGGCGGGGGCACGACCCCCGGCGGAGCTGGCGGGAGCCAGCCTGGTACCGACCCTCGGAGGCGGTCAGGCTCCGAGGGACCGGGTGCTCTTCGCCGAGGGGGTCACGAGCCAGCTCGCGGCGGTGGATGGCCGCGGAGGGCTCGTGCTCTCCGGCCTGCCCTGGTCCACGCCGGACCTGGGGGAGCTGGTCCGAGGCGCCCGCCTGGATGGACCGGCGTTCTCGGCGTGGCCGGGGACCCCTCCCGAGGCGCAGAGGGAGCTGCAGGCCGCCCTGGCCGACTGGCGGGAGGGCCTGGCGACGGTCCAGGTCGGGGCCGCGCCCCTGGACGAGGAGCGCCTGCGCTCACTGCGCGAGCGTGGCTACTGGGACGCGGACCGATGATCTTCTGGTGGCTGGCCTGCACGGGGGGGACCTGGTCCCCCGAAGCCGTCCTGGAGCGGAGCCTGGAGGCCCTCCCGGCCAGCCACGGTCCTGGCCTGGAGCGGGAGGCCTGGGAGGCCTCGCGCTACGCCGCACCGGCCTTCGAAGAGGTCGACGCCGACGGCGACCAGGTGCTGTCCACGCGGGAGCTGGAGGTCCACCTGCGGGCGCAGGACCCCCTGTGGTTCGACGAGCCGGATCGGGTCCGCCAGAGCCTCCGTGGGCGCCGCCGCAAGGCGCGCCTGTGGGGGCGCTACCGCCTCCGGGAGCGGACCGCGGTCCTCCTCTTCCTCCACGCCGAGCTGAGAGGCCAGGTAGACCCGGCGCTGCTGCCCACGAGGGGCGAGCTGGAGGAGGCGGCCACCGGTGCCGAGCCCTACGAGGTGGCCCTCCAGCGGCTCTCAGCCCTTCATGCCCACCAGGAGCCGCAGGAGCCGGGAGATGTTCGAGAGCCCGGTCCTCCGAAGGATGAAGAGCACCAGGACTGAGCGCAGGTGGAAGGTCGCCACCACCCCGGGCGACCCCAACGGGCCCGGCGCTTCTCGTCGAGGAGTGCAGGCCCTTCCCATGATTGCTGGAGGCCCTGAGCCTGGGTGTCAGAGCGGGGAGTGCCCCCGCCCCCGAAACAGCAGCCCCGCCGCCACCACGTAGGCCCCCACTCCCACCACCCCGAAGGCCCTCGCCCCAAAGGGCAGCAGCACCGGCCACGTCAGGGCGAAGCCGGCCAGGGTCCCAGCGGCGTCCACCGCCACCAGGTCCCGGAGCTGGGCCGGGCTGGCCCGCCGGAGCCCCAGGGGCAGCAGGGCCCCCATCAGCAGGCCCCCGGGTGCGGTCGCCACGATCGCGGCCAGCCAGCGCACCCACTCGCTGTCCTGCCCGGCGGGCAGGTGGGCCAACAGTCCCCAGTGCAGGGCCAACAGCCCCCCACAGACCCCGACGCCGAGGCCGACCCCCGGTCGCCAGCGCGACAGCCGCGCTGCCCCCGCGCTGCCCAGCGCCCCCCAGGCCAGCAGCAGCCCGATGAGCACCAGGACGGTCCGGACGGCGTCCTCGAAGAAGGTGCGCCCCAGGTGGAAGGCGTGGAGCTGGAGCACCATGTGGCCGACCCCTACCAGCAGCACGAAGGGCACGGCGTGGCCCCAGTCCTCGGGGCGAGTTCGACGGACCCGGACCCACCGGGAGAAGCCCATCGCCCCGAGGACGAAGAGCGACGCCAGCCCGATGAGCAGACCCTGCTCGGAGCGCCCCAGGAGGTTCCAGGTCAGGAAGGGGCGGTCGTCGGTCAGCGGCGGAGGGGAGGGGTCGGGCCCGGGGGGGATCCACGCGTGGCTCTTCGAGGGCTCGACGGTGGCCCTCAGGCGAGGGCCACAGCCCTCGGAGCGGCAGCCGAACACGTAGAGGTGCTTCTGGGCACCGATCGACAAGAGGGAGACGTCCAGTCCGGCCTCCAGCAGCGAGCCTCGGGCCCGCAGCGCCATCTGGCGCCGGTGGGGGGTGCTCGCGGTCCGGTGGTACTCCAGGATCAACACGCCGTCGCTCCGGAGGCGCTCGGCCATGCCCACGAGGGCCTCGTGGGTCTGGTGGAAGAAGGGCGCGCTGGCGGGCAGCAGGAGGTGGGCGGGGTGGTAGAGGCTGGACTCGACCACGATGCCGTCCCAGTCCCCGCCTCTGCGCTCCAGCACGTTGCGCCCGTCGGCGGCGTGGACGGAGACCCGCTCGTAGAGGTGGCCGTTGAGCTCCGGCGCCACCTCGGTGAACAGCCGGACGGCCCCGGAGTTGCGCTCGACGGCGTGGACGCGCTCGTCGAGCTCCAGGGGCAGCGACAACAGCCCCCGCCCGGCCCCGCTGCCGATCACGAGCACGTCCTCGGCACCCCCGAGAGCGCCGTAGACCGCGGTGCGCCAGGAGACGTCCGCACTGCCCCGCGACCAGCGGTGGGGTCGCGGATCGACGGCGTACTGGTTGGCGAAGTTGTAGAGCACGCGCAGCTCGGTGCGCTGGCCTCGGAAGGCCCTCGCCTCCACCAACCTCACCTGGGAGCGGCGGCTCCAGCCCATCCAGACCGTCCAGGTGATGCCACCACCGGCTCGCTGCCCCCCCGAGCCGTCCAGGTGCTCGGGAGCCTCGGGCCAGAGCCCCTCGACGTCTCGGAGGTCCTCGAGGGCCCCGTCGAGGGGGACCCAGAGCCCCATCGCCAGCAGCATCGCCCAGACCGGCATCGCCCTGCGGGCCGCCAGCAGCAGGGCGAGAGCGGTCAACAGCACCACGGCGTTGGCCCCCACCTGGACCACCAGGGGCTCCGAGAGTCCGTAGCCGAGCAAGAGCCCCAGGAGGTGGGCGGCCCAGCCCTCGGAGACCCGCTCCTGCTGGCGCAGGCGGTGGAGCGAGGCGGCCATGGCGGCACCGAGCAGCAGGTACCAGCCGCCGAGGGTCCCCAGGACCGCCCCCCCGAGCACGGGCAGGTCCCGGAGCCCCTCCCCCGAGCTGGGAACCTGGAGCAGGGTGACGAGGAAGACCACCAGCAGGGCTCCAGCACCCCTCAGGGCCCGATCCCCCCCCAGCCGAGGCCAGCGCTCCAGGAGCAGGGCCCCGAGCCCGGTCAGCGACAGGGCGAGGGGGTAGAGCAACAGGATCAGCGTGCGGACCAGGGTCCGGTAGGGGCTGGCGCTGATGGCCAGCTCCAGCGAGAGAGCCAGGTGCACCGAGCCCAGCACCAGGCCGAGCAGGATCTGGAGACTCAGCTCCCGGCCGAGGGTGGAGGGAGCGGAGCTGGCAGGGACGGTGGGCAAGGGCCTCTCCGGGGGCCGGCCCCCAGGTGATACCTTGGGTGCCGTGCCCTGTCTCGTCCTCCTGCTGTGCATGCAGGCCTGCCAAGAGCCCTGCCAGGAGGGTTTCGTCCGGGACGACGCGGGCCAGTGCACCCCGGCACGCCCGCCCCCCGGCTCGGACAGGGTCGACAGCAGGACCACCACCGACACCGACACCGGCACGGCCCCCGTCCTCCCCCTGGTCTACGGAGATCCCCTCGAGCTGGTGAACGTGGGCACCGTGGGGGGGAGCAAGGCGTGGCACATGCTCGACGTCGTGGCCCTGGACGACGAGGTGGCCCTCGCCTCGGGCAACGGAGGCCTGGCCCTGGTGGAGCTGGCCTCGGGAGACCAGCGCTGGATCGAGTCCTATGGGCGCACCTATGACCTGGCCTGGGATGGAGGCCTCGAGCGTGCCTACCTGGGGTCGCGAGAGGAGGAGGTCCTCGTCGTCGGCCTCTCGGACCGGGAGCGACCCGAGACCCTGGGGTCCTTCTCCGACTGGGAGGGCTACCACGAGGACCTCGCCGCGGACTCGGGCCGGGTGCTCGTGGCCGCCCCCCAGACCGGTGCCGTGCTCGTCGATGGGCAGTCCCTGGAGCCGCTGGCGACGATCCCCGCCGGCTGGGCCGCTGCGGTGGGCCTGCACGGCGATCGGGCCGTGGTGGGGGACGCCGCGGAGCTGGTGCTCTACGACCTCAGCGACCCGGCCAGTCCTCGAGAGCTCGACCGGGAGGCGGTGCGGGCGACGGCCCGGGACATCGACTTCGATGGAGCCCGCGTCGGCGTCGCCCTGGGAGGGCACGGCGTGGCGGCCCTGGACGTGGTCGACGACGACCTGGTGCTGAGGGGCCAGCTCGAGCTCCCCGGGGCCTGCTATGGCGTCGCCCTGGACGGCGACGAGCTGTGGGCTTCGGCCTGGTCCGAGGTCGCCCTGGTCTGGCTCGGTGAGGGGGGACCGGTCGTGGTCGGCACGGAGCCCATCGACACGGCCACGGTGGGCATCTCGGCCCATGGAGGGCGGGCCGTGGCGGCGGACTGGTTCGGGACCACGGTGGTCGACCGGGTGGAGGGGCTCGCAGGGCCCGAACTCGTGGTGCCCGAGACGGCCTGGTCGGACCGGGACGACCCGCCGACCGCCACGGTTCGGATCGCCAACCTGGGCGCGATACCCCTGGAGGTCGAGCCTCGGCTCGGGACGGTGTCGCTGGACGCCCTGCTCCTGGAGCCCGGGGAGTCCGAGAGCGTGGTGGTCACGGGAGAGCCCGGCCAGGTGCTCTCGACCACCCTGGAGCTGCTCACCAACGATCCCGACGAGCCCCAGGTCGCCGTCGAGGTCCGCACGGGCGAGCAGTCGGTCGGGCTGCCGCACGAGGAGCTGGAGCTGCAGGGCTACGTCTACCCGGACACGAACCTCACCCCCTACCGGCTCTCCGAGCAGCGGGGCCGGGTCGTGTTCCTGGCCTACTTCGCCCTCTACTGACCGACCTGCAGTCTGGAGGTTCCAGACCTGCAGGGCAGCATCGCAGCACCCTTCGAGGGGGAGCCCGTCGATGTCTGGCTGATCGACGTGGAGGACGTCTTCGAGGCCTCCTGGTCCTTCATCGCCGAGGCGGGCGTGACCCTCCCGGTCCTGCTGGACCTGGAGGGGAGCTACTACGGGAGCTACGCCGAGTCCGAGGCCGGTGAACCCGTCCCCTCCTTTCCGCTCCACGTCGTCGTCGACGGGGAGGGGGTCATCCGCTACCTCAGCCGGGAGAACCACCCGGACCAGGTCCGCGACGCCATCCGGGCAGCCCTCGAGGACCTGTAGCGATCAGCCGCCCGAGACCGATCCCGCGGTGCGCGTGATGTCCACGATCGTGCGGACCTCGAGGTCCTCGAAGGTGCTCACCTCGCCGTCGGGCCAGGTGACCACCAGTCGCTCGACCCGCTCCGACGCACCGAGGCCGAAGTGGAGCTCTCCAGGGCCGCTGCTCGAGAGGCTGGTGCCACCGGCCAACAGCCAGCGCACGTGGTCCCGGGTCTCGGTCTCGGCGACCACCAGCGCACCGATGGCCCCCGTGTTCGGGGCGGGGCCCCGGAGCCGCACCCGCATCCAGGCCTCCTCACCGCAGCGGGACAGGTAGGCCTTGGGCGGTCGGCTGTACTCCCGCTTGAGGAGGTCGAGCCACCCGTCCTCGTTGAGGTCCGCGACCACCAGGCCCCGCCCGATGCCCCTGTCGGCGATGCCCCAGGCCTGGGCCCGCGCGTCGAAGGTGCCGTCCTCGGCCTGGAGCCACAGCTCGTCGGGTTGCTCCTCGGGGTTGTCCTTGTCGGTCAGGTCGTCGAAGCTCTGGCCGAAGTTGGTCACGATGTCCGGGAGGCCGTCGTTGTCCATGTCGGCGATCTCGGACGCCCAGGCCACCCACTGCCCCCGATCCTGGTCGGGCCTCAGGTCCCGGGCCCGCGCCGCCCCGTAGAAACCCAGCTCGGCGTAGCCCTGGAGGAGGTGGACGGGCCACTCGTTCCAGTCCGTGACCACCAGGTCCGGCAGGCCGTCCCCCTCGAAGTCGCCGATGCCCAGGCCCATGCCGCCGACGGTGATGTCCGCGCCGGAGGCCTCGCTCACGTCTTCGAAGACCCACCCGCCCCGGTTGGCCAGCAAGGCGTTGCCGTTGCCGTGGCGACCCAGGTCGTTGACGAAGTAGAGCTCCGGGAGCTGGTCGTGATCGAGGTCCGCGGCTCCGATGACGAAGGTGTAGCCGTAGATCGCGTCTCCCAGGAGCACCTCGGAGCGATCCCGGAAGCGCCCGTCTCCCAGGTTCTCCCAGACCTCGTTGGGCTCGCCGGGGGAGGTCTCCGGGTCCATGTCCTCCCCCATGGCGTGGTTGGCCACCACGAGATCCAGATCGCCGTCGGCGTCGAAGTCGGCGAAGGCGGCGCCGGTCGTGCGGTAGTCCCCCGGGTAGAAGCCCGTCTCCTCGCTGCCGTCCTCGAAGGTCGCGTCGCCGCGGTTCCACAGCAGGACGTGGTCCGCCGGCTTGCCGTAGAGCAACACGTCGGGGGCCGCGTCACCGTCGAGGTCGGCGATCGCGACCCCGATGGTGGCGTGGTCGGTGGCGGCCTCGGGCAGGGCATCGGACTGCCAGGCCCAGGTCCCGTCGGGCTGGCCCAGGTAGACCCGCGCGGGCTCACCGGCGAGGAGGATGTCGAGGATCCCGTCGCCATCGAGGTCGGCCACGCCGAGGCCGTCTCCACGGTGGCCCCAGACGTGGTCGGTCTGGTCATCCCAGTCGGGGCCCAGCCCTCCGGAGACCATCGGGCCGTCGCGATCCCGTGCCTCGGGATCAGCACAGAGCAGGGGCCCGGTCACGCTCGCGGTGATCGTCTCTCCGGTTCCGGTCGTGCCGGTGTCGGTCCCGGTCCCCGAGTCGGGCCCGGTGTCGCGGGACCCGGTGTCGGGCCGCCCGGAGTCGGCGATCGTGCTCGTGGGGGGAGGAGGCGGTGTGTCCCCTGGCGTGCACGAGAGCAGCAGGAGGCCGGAGGCGATCAGGAGGGCTCCAGATTCCGTGGGTCGTGGGTCACGGCGAGCACGATTAGACTGTAGCAGTGCTTGCCGTCCTCGTCTGGGTGCAGTGATGGTCGTTGCGGGGCTGTTGTTCGGGCTGTCGGCCTGCACGGGCGACCGGCCGGATCCGCCTCCCGTCCGGCAGACCGACAGCTCTGTCGCCCCGGTTGACTCCGACCCGGTCGAGACCGGGGACTCCGACTCGGGGGAGGCCCCGCCCCCGCCGGACCTCATCGCCCTCGTCGCCGACTACCGCGCCGAGGCTCGCTGGCTCGTCCGGGAGACGGGTGAGGTCTGGGGCCGCATCTGCCTCACGACCTGGTTCCCGGCCCAGTGCGCCTCCGCGCTCTGCCGGCTCATCGGCTTCCAGCACGACCAGGTCGACGGCAAGGACCGCTTCACCTACGCCTACCTCCGCCCCCTGGTGGCGGGCGAGTCGGAGCGCGGAGGGATCATCGCCCTGGAGCCAGGACAGCACGGGAAGGTCGCCTGGGACCTCGTGGAGCTGGACTTCGAGACCTGGCTGCCGGACATCTACGACGGCGTGTGCCACAGGGGCTCCCAGGACGAGCTGTGTGCCATGTGGAACCCCCACGCCGTGGCCCGCCTGCCCAGTGGCACCTGGGTCGTGGCGGACACCAAGATGGATCGGCACCTGTTCCTGGACATCGACACCACCGAGACCCAGCCCGTCGGCGTGGTCCGGGCCGCCCTGGACGTGACGACGGTGCCCGCCCCGCACTGGGAGGGCTGCCGGGGGACCAACAACGTCGAGACCTGGCTCGAGGGGGACACGGTCTTCGTCCTGACGACCTGCCGGGGTGACGAGAGCAACGAGGGCAGCATGACCCGGCGAGGGAGCGTGGTGCTCTGGGATGCCACGGATGTGTCCGACGTCCGGCGCGTGTGGCGCTACCCGGAGGAGGGCTACCTCAAGGCGCCTCACCACGGTCGGGTGGTGGAGGGGCCCGATGGACCGCTGCTGGTCTACGGTCACAGCCAGGGGGACTCGGGGTCGGAGAACGACGACCACGGCACGGTGGGCTTCGCCCGCTTCAGCTCCGCGGCCCAGCCCACCTACCTGGGCGATGGCCGGCTGCCGAAGTCGGTGGGCCAGTGGGGCTTCGTGCGCGCCGTCACACCTCTGCCCGATGGAGAGGGTCTGCTGGTGTCCGACTCCGGCTGCGAGACGATCGCGGAGCTGTGCGAGGGGGCGACCCCACGCCTGGTCGAGATCGCCTGGCCCGACCTGGAGCCGGCCGGGCTCTTCGGGACCTACGAGGAGGACCACTCCGACCAGGCCTTCTTCGAGCTGGAGGTGCTCCGGGTGCTGGAGGGAGAGGAGCTGGGCCAGCCCTACGAGTCGATGGTGCTGAGAGGCGAGGAGCTCGGGGAGGCCCTCAGCGAGCAAGGGGGGGCGAGCTGTCCGGAGTAGGTGGTGTTCCCAGGAGCCCGCAGGCCACGAGGTAGCAGCCCACCGCCACCACCCCGTAGACGAAGGCGCCGTGAGGCAGCATGACCGGGTAGATCAGGGCGTAGCCGGCGAGGGTGCCCGCAGCGTCCACCGCCACCAGCCCCCGGAGCTGCCTCGGTGAGGCCCGCCGGAGGCCGAGGGGCAGGACCGCACCCATCAGCAGGCCACCGGGGGCGGTGGCGAGCAGGGCGGCACCCCAGCGGACCCCGGCCGAGGTGGCTCCCGTGGGCAGGTGGGTGATCAGAGCCCAGTGGGCGGCCAGCAGCAGCGCCGCGACGGTCAGGGTGGACGGGCTGCGGGATGGGCCACGGAGGCGGTCGGCGAGGGCGCTGCCCAGCGCTCCCCAGGCGAGGAAGAGCACGATCATCACCAGGATCGTGCGCACGGAGTCGGTGAAGTAGGTGCGGGCCAGGTGGAAGGCGTGGAGCTGGAGAGCGATGTGGCCCACGCCCACCGCGAAGACGAAGGCAGCGCCGTGGTGCCAGTCCTCGGGGGAGCGGAAGCGGAGGCGCTCGCGGGCCGCGACCCCCAGGGCCAGGAGCACGAACGCCCAGGCCGGGATCTGGAGCAGACGCCGTTCCTCCCCCGTGAGGTGGAGCCAGGTGAAGAAGGGACGGTCGTCCGTCAGGGGAGGACCGAGCCCCGAGGTGTCCAGGTCGAGCCAGCGCAGGCCTCGTGCGGGTCGGACCCGGGCCTCGAGCTCCTCCCCACAGCCCGTCGGCTTGCAGGCCATCACGAAGAGGTTGACGTGGTGTCCCTCCGCCAGGACCCGGGTCTCCAGCCCGGCCTCCTGGAGACCTCGCAGCGCCCGCGTCGCCTGCTCACCCCGATGGCCCACCTCCCCCGTGCGGGCATACTCCAGGATCAGGGTGCCCTCCGGTGCGAGGCGGTCGATCATCACCTCGATGGCCTCGGTGGTCTGGAGAAAGTGGGGCGCGCTCGCAGGCAGGAGGACGTGGACGGGCTGCTGGGTGCCCGACTCCACGACGATGGCGCCCCAGGGACCGGGAAGTCGCTCCAGGACCGAGCGGCCGTCCTCGGCCAGGGATCGGACCCGGTCGTAGATGCCTGCGTTCAGCTCCGGGGCGATCTCCCGGAAGAGGCGCATGGCGGCTGGATCCCGCTCGACGGCCAGCACGCCCTCGTCCAGCTCCCCGGGGAGCGCCAGCAGTCCCCTCCCCGCTCCGGCGCTGATCAGCAGGACGGGGCGCACCCCCTCCAGGGCGGCGTAGATCGGTGCTCGTCGCTGGGATGGCGAGTACCCTTCTTCGAAGTCGTCCGTGTTGACGCCGTATTGGTGGGCGAAGTTGTAGAAGACACCGTAGGAGCGGGTCGCTGCGCCCTCTTCCCAGGGGACGAGGCGCACCTGGGAGAGGCGGCCCCAGCCGATCCAGAGGGTCTGATCGAGCACCGAGTGCAACGCGGCCCGGGTCTGCCTCCCCGAGGCGCCTGCTCCCTCCTGCCGCAGAGCCGGCTGGACGCCGAGGTCACGGGCCTGCTCCAGGGGCCGATCGAGCTGGGTCCAGGCCGCGGCCACCAGGCCGGCCGACCACAGCCCGAAGGCGAGCTGGCGTCCTCCGAGGAGCAGGGCCGCACCGGTCACGGCGAGGACGGCGTTGGCCCCCACCTCGACGACGGCCAGCTCCGAGAGCCCGTAGCCGATCATCAGGCCGGCGAGGTGGGTGGCCCACCCGAGGGGGATCTGAGCGTGCTCGCGGAGCCGCTGCAGGGAGTCGGCCATGACCGCGCCCATCAGCAGGTACCAGCCGCCCAGGGTGAGGAGGGTCGTGGTGGCGACGAGGGGGAGATCCCGCGACCACTCCCCGCTGAGAGGCAGTCGCAGGGAGGCTCCGAGGAAGGCGAGCAGCAGCAGCCCCGCCCCGCGCAGCCCGCGTCCTCCTCCGAGCGCGGTCCAGCGCTCGACCAGCAGCGCCCCCAGCCCCGTGAGCGCCAGGGCCAGCGGGTAGAGCATCAGGATCAGGGTCCGGACGAGCGCGCTGTAGGGGGCGGCGCTGATGGCGGTCTGGAGCGAGATCGACAGGTGAAGGGAGCCGAGGAGCAGACCGAGGAGCAGCTGGAGGGCCAGCTCGCCGCGCACAAGCGGGTCGACCCGGCTCATCGAGGGGAGGAGCTCCGGGGCGAGACGCCTGGTGTGGGCCGGAAGGCCAGCTCCAACAGGTCGAGGTGTCCGTCACCGTCGACGTCCGCGCGGTCGAACACCCTGGGACCACCGGGGAATTCCTCCCGGTCGAGGTGCCGGTCTCCGTCGGTGTCGTGCTGTCGGAGATAGCCGGCGCCGGGCATGGCCACCGCATCCGCGCCGGGGGTCTTGCGGAGCAGGTGGGTCTGCTGTGCCGCGCGGATGTCTCGAAGCTGGAGCAGGCCGTCCCCGTCGCTGTCCAGGCGCCCGAAGCGTCCCGGCGAGCCCGGGAACTCCTCGGCGGACACCGCGCCGTCCTCGTCCTGGTCGTAGGCCCCCAGCACACGCAGGGACGCCTCCCGCGCAGCCATCCTGCGGGCCTCGTTCAGGACGTCGCCCGTCTCACCGCGGTCCGCGGTCGGGGTGGGGGCGAGGGGGCCGGGGGTCGCCGTGGCCCGCGGGATCGGCCGAACCTGGTCGGAGGGACCTCTCAGGCCGTAGACCACGGCCCCGACGAGCGCACCGAGGACGAGCAGTCCGTTGGCGACTCGGGCGGGATCCGGCACGCACCGAGGTCTACCACGGCCGCTGGCGCTGCCCGGCGGCGGGAGGCGGGGCGGTAGGATGGCCCGCCTTGTCCTCCGTGCCGTCCGCCACCCGGTCCCGCTTCTCTGGCGCGGCGGTCGCCCTGGGGAGCGTGGTGTTGCTGGCGGCGGTCCTGCGCCTGTGGGGCCTCGGCCACCACCTGCCCTACCTGCCCCAGCCCGGAGAGGCCAAGAGCCTCCGGGTCACCCTGACGATGCTCTACGAGGGGACCTGGAACCCGGGCTTCTTCCACTACCCGTCGCTCCCCTTCTACCTCTACCGGGTCAGCTTCTCCGCCTGGAGTGGCCTGGCCGAGCTCCTGGGAGCAGGAGGGGACCTGGGGCTGGTGGAACGGGTCGCCCTGGGCTCGGCGCGGGTCCAGGAGCCGGCGTTGATCTGGATCGCCCGCGGCTGGGCCGCCGCGGCGGGGACGGCGACCGTGGCCCTGGTCGCGCTGTCGGCGCGAGAGCTGACCGGTCGGCTCGCTCCGGGCCCGGTCGCGGGCCTGCTGCTGGCGCTCTCGCCCCTCCACCTCCACTACAGCCACGTGGCACGTCACGACGTCTACCTCGCCTTCTTCGCCGCCCTGGTGTTGTGGGGCTCCGTGCGCATCCACACCCGGGGGCGCACGGTCGACTTCCTGTGGGCTGGCCTCGCCTGCGGCCTGGCGATGTCGTGCAAGTACAACGGCTGGTGGCTCCTGGTCGTCCCCTGCGCCGCCGTGCTCGCCCGGGGGGGGCTCCGGGCCCTGGTGGACCCGCGGCTGCTCGGGGTCGGCCTCCTGGCGACCGCTGCCCTGCTCCTCACCTCCCCCTTCCTGCTCCTGGACTTCGACACCTTCCGGGAGGACTTCCTCTACGAGGTCCAGCACTACGCCTCGGACCACGTCGGCCGGGACCGAGGGGGAGTGGGTTGGTACGGGGCGACGCTGCTGGAGCGCGAGGGGTTGGTGCCGGTCCTGGCTCTGGGGACCCTGGTGTGGGGGGCCTGGAGCCGTCGTCGGCCCGTGCTCGTGAGCGGGGCCTTCGTGGTGTCCTATGGCGCCTTCATCCACCTCTTCCCCGTCAAGGTGGACCGGGTCCTCCTCCCGCTCGTGCCCTACCTCGCCGTGCTGGCGGCCATCGGGCTCGGGGAGCTCTTCGGTCGGTCGCCGCGGCTCCGCGGGCTGGGTCTCGTGCTCCTGGCGGCGAGCCTCGGAGGCGGGCTCGCTCTCTCGGTCCGGACGCTGTCGACGTTGACGGCACCCGACGCCCGGGACGAGGCCCGGGAGTGGCTCGAAGAGACGCTCGAGCCGGGATCCCTCGTCGCCCTGGAGTCCTTCGGCCCCTTCCTCGATCCGGGGCTCCATGACGTGCGACAGGTCCCGGCCGGCCGGGGCTTCTCCGCCCTCTGGGTCCACGAGCCCGACTGGTACGTGGAGCGGGGCTTCGATCTCGTCGTCCTGTCGTCGGGGACCTACGGTCGGTTTCGCCGGGACCGGCGCAGCCACCCGGAGGCCTGGGCGGGCTACCAGGCGCTCCTGGGGCGCTTCGAGGAGGTCCGTCGCTTCGAGGGCGGCGGGCAGCAGGTCTGGGTCTACCGGCCGCGCTGAGGGCTCACCGGTTAGAGCAGCCGGCTCCCGGCGGTGGGGTTGATCATGGATGCGGCGCTGTTCGACGCCTCCCGGTGGAGCTGGGATCGGGTGGGGGACTTCATCGGGCTCCCGCTCCTGCCGCTGGTGCGCTGGGTGGCGGCGACCCTGGCTGTGGCCCTCGTGTCCACCCTCCTGGACAAGAGGCTGCGTCGAGGGCTCCTGCTGGTCTCCAGCCTCGCCTTCGCCGGGCTCTTCCTGGAGCCTCGGGTGGTGGTCTTCCTGCTGGCCTCCACCCTGCTGGTCCACCAGGTCAGCGCCACACCGCTGCTCTCGGACGCCGCCCGCCTGCCTGTCGGTGCCGTCCTGCTGGGAGGTGTGGTGCTGCCGGCGATCTTCCTGGGTGGACTGGTGCGCTTCGAGGACGACAAGCTCGCCGGCGGGGCCAAGGTCACGGCCTTCCTGCTGGTCATCTTCTTCAAGAAGGCGGTCTACTTCCTGTTCGAGCGGTCCACCGGCCGGGAGCCGGGCAGCCTCGGCGACGCCCTCGTCTACTTCCTCTCCCTGCCCTTCCTGCTGGGCAAGGCCGTCGTCCCCGCCCCGAGCCACTTCCACGCCCGCTACAAGGACGAGGTGTCCCTGGCCGACGTGGCCTCGGGGGCTCGGACGATGGGCCTGGCCCTGCTCCACCTGGCGGGCTTCCTGCTGCTCGTCGCCTCCCCCGCCATGCTCATCGTCAGCCACCGGCTGGTGAATGCCCTGGACGAGCTGACCTGGGGCACCGTCTACGCCGCCGTGGCCCTGAACTACGCGGGCATCTACCTCTTCCGCTACGGGTGGGAGCAGCTCGCCGTGGGTGGGGCGCGGATGCTGGGCATCGCCATCGACGACAACTACGCCAACCCGCTGGCGGCGCGCGACTACGCCGACTTCTGGCGTCGCTGGAACATGCACTTCCGCGAGATGGTGGTGCGGATCTTCTACTACCCCACCGTGCTCAAGCTGAACCGCTCCCGGCCCGGTCACAAGGCGACCGCGGTGCTGATCGCCTGTTTTGTGACCTTCGCCGGCCACGGGGTGTTCATGGTCCTCGCCCGGGGGATCCTCATCCCCCTGTCGGACAGCGAGGGCTGGATGAAGGTGATGGTGACCCTGGCCATCTACGAGGTGTTCCAGGCCGTGTTGGTGGCGGCCACCCTGCTGCTCCAGGACAAGCGGCGCCGTCGTCGCTGGGGCCGTCCCGGGCTCTGGCTCGGCATCTTCCTCACCTTCCACCTCCGGGCCCTGCTGGTGATGCTCATCCTGCGGCGCGGGGTCGACCTCGGGGGCCTGGTGGCGATCCTGGGCAAGCTGGTGGGGCTCGCCCTATGATCCGGTCGACATGAGACGGAAGCTGTTGTCCCTCGCCCTGGGCACGCTGGTCACCCTGGTGCTCTTCGAGCTCGGGCTGGGCCTCAGCTACCAGGCCTTCGTGGCCTGGCAGAGCCACGAGAACGCCAGCGTGGCTACCGGGGGCGCGTCCGAGGTGCGCGTCCTCGCCATCGGCGAGTCCACCACGGCGGTGGCCGGCGACGGCACGGGCAAGCTGCTCGTGACCCACACGGCGTATCCGGCCCAGCTCGAGCGCATCCTCAACGAGCGCCAGTCCCAGGTCACCTTCCGCGTGCTCAACAACGGCATCATGGGGGGCACCACCAGCGGGATCCTCGACCTGCTCGAGCCGGCCATCGACCAGTTCGACCCCCACCTCGTCATCGCCATGATGGGCATCAAGGACAAGGCCGACATGACCCCTCCGGGGGCCCTGGCGCCGGCCGGGTGGTTCCAGAGCCTCCACACGGTCAAGCTGGTGAGCTGGGTGCGGGAGAGCTTCTGGCTCCAGGAGACGGAGCGGGTCATCGAGGTGGGCTCCCTGGAGGAGGTGCCCGAGTCGCTGCGCCCCAGCCGGGCCCACCTGACCAAGTACATCCGGGAGACCCGGTTGTCGGAGGGCTCACCCGAGCGGGAGGCCCTCGACGACCTGACCCTGGCCATGTACCTCTGGTACATCGGTCGCCACCGCCGGGCCGAGGAGATCCTGCGTCAGAGCATCGAGCGGTGGGACGTGGGCCACAGCCTGCTCGCCCGCGTGCTCGCGACCGACGCCCGGCGCGGCGAAGCCGAGGCGCTGATGGTGGGCGCGATCTCCGAGCACCCCGAGGAGGCCTTCTACCGGGTGACCCTGGCGGAGCTCTGGACCGAGGAGGAGCGCTTCGAGGAGGCCGAGGTCGTCCTGGACCAGGCCCTGGCGGACCAGGCCGGGTTCTGGATGGGAGAGTACGTCGTGAGCTACGTGCACCTGGGTCGTGCCGAGCTGGCGATGGCCCAGGGCGATCCGGAGGGGGCGCTCGCCATCCTCCAGGACCTCGAGCTCGGTCGGCGGAGGCGG
This sequence comes from uncultured Enterobacterales bacterium, assembly GCA_964501915.1. GTDB lineage: Bacteria > Myxococcota_A > UBA796 > UBA796 > CAJQPC01 > CAYFPX01. The sequence goes on from CAZCVP010000044.1 coordinate 27,841, forward strand.
GGCAAGGGCTTCCTGCCGCCCCTGGGGTTCCAGCGGGACACCTTGCTGGGCGAGGCCCACGCCGCCCTGGAGCACTGGTCCGAGGCCGAGCGCCACCTCCAGCGAGCCGCCAGGAAGCACCCCAAGTACGCCGCCACGATGTGGTCCCTGGCGAAGGTCTACCGCCAGACCGGCCAGCACGACGAAGAGGAGGCCATCCGCAGGGAGCTGCTGGCCGACACGCGCCGAGTGGCCGACTACTTCGAGCTGGCGAAGCTCTTCAAGCTCTCCGGTCATGCCGACGCGGTGCCCTCCCTCTTCGACGAGGCCGTGGCCACCGTGCCGACCCTGCGCACCAGCCACGAGCGGCTCTACGAGATCACGGAGGGGCACGGCCTCGGGCTGATGGTCATGCAGTACCCCTCCTTCAGCCTGGAGAGCCTCCACCGCTACGCCCCCGTCCGGGAGGGGGTCACCTACGTGGACAACGAGCACGTCTTCGCCGAGAACCCCGACGCCTACTTCTACGAGCCCAGCTTTCCCCACGCCTTCTCTCACTACACCCTGGACGGCGCGGTCGTCCTGGCCGAGCACGTGGCCGACGCGGTCATGGAGCGCCTGGGGCTGGAGGCCGACCAGGCGGCGGGTCCCTGACACCCTGCTGACCGTACCGGTCGATCAGTCCCCGTCCCCTTCCGAGGCGCTGTGGAAGAGGAGCGTGTCCTCGGAGCGCTGGTTCTTCCGTTCCACCTTCTCGGACACGCCCTGGCTCTCCTCTGGGGTCGCGTCGCCAGCGCCCGTGGCTCCGCCCGTGCCCTCGGCGGCCTTCTTGCCCCGGCCACCCTTGCCCTTCTTGCCCTTGCCGCCCTTGCCGCCCTTGCCGCCCTTGCCCCTCTCCCCCGTGCCCTCCCGGAAGGCGACCTCCATGGCCGCCAGGAGCTCGTCACCGTCGACGTCCAGGACGGCGAAGAGCGCGTCTTCCCCCGGGTACTCGTCGACCGAGAGGCGCTTGTCCCCGTCGGCGTCGTGTTGCTTGATGAAGCCCCGACCGGGGACCTTCTTGTCGCCGCCCCTCCCCCTGGGGGGATCGAGCTCCCCGGCGTCGATGCGGCCATCCGAGTCGCCGTCGAGCAGCGTGAAGCGCTTCCGGGCGCCCGGGAACTCCGAGACGTCGATGCCCCCGTCTCCGTTGGCGTCATGGGCCTCCATCAGCGCCGCGACGACCGATCCCGCGGGGGAAGCCAGGCGCAGGGCCTCGACCGCGTCGTGACCGTCGCCGCCAGCACAGCCGTCCGAGCGTCCCCAGAACAAGGAGGCCCCGAGCGCGAGCAGAGCGGCACCCGCGAGGGCCATGGCCTTCAGTCGCTCCGCGTCCATCTCTCGAGCCTCGGATCAGATCCAACGATACACGGGCCCAGGTCATGGCATCTTCTCGGGGTGCCTTCCTGCCCCGTCCCGTGAACGCCTCCTGGCTGCTCCTGGCGCTGTCCTGCCGGAACGATCCCCTCCCGGTGGCGGAGTGGGCCGGGACGGAGGCGTGCACGGCCTGCCACGCCGAGCTCGCAGAGGCCTTCTCCCGCTCGGGTCACGCCGTCGGCCTGGCGTCGATCCAGGGCCGAGCGCCCGACCCGACCTGGACGCCCCCCCCGGACCATCCCGGCCTGGCCCCCGCTCCACCGGGAGACCTCGACTGGCAGGACCTCAGCTACTCGCTGGGGGGCTTCACCCACAAGCAGCGCTTCCTGGACAGCGACGGCTACTTCGTCACCGGGACCGACGCCCAGTTCAACATCGCCACCCAGCGCTGGGTGGCCTTCGAGCCCGCGGCCGACCCCAAGCCCTTCGAGTGCGGGGAGTGCCACACCAGCGGCTTCGATCCCGAGGGCAACCAGGACCGTCGACCCGGCCTGGAGGGCACCTGGCAGGCCAGCGGCGTGCAGTGTGAGCAGTGTCACGGGCTGGCCAGCCTCCACGTGGAGGATCCGGAGGGCGAGGGCCTGCGGGTCGATGCCTCCGCGGAGGCCTGCCGGGACTGCCACATCGAGGAGCGTGACGACGTGCTGGCGGCACGAGATGGGTTCCTCTGGGTCAACCAGCAGTACACCGAGCTGATGGCGTCCACCATGGCCCACCTGGACTGCACGGACTGCCACGACCCCCACCGGAGCACCCACTACGCGGACCCGACCCACAACCCGGACCGTGGCCTGGTGCAGACCTGCGCCGACTGCCACGACCACGGCGTAGATGCGTCCCACGCCGACCTCGACTGCGTGCCCTGTCACATGCCCCCCTTCGTGTCGTCGGCGGAGGGGGACCTGGACACCTTCACCGGCGACCTCCCGAGCCACCTCTTCCGCATCGACACCGACCCCAAGGCCCCCCAATTCCGCTCCAGTGGCCGGGAGAGCCACCCGCGCATCACCCTGGACTACGCCTGTCGGACCTGTCACCGGGAGGAGGGACCCGCCCGGGTCCTCGACGACGACGCCATGCGGGACTCGACCGGGAACATCCACTGACTCCTCGTGCCGGGCGGGATAGAGTCCGCCGATGGACGTAGCCGAGACCCTCGATCTCACCGGCGTGCCCTGCCCCCAGAACGCCGCGCGCACCTTGCTCAAGCTGGCGATGATGGACAGCGGCGAGGTGCTGGGGGTCACTGTGGACGATGGAGAGCCGATCGAGATGGTCCCGGAGTCCGTCGAAGGGGAGGATCACGTGATCCTGGAGCGCCTCCAGCTCCCCGATGGTCGCTGGCGACTGCGGATCGAAGCGGACTGAGCCATGACCCCGATCTTGTTCCTGTTCCTGGGCTGTGACACGCCACCGGCCCCGGTAGAGGCCCCGGACGACCCGACCCGCCTCCACTGGTTCATCCCCGACGGCGCTCGCTGCGACCCGGAGGTCTTCGACGTCTTCGCCTGGGCCCAGGAGGGCAAGCTGCCCAACCTCGCTCGCCTGATGGAGCGAGGCACCTGGGGCTACTCGGTCCCGACCTTCCCCTCCCACACGCCCACCAACTTCGCCACCCTGCTCACGGGGGCCTGGCCCTCCTCCCACGGTGTCGCCGATGGGCCCATGAGGGCCGCTGGGGCTCCCCTGGCCCGCCCCTCCGTCGGGGGCTTCCGGTCCTCGGCCCGCAAGCTCCCCGCGATCTGGACCCTGCTGGAGCAGGCCCAGCGTGACGTGCTCCTGCTGAGCATGCCGGGCTCGACACCTCCCGAGCTCCAGGAGGGTGGCGTCACCATCCGTGGGCGCTGGGGGGGCTGGGGGGCAGACCTGCCGTCGGTGCTCTTCGAGCCCCGAAGGCCCGAACGGGTCGCCGACCTGGGACGCGAAGCCCGCCTCTTCATGCTCTCCGAGGAGCTGACCCGCTTCGTCCATCCCACCTCGCCGGAGGCCTGGGCAGACCACCCGGGCGCGACCTTCGCCGTCACCCTGGAGGCCCACGGCCTCTCCATCCACGCCCTGGCCCTGGACGGCACCGCAGACGGCACCGCCGACCGGATGCGCTTCTCGCTGGACCGGGTCGCGCCCCTCGCCACCCTGGCCGAGGGGGAGTGGAGCGACTGGACCCCCGTCACGCTCCGCTGGAAGGACCTGGACGTTCCCTCCAACGTGCGCCTCAACCTGGTGCGCCTGGAGGCAGACGGCCACTTCCGGGTGCGCCTGCTGGTCGATGCCCTGAACCGCTTCGTCACCGAGCCCGGAGAGGTCGCGGGACCGCTCAGGGACGCAGCCGGACCGATGGTCGACTTCGTCGACAACTTCCCGGCCCAGCTCATCCACTACCCCGAGGACAAGGACACCTTCTGGGCCGAGACCCGACAGTCCCTCGACTGGCACCGCCGCGCCGTGGGGGCCCTCTACACCCAGCACAGCCCCGATGTCTTCCTCCACGACATCTACACCCCCAACCAGGTCCTCACGAGCCGGTGGTGGATGGGCTACGTCGACCCGGCGAGCTCCCGCTATGGCGACGTCACCGAGGCCGAGCGGGAGCTGCTCTGGGCGGAGGTCCACGAGCTCTATGCGGGCCTGGACGACATCCTCGGCGAGGCCATGGCCCACGCCGGCGACGACGCCCTGGTGGTGTTCTCCTCGGACCACGGCGCCGCACCCATGAACCGCCAGGTCCGGCTGAACAACTTCTTCGAGGACCGGGGCTGGCTGAAGGTCACGACCGATCCCCGCACCGGCGCCCCCGTCGTGGACTGGGAGCGCTCCAGGGTGGTCTTCCTGCAGATGTACAGCGTCTACATCGACCCGGACGGCCTGGGAGGCGACTGGACCCGCGCCTCGAGCGAGGCCTACGAAGCCCTGCGGACCGAGGTCATCCAGGCCCTGGAGGGCCTCCAGGACGAGGACGGCAAGCGACCCATCGCCTCGGTGGTGCCCTGGGAGCAGGCGGGAGACCTGCGCCGGGTGCCGGGAGATCGCATCGGGGACCTCGTGGTCTCCAACCAGCCCGGCTACGGCTGGAGCGAGGAGACCACGGTGGACGGGGCCGTCTTCGCCACCCCCAAGGCCACCGGCTACAAGCAGGCCATCGAGCCGGGATCCACCCAGGCCATCTGGACACCCTTCGTCATCGCCGGGCCGGGGGTGCGTGCCGGACACCAGCTCCAGGAGCCGATCCGCCACATCGACCAGCTCCCCACCATCCTCACCGCCCTGGGAGAGCCCCTGCCGGACCACGTCCAGGGCCGGGTGCTCACCGAGGCCCTGGAGTAGCCCCGTGTGGCGTGGCATCGCCCTGGCGGTCACGGCGCTCTGGGTCCTGACCCTGGGCCTGTGGTGGCGCACCGGGACCGACTCCGCCCCCGGGCCGGACGACCCTCGCACCCCCGTGGCGGTCACCCCTGCCCAGAGGGTCATGGTCGGCGAGGTGATGCGCGAGAACCTCGTCTCGCTCCAGCGCATCCTGGACGCCACCGGGCGGGGCGAGCGGACCGAGGCGGCCGACATCGCCGAAGAGGCCTCCAGGCAGCCGGGAGTCGGTCGGCGGGACCCCGTGCTGCGCCCCACGCTGCCCGACGGCTGGCGCGCCTATGGCCGCACCGTCCACCGGGGGCTCGGCGAGGTGGCCGACAGCCTGCGCAACGAAGGCTCGGCCGACGAGCTCCCCCAGGGGCTCTCCCGGGTCATGGCGGCCTGCGTGGGGTGCCACCTCACCTACCGCCTGGTGGAGCGGGAGGCTCCCTGACGATGCTCCTTCCCACCCTGCTCACCTCCCTGCTGGCCTGTAGCTGCACCGGCCCACTGGACTCCAGCACCGACTCGGGGCCCAGCGCCTTGGACTCCGTCCACGACTCCTCGGACACCGGCGACAGCGGCGACAGCGGCGACAGCGGCACGCCGACCCCGCGAGACGACCCGGCCTGCCTGCCCAGCGGCGGGGAGCTGGACCTCGACCCCACGGTCGAGCTGGAGGATCGCCTCCCCGTCGTCGGCGAGCCCACGGGGCTGTCCGTGAACCTCCGGGATCGCGGCGCCCTGGTGGACCAGGGCTACCGGGAGGTCGGCATCACCCTCTGCCTGCGCCCGGAGGACGGCGTCGCGGTCCAGGTGGACGCTGTCGCGGACCATCCCCTGGACGAGAAGCGCTTCGAGAGCTCCTGGGTCCCCGACACCCTCGGCGGGCACGAGGCCTGGGCCGTCGTCACGGTCGGCGCGCTGGCGTCGGTCGTCACCCCCACGCGACCGCTGTTCGCGACCCCCCGCCGGCTGCACTTCAACTTCTGGAGCTACCGGGAGGACCAGGTCTGGGTCACCTCCGTCCTCACCCCGGGCGACGAGGACCTGGACCGGGAGTGGAAGCGCTCGGGGGTGAAGGTCCTGGACTGGGCCTGGGGCTACTCCCACCCCGACGCCGAGGTCCTGACGGCCGAGGAGTGGGCGGCGATGTGGTTGGACATGCCGGAGCGCTTCGACGGCTTCATGCTCGACGAGTTCAGCGGCGGCGAGTGGCCGATCGACCAGACCATGGGCGAGGGCATCCAGCTCGTCGAGGAGCAGCAGCCCGAGCTCTTCACCGCCCTCTACTCGGTGGGGCTCTCGGGGACCGAGATGACCACCGCCTACCGGGTGGCGGACCTGGGCCTGGCGGAGACCTACGCCGGAGACTGGAGGAGCTACTCCACCTGGGACAGCCGCTACGGGCAGTACGTCGACGCCGGCATCGAGGACCACGCGGTGGGGGTCCTGGCGCTCTACCAGGCCAGCCACGAGCGGGAGATCCGCCAGCAGGTGGCCTATGTCCGCTCCACCTTTCCCGACATGCCGGGCCTGGCCTTCTTCAGCGTGCCCCAGAGCGAGGCGGCTGGCCTGGCGGTCGACGACATCCTCTGGGACTACTACATCCGGCCCGCCCTGTTGCTCGTCGAGGAGGAGGGTTCCCTGGTGCTGCGGAACCTCGGCTGCCTGGTGGCGGAGGACGTGGAGGTCGTCTACACCGACGAGGAGGGCGACGTGGCCCACACCGCCACCGTCTCCGAGCTCGCGGGCTGGCAGGACGTCGCCCTGGACGCCGTGGAGGGGGCGGTGGCGGCGGCCATCGCGGAGGCGCCCGACCGCTACACCGTCATCTCCTACGTCGACCCCACGGAGCTGCCCCTGCCGGACTCGGCCGAGAGCGCCACGGCCCGGGCCTGGGTCGACGCCGCGATGTCGGCCCAGGACGTCCACTCCCCCCTGGAGGGTCGGCCCGAGCTCGCGGTGGAGGTGGGCGAGGACGGGGCCACCCAGCAGGCGACCCTGGCGCTCCCCGAGGCCACCGAGGACGGGGCCGTGACGCTGACCTTCGAGCTGGAGGTGATCACCGCCTGGTTCTATGGGCAGGTCGGCGTGGGACTGAGCGACGGGGAGAACTGGCTGGGGCTGGACCTCGGACACGGCGACAACGACCGGGACCTTCCCGGGGACTGGCCCCGGGTCACCCTGTCGCTCCAGACAGCCGACGGCAAGACCGTCCACGACACCTCCGCTCCCGGGCTCGAGCCCGGCGTGGTCTACACCCTGGTCGCCTCCTACGACCCGGCCGGCGAGGTGCGGGGCCTGGTCTTCGACAGCACCGGGGCCCTCATCTGGGACACCGGCGCCCTGGCCGTGGACGGGCCTTTCTCATCCAACACCCTCGTCCTCGACGTCCGGGACCACGAGAACAGCACCCTGTCCTGGGACACCGACCCCTCCTCCGAGCGTGTCCGCATGTTCGGGACCGACATCGATCCCTACGCCATCGATGCCTGGGTCGGGAGCGTCGAGATCGCCGGGGCGTGGACGCCCTGAGGGCAGGAGTGCTTTGACGGGGGACCCCGCGGCCAGCTAATTTCAATTCGTTGAGGGTCCGTCACCGACCCCGGCGGACCCTCCAGGAGGCCCGGATGGCCTACAGACCCTCGCTGGCCAAGTGGCTCTACGCCGACGCCGACACGGACATCGATCGCCACTTCCGCGAGGTCATGCGGGAGCAGGACCAGGCCCCCGAAGCCGCGGACCGGGACAAGCCGCGGGTGACCCTGCTCGTGGGTCCATCGCCCTTCTCGATGCCCAGGGGGTGGGAGTTCTTCCTGACCTCGCCCTACGAGGGCGTCTCCTACATCTCCACCGTGCTCCACAACGCGGGCTACCCCGTGCGCATCGTCGACGTGCGCTATGCCCTCGATCCCAAGCGGGAGGCGGTGCGGCAGATCCTCGAGGGGACGGACGTCCTCGGCGTCGCCACCTTCGAGGACAACTTCCCCTTCTGTCGGGAGGTCATGGCCGAGGTGCGCCGACGCCGTCCCGACATGCCGATCATCGCCGGGGGTTCCCTCGTCACCTCGGTACCCCACGTCTTCCTGGACCATACCGACGCGGACGTGGCGGTGATCAGCGAGGGGGAGATCACCATCCTCCAGCTCATGGAGCGCTACACCCAGGGCACCTGGAGCCGCACGGACCGGCGCGGCCTGGCCGACATCCGGGGCATCTGGTTCCGGGACGCCGAGGGCCGCCAGGTCGCCAATCCGCCCCGGGGCCAGCTCATGGACCTGGACTGCCTGCCGCGGATGCGGCTGGACCTCTGGCCCCAGTACCACTCCGAGATGGGTCTCCAGCCCCAGATCATCAGCAGCTACAGCCGGGGCTGCAAGATGGACTGCTCCTTCTGCTACCGCACCACCCCGCTGGAGCGGGCCAAGTCGCCGGAGAAGCTCGACGCGGAGCTGAGCTGGCTGAAGTCCCGCTATGGAACCGAATTCGTCTTCTTCGTCGACCTGACCTTCACGAGCCACAAGCGCCAGACCCTGGCGATCCTCGACGCCATCAAGCCCCACGACCTGCGCTGGACCTGCCTCACCCGCTGCACGGACGTCGACCCCGAGCGCCTGAACGCCATGCGGGAGGCCGGGGGAGACATCGTGCTCTACGGCGTGGAGTCCCTGGGCAAGGACATCCTCAAGGAGGCCCGCAAGGGCAACACGGAGAACATCACCCTCCGAACCCAGCGCCAGACCTACGAGGCGGGGCTGCGCTTCGGCGGCCTGCTCATCGTGGGCCTTCCCGGCGAGACCGAGGAGTCCATGGAGCAGATGTGCGAGTGGCAGGAGGAGAGCCGGGACCTCACCCGGGTCAAGTACCTCTCCGCCATGCCCGGCACCACGGTCTACCAGAGCGGCATCTCCGACGGTCTCATCAAGAGCGAGGTCGACCACCTCAACTGGCTCTCCATCGAGCAGGCCCTCCACCAGGACGAGTTCCTGAACTACACCGGGCTCTCCGAAGACAAGCACCGGGAGTGCTACAAGCGCCTCTACGACTGCTACTGCCCCGGTCCCGTGATGGACTTCGAGCACTGGCCCGAGACCTTCACCTTCCACGACCCGAACACGGACCCCGGCCACGAGCGCTCGGCCGGCTACGCCCAGGAGTGGAACTGTGAGCCGGCCTGGCGGGCGGAGTGGAGCAGCGCCGCCCCGCTGATGATCCCGGGCTCCGAGCGCTTCACCCTGGAGGACTGCGGGACGAGCGAGACGCTGGAGAGCGGGGGCTCGACGGCCTGGGCGGCAGCGGAGCGACTGGCGTGGATGGAGAAGGCGAACGCGAGCGCTGAGCAGTAGGTCTCACCCCCGCTCCAGGATCCCCGTCGCACACCCGATCCCCCCCGCGGCCGCCAGGTACTCGCTCACGTCCGCCTCGTGGACCTCGATCCCCTCGGCCTCGTAGCGGGCCCGGGTCCGGGGACAGTCCGCCGGCATCAGGAGCTTCCGGGGCTCCAGCGTGACGAAGTTCAGCGCTCCTCGGGATCGCACCTCATCGCTCTCGCGCAGCTCGATGGCCTGGACGCCCGCGGCCTCGAGGCGCTCCCGGAGCCCCGGGAGGGAGATCGCGGGCCGGAGGGCCGCGAGGTCCCGGTCGACGAAGTTCACGACCCCCAGCAGGTGCTGGATGCCCGAGGAGGGCATGGGGACCGGCACGGCGACGGCGCCGACCTCGGCGAGGACCGAGGCGAGGACTTCGAAGGCGGCCTGGTTGGTCCGCAGACCCACCCCCACCAGGACGGTGCGGTCGTCCAGCCAGAGGGCGTCGGCCCCCTCGAAGGTGGCGCAGCCCCGGAGGGTCCTCAGGATCGGGACGCCGAGACGGGCGAGGGTCTCGGCCACCACCCGCTCCTCCCCGGCTCTCTGCTGGGCGGCAGGCCGACCCAGCACCGCTCCCTCCGGCGTCATGAAGAAGAGGTCCCGCTGGAAGATGTGGTTGGGGCGGGGGGGACGGTCGGGGCGGGCGATGTGGACCCGGACGCCGTGGCGCTCGTAGGCCGCGGCCAGGGCCTCGCACTGGGCCTGGAGGCGCGGAAGGTCCGGGCGGCGAAGCATGAGCCAGCGGTCCGGTGGTTCCTTCAGCTCCAGCTCGCTCCCCGGCCAGGCCAGCACCACCTGGCGCAGCGGGCCGACCTCGGAGGAGAGCCCGCAGGCGCTCCAGGTGGAGCCGTCGAGCTCTTCGTGGTGGGGGCGGGAGCGTGGGCGCCAGCCGGGACCGCCATAGGTCGCGTCGGTGGTCATGATCTGGACATGAGGCGTGTGCGGAGGTCGATGGAGCGCAGGGTGAGGGAGCGTCCCCAGCGGCGCCAGTGGTTCCGGTCCGTCCGGAGGCTGCGCCACTCCACCTGGAGGTTCCAGGCGTGATCGAGGGTCCTCCAGCCCAGCTCTCGCAGGGGGCCGACGTCCAGGGGAGCGGGGGAGGTGTGATCCGGGAGGTAGCCGAGGGGCTCCATGAGGGGTCGCGTCACCGCCTCGACCTGGAGGATCTCCGAGGCGGAGAGGCCCTGGCGGTACTTGCCGGTGTTGTTCCTCTGGATGGGCCTGGCGGTGGCGGCCCAGTCCTCGGAGAGCCCCGCGCCCTTCCTGGCGGCGTCGGTCTCGGAGAACTGGAGCATCGCGGGCTCGAAGGGCTCCCCCAGGAAGGCACAGACCCGCTCCAGGGTGGCCTCGGGCGACCCCAGCAGGTCCTCGTAGCGCAGGCGCATCAGGGTCTCGGGGGGCAGGCGGGCCTCCAGGGCGAGGGCATCCTGCTGCTGTCGCAGCCAGAGACGAGCCGTGTGGACGGGGTGGAAGGGGCTGAAGACGGACTTCCTGGAGGAGGAGGCGACGTCTCGGGGGTCCCTCACGAGCCACAGGAAGCGGGCGCCGGGGTCGGTCGCGAGCACCGTGTCGACGTGGTGCACCATGAAGGTGCTCTTGCAGCCCCAGCGGGCCTTGTCGGCCCAGGCCAGGTACTGGCGGTAGATGGCCGCCGTGACCCCGTAGAGGGTGCGGGGGGAGGCCTCCGCCACCACCTGGTCCGTGTCGATGGGGGTCTCCCAGGGGTAGATGTGGACCCTCAGGAGCCGCTGCACGTCCTCGACGAGGGAGCGGAGGTTGGAGTCCCTCTCCAGGTCCCCGTAGCGGTCCACCAGCGGCGCGAAGTACCGCATGATGTGGGGTGGGTGGGGGACGGCGATGTGGCTGTGGGCGTTGAGGATCACCCTCAGCAGGTTCGAGCCGGAGCGCTCGGTCCCGATGATGAAGAGGGGATCGCTGGCCATGGGGCTACCAGTAACCCCGCTCCTGCAGGGTCCTCTGGAGCGCCGGGTCGAGAGGTCGGGTGGTGGGATCGGAGGTGGTCGCCACCCGCCAGCGCACCAGGGCGGCCTTCAGGGACTCGGCCACCTCCGGCTCCTGCCCCAGCACGTCCGCCTCGCCGCCGAGCGCGAAGAGGTGGAACTGCCCGCCATCGATGGGGGACTCGGCGAGGGCTCTCAGGTCCTGTTCTGTCGACGCGGTGCTGCCTGCCCAGGTGAGCCTCCAGCTCCGGGTGTGGACCGCGAAGCCGGCGGGGCCGACGGCGAAGCCGTGCTCGGGGACCGGCGCGGGCCTGTCCTGGAGCTCGGCCCACAGCGAGCGCCCGGGGCTGCCCGCCGGCGCGACGGTCCCCGCCGCGTCCAGCAGCGTCGGGAGCACGTCGAGGGCCGAGACGGGGTCTGGGATCCTCCGGCCGCGCAGGTGGGTGGGGACCGCTCCACCGGCGAGCACGAGCGGTGTGCCGGGTTCCGACCCGAAGAAGAGCGCCAGGCCGTCTTCCAGCGACCCGGGATCTCCGAGGGACACCGTCGCCTCCTCCCCCGGCTCGACCAGGAGGAAGCGGGGCACCGCGGTCGCGGCCGTCGCCCGGTGCCAGGCGGTGAGGTCCTCGAGCGTCCCCGTGGCGCTCTCGTAGCCCATGGCGGTCAGCACTTCCTGGAGCCGCCAGCGGCTCGGCAGGCCCGGCCAGGTGCCCGTCAGGACGGACTCGCGGGTGGCCTCCCAACCCTCCGCCACGGGCCAGACGGTCGGGTAGCTCAGCCCCCGGGAGAGCACCCCAGGGTCCGCTCCGACCCCCACGAGCAGGACGAGGTCCGGCGGCCCCGCCGGCTCCGGATCCGGCTGCGCCTTGCAGGCGACGCCCGACCCCAGGCCCACCAGCAGCAGCCAGGCCGTCATCCGTCCGTGTACCAGCGCGCGAGCTCCGCGGCCCGTCTCACCAGGGCGACCTGGCCCGCTTCGTCGGCTCCACGGGGCCGGGACAGATCCACCGTCTCGACCCTCGTGATGCGGGAAGGAGAGCCCGCGAGCAGCGCCACCCGGTCCGAGAGGGCCACCACCTCGCTCAGCGCGTGGGAGACGAAGACCACGGTGAAGTGCCGGGCCGCCCACATCTCCAGGAGGAGCGCCTGGAGGCTGGCGCTCGTGTCCACGTCGAGGGAGCCGAAGGGCTCGTCCATCAGCAGCACCCGGGGCTCCAGGAGCAGGGCCCGGGCCAGGTCGACCCGCTGCTGCATGCCCCCGGAGAGCTCGTGGGGGTGGTGGTGGAGGTGGTCGCCCAGCCCCATGCGCTCCAGGAGCGCGACCGTCCGGTCCCGCACCTCCGAGCGCCGCTCCCCGCGGCACTCCAGGGCGAACGTGGCGTTGTCGAGCACCGTGCGCCAGGGCAGCAGGAGGGCCTTCTGGAAGACCAGCGCCATCGACGGCTCGCCCCGCCAGGCGATCCGACCCCGGGTCGGGGCCTCCAGGCCGTTGATCACCCGCAACAGAGTGGTCTTGCCCGAGCCGCTCGGACCCAGGATCGAGATGAACTCCCCCTCGAAGACCCACAGGTCCAGGCTGTCGAGCACGGTGCGGGAGCCCTGGTCGGTCTCGAAGTCCACCCCGACCCCGTCGAGGCTCAGGATCTCGCGGGGTCCCTCAGGCAAGACCGGGCCTCCAGCGTCCCACGTGGTCCTCCACCTGCTTGATGACCGAGGTCCACCCGAGGGTCCAGGCCACCACCACCAGCAGGAGCACGAAGAAGGGGTCGATCTGGAAGTTCGAGGAGAACAGCACCATCCGGTAGCCCACGCCGGCACTCGAGCCGAAGAACTCCACGATCAGGATCCCCACCATCGCGTAGGTCACCCCGACCCGCAGGCCACCGAGGATGTAGGGCAGGACCCCGGGGAGGAGGATGGACCGGAACACGAGCCAGCGGCTGGCCCGGTAGCTGCGAGCCAGCATCAGGAAGTCCCGGTCGATGGTCCGCACACCGGTCTGGGTGGAGACCACGATCGGGAAGCCCGCCATCAGCGTGCCCAGGAAGAGCTGGCTCGGGAGCCCCATCCCGAACCACAGGAGCACCAGGGGCATCAGCGCGATCTTGGGCAGGCTGTTCAGCGCCACGATCCACGGGTTGAAGAGCCGGTAGGCCACCTCGGAGGCGCCCGTGAGCACCCCCAGGGCCGTGCCCAGGACCGTGGCCAGCAGCATGGAGAGGGCGAAGGCTCGCGCGGTGAAGAGCAGGTCGGCGTGGAGGAGGGGGTTGACGGCGAGGTCGGCGGCTGACTCGGCGATGAGGCTGGGCGCGCTCGTGAAGAGCGGGTTCACCCAGCCCAGGGCGACGATCCCCTCCCAGAGGACCACGAAGATCGCCAGGCTGGCGAGGCTCAGGACCCAACCCCGCTCCCCGGCCGTCACCGCTAGATGACCACGGCGGAAGCAGTGTACCGGTGCGCGAGGCAGCTTCCGTCCCGGTTGGTCTGGGGTCGCCGCCGGCATGGCAGAGTCATTCCAAGCGCGACCCCGGGCCGACAGGGGCGGAAGGGGGCCGCGCAACGGTGCATGGCTTGTGCCGGGGGCATCTATCCCCCGCAAGCCCCCTGGGCCTTCAAGCCGTCGAGGACGGAGGTGTCGATGAACTCGGCCGCCGTGCGCCCCGCGTACTTGTCATCGGACTCGACCAGGAAGTCGATGACCTGCTGGAGGGCGCCCGCGTCGGGATCGGGGGGCCAGGCGTAGGCGCCGGGCCCCATGGTGTCGTAGGCCTCGCCGGGCGGTCCCTTGTTGGGGCCCAGGTGGTCCTGGAGGATGACCAGGCTGCCGTCCCGGTCCCCCTTGTAGGTCTCCATGGCGTCACAGAGGGCGTGGAGCGTGCTCCGCACCAAGTCCGGCCGTTCCGCGAGGGTGCTGCGGCGGGTGACGAGCTGCATGTAGGGGAAGGCGAGGTCCCAGCTCGGCAGGTCGCCGAGCACGTGGAAGCCGAGCTCCGCGATCATGGAGGGGGGAGCGGCGGCGGTGACGGCGTCGACGTCGCCCTTCTGGAGGGCTGTCAAGCGGGCATAGTCCGCCCCCATCGCCTTGACCTCGACGTCCGTGCCGTAGCCCAGCCCGAAGCGGGCCAGGGCGAACTTGACGGCCATGTCCTGGGGGCCGCCGTAGAAGGGCAGGCCGATCACGTGACCCGCCAGCTTCTCGGGAGCGTCCACCTCTCCTCGGCCGATGAGCTTGTGGTAGTGCTTGTTGACCACGCCCGCGAGCACCACGAGGTCGCCCCCGGCCACGGTGGCCTTGATGGCCGCGTCGCCCCCGGCCAGGGCCAGGTCCAACTCGCCCGCGAGCAGTCCTGTCATCGAGGCCGAGGAGCCCTTCATGACGAAGATCTCGGGGTCCAGGCCGTGGGCATCGAAGGCCCCCGTGCCGTCGCCCACCCAGGCCACGGCGTGCACATAGCTGGGGATCGCCAGCCCGAGCTTCAGGGGCGTGGGAGCCGTGGCCTCGGGAGGGGCCTCGGCAGGGGCCTCTGTCGTCTGCGTCTCGCAGCCGACGAGGAGCAGTGCCAGCAAGGACCAGGCTCGCATCTCGTCCATCTCCTGTTCGCGGTGGAGGGGACTCTATCATATGCTCGACGTGGCCTCCGGGCACCGTCCCGTCTGGAGGAAGAGCCTGTCTTGCTGGCTCGTGACCCCACGGGGTGCCCGACCTCGGTCCTGCGCGAGATCGTCCGGTCCTTCGCAGGCCGGACAGCCAGGGGTGAGGACCCTGTTAGACTGTCGTCTGGTCCCAGGACGGAGCCGCCATGTACCTTCTGCTTGCCCTCTCCTGTGCGTTCCAAGCACCCGACTCCGGTGTGGAGTCCGCCGTGATCCTCGATCACCTGGGACCCGGCGCTGACCTCCATCAGCTCTCCGAGGGAGAGCCGGGCCTCTTCCACGCGGATCTCCCGGGGCGCTTCGAGGCGGTGCTCGGCGCACGGGGCCTGGAGGCCTGGCGGGCCTCGGGCGCGCTCTCCCTGCGCTTCGATGCCTGGGGACGCTCCGGCTCCATGGTGGCTGTTGGAGCTGCCGAGCCCCGCCTCGGCACCTGTGCGGTCGCGGGCGAGCCGACCGAGCGCTGCGTCCGTCGAGTGGAGCTGGACCACCCCGGCATCACCGAGTGGTGGACCCAGCGATCGGCGGGCCTGCAGCAGGGCTGGGTCCTCGCGGAGCCGCCGGCTGGCGAGGGCGACGTGGTCCTCACCGTGGCGCTGGAGGGCGTGGAGCGGATCGAGGTGGACACCAGCGAGCGCGGAGCGACCCTCTGGGACCGCCGCGGTGCTCCCTGGCGCTACGAGGGGCTCCTGGCCTGGGATGCCGAGGGCACGGGGGTGCCGGCGGTGATGGAGAGCCAGGGTCCGGAGGAGCTCCGTCTGGTCCTGGACACCCGGGACGCCACCTGGCCCGTGACCGTCGACCCCATCATCGACTCGACCCACAAGGTCAAGCTCACCGCCTCGGACGCTGCGAGGGACGACTACTTCGGCTGGTCGGTGGCGGGTGCCGGTGACCTGGACGGCGACGGCACGGACGAGCTCATCGTCGGGGCCTACCAGGACGACGACGCCGGCTCGGCCAGTGGCTCCGTCTACATCTTCCACGGCAGCAGCAAGGGCCTGAAGAGCACCACCGAGGTCAAGCTCACCGCGTCCGATGCGGCGTCCGCGGACTACTTCGGCTACGCCGTCGCGGCGGCCGGGGACCTCGACAACGATGGCTACGAGGACGTGCTCGTCGGTGCCTACCAGGACGACGATCTGGGTTCTGCCAGCGGCTCCGTCTACGTCTACTACGGCACCAGCACCGGGCTGGACAGCGGCTCCGAGACCAAGCTGACCGCGTCGGACGGTGCCTCCGCCGATCGCTTCGGCTTCGCCGTGGACGGTGCGGGTGACGTCAACGGGGATCACTACGAGGACGTCATCGTCGGGGCCCACTACGACGACGACGACGGCTCGGCGAGCGGCTCCGTCTACCTCTACCACGGCAGCTCCGCGGGGATCGATGCCGGCACCGAGGTCAAGCTCACCGCATCGGACGCCGCCTCGGCGGACTACTTCGGCTACGCCGTCTCCGGGGCCGGCGACCTCGACGGCGATGGCTACGACGACGTCGTGGTCGGCGCCTACTACGACGACGACGCCGGCTCCGCCAGCGGCTCAGCCTATGTCTACTACGGCAGCACCACGGGCATCGATCCGGCCAGCGAGCAGAAGCTCACCGCGTCGGACGGTGCTTCGGCGGACTACTATGGCTACGCCGTGTCCGAGGCGGGAGACCTCGACGCTGACGGCCAGGACGACCTGGCCATCGGCGCCTACTTCGACGACGACACGGCGAGCGCCAGCGGGTCGGTCTATGTCTACTACGGGACCGCCACGGGCGTCGACGCCAGCAGCGAGCAGAAGGTCAACGCCTCTGACGCAGCCTCGGCGGACTACTTCGGCTTCGCCTTGTCCGGTGCCGGCGACACCAACAAGGACGGCTACGACGATCTGCTGGTCGGCGCCTACCTCGACGACGACATGGGGTCGGGGTCCGGTGCCGCCTATGTCTACTACGGCGGCGCCGGTGGGCTGGACCTGGCTTCGGAGCTCAAGCTGGTGGCCACGGACGGCGCGACGTCCGACCGCTTCGGCTACTCGGTGTCCGGTGGCGCGGACTACAACGGCGACGGCTCGGCGGACGTGGCGATCGGGGCCTACGCCGACGACAGCAGCGCCGGCCCTGCGACAGGGTCCACCTATGTCTACCACGGCTGCAAGGACCGGGACGGGGACGGCGCATGCTCCAGCGACGACTGCGACGACAGCGATCCCACGGCCTACCCGGGGGCAGCGGAGACCTGCGGGGACGGTGTCGACTCGGACTGCGACGGGTCTGGGGGTCCGGACGACGACGAGGACGGGGATGGCCTGAGCTGGACGGAGGAGGACGCCCTCGGGATCGACGACTGCGATCTGGACTCGGACGACGACGGGCTGGACGACGGGGACGAGGTGGCGCTGGGCACGGATCCCACCGACCCCGACACCGACGACGACGGCCTGCTTGACGGTGAGGACCCGTATCCGCTGGGGACGGGGGACAGCGGCGAGGCGGACACGGACACGGACACGGACACGGACACGGACACGGATGCGGACGCGGACGCGGATGCGGAC
>CAZCVP010000045.1:0-36099 GCA_964501915.1 uncultured Enterobacterales bacterium
AACGCCCCCCCACCCCCACCCCCCCACCTTCGACGACCGTCCAACCACCCGCCACCCCCTGTCAGCCTCCCGACACCAGCAGGCCCACAACCCCCTAAAATCACTTCATCACATCCCTGGCACGCATCCTGCTTGGTCCTCTTCGTCCAACCGAAGGAGCCCAAGATGCCCCAGCAAGTCCTCGCCACCAACCTCTTGGCTCGTGTGGAGCAGGAGCTTCGTCTACGCGGGTACGCGCAGAGCACCATCAAGACCTACCTCTCCTGCCTCAGGGCCTTCACGAGATGGATGATGCCCGTCGCTCCCCGCGACGCGTCCCACGACCACCCCCGCAGCTTCCTGGTGCAGCTCGTCGAGACGGGGGTCGGGCGCTCCCTGCTGGACCAACACATCTCGGTCCTCAAGTTCCTCTACGTGGAGCTCTATGGCTGGCCCCCACAACGGCTGGCCATCCCACGGCCGAGGAGGGCCCAGCGGCTGCCGGTGGTCCCCACTCGCGAGCAGGTCATGGCCCTCGCAGACGCCATCACCAATCCCCGACACCGGCTGGCGGTGCTGCTCACCTACGCCGCGGGGCTGCGAATCAGCGAGCTGATCGCGCTCAACATCGAGGACCTGGACCTGGACGAGCTCGTGGTTCGAGTCCGCGCAGGCAAGGGCGCCAAGGACCGGCTGACGGTCCTCAGCAAGAGGCTGGTCGAGCCGCTGCGCGAGCACGTGCGAGGCCGGCCTCGGCTGGCTCCGGTGTTCGAGTCCGCCCAAGGGGGACGGTGGAGCGTGCGCTCGATGCAGCACGTCGTCGTCCGCGCTCGCGTCAAGGCTGGGCTGGAGATGCGGATCACCACCCACTCGCTGCGACACGCCTTCGCCACCCACCTGCTCGAAGACGGGGTCGACATTCGGGTCATCCAGGCCCTGCTCGGTCACCGCAGGATCGAGACGACCGCCCGCTACACACACGTGGTCAACCCGGCTCGGGTGAAGGCGCGAAGCCCGCTCTAGACGAAGGCCATGGCGTCTATGCAAGGGAAGGCGGAATGGCGTGATCGATGCCGACAGCGCGATAGACGCCGCCCCCGAGAGGACTAGATCGCCCCCAGACTCAGGTGGAACCGCCAGGGCACCTCCCCCCGTTCCTCCGCCCACCCCGCCGAGCCGTAGAGCGGGTTGACCCCGAAGTCGAGCTGCACCGGGCCCACCGGAGTGGCGTAGCGCAGGCCGAGCCCAGCAGAGACCCGCAGCAGAGGCTCGGGGTCCTCGACCCGCGACGTCGCCGTGAGCCCGGGGTCCACGAGCCAGACGTTGCCCACGTCGGAGAAGACGACCAGCGAGAGCCCCTCGGCCCGGCTCACGCCGAGGGCCTGGAAGGGGATCCACCACTCCACCGTGGCCAGGCCGTAGGCGTCTCCGCCGACCGGCACCCAGCGGTCCGCGGCCGCCTCCGCCGCCAAGGGCTCCAGCCCCCCCGGCCACGGCAGGTCGTCCGGCGGCACGCGGTTCTTGGGCCCCACGGTGTCGACAGGGAAGCCCCTCATCGTGCTGGCCCCGCCCAGGGTGAAGCGGTCCTCCACCCCCACCGTGGTCCCCGGGCCCGGCACCCAGGCCACGCCACCGCGAAGCCGCAGGTGCAGCCCCGTGAGGCCGACCGGGCGGATCCAGCGAGCGGCGCCTTCGACCCGGACCCCGAAGAAACCGGTGCTCCAAGGCTCCAGGACCTCGACCTCCAGGGCCAGCCGCGCACCACGGGTGGGGTTGAGGAAGTCGTCGCGGCCGTCGTAGAGGGCCGAGGCGGCGAAGCCGGCCTGCCAGCGGCGCTGGTCCGACGCCGTCCAGGGCTCCCCGACCAGCAGGGCGCCGCTGTCGACATCCTCCAGCCACCGGTACTGGACCCGGGCGTCGAGGCCGAGCTGGAAGTGGTCCCTCCGGACCAGGGCGTGGCCGAGGGCGCCCCCGGTGCGGGAGAGCCGCCAGGTGGTCTCCTGCTGGCGGTCGTTCAGCAGCGCATCCACGAAGGTGAGCTGTCCGCGCTGGGGGAGGTTGGGAGCCTCGTAGCGCAGCGCGGCCCGCCACTCGGGCGAGCGCAGCTCCGGCAAGACCCCCACCCCGTCGTAGCCAAAGCCCACGCTCACGGTGCCGCTCACCCGGTGCCCGAGGCCCCACAGGTGACGGACCGTGCCACGGCTGAAGGCGCGCAGGCCGACATCGGTGGCCAGACCACCCCCCGCCTCCAGCGCGGCCCGCGGCTTCTCCTCCACGTCGATCACCTGGTCGCCGCGGCCGGGGTCGTCGCCCGTCCAGCGGGCGTCGACGAAGTCGAACAGGTCGAGCTGGTAGAGCGCTGCCCGGGTGCTCGCCAGCGACGCGGGTGAGGCGGCGTCGCCGACCGCCACCGCGAGCTCCTCCTCGATGCGCCCGGGCCGCGTGCGCCGCACTCCGCGCACCGCCACGCTGCGCACGAAGGCCCGCGTGCCCTCGTCGATCTCGATCACGACCCGCGCCTCGCGGCCATCGGCGCTGAGGTCGACCCGCGCCTGGGCGCTGGCGGCCACGTAGCCCCTCGCCTGGTGCGCACGGGCCACGGCCGCGGCGATCCGCTGCACCTCCGGCGGGTCGAGCCGCTGGCCGCGCAGGTTGACGCCCTGGAGCTCGTAGCCGAGCAGCACCACCGGGTCGCCCCCGGCGAAGTCGAAGGAGGTCAGGACCGCCGGCTCTCCCTCCTCCACCGCGACGTCGTAGGTCACCAGCCGCGTGCGGCGGACATCGCGCTGCTGTCCCGGGGTGGCGGTCACCTCGGCCTGGAGGTGGCCCTGGGAGCGGTAGAGGTCCCGCACGGCCTCGAGTCCCCGCGTCAGGCCCTCCTCGGTGACCTGGGACCGACCCAGCAGGCTGCGGCGGCCCAGCGACTCCGGCGCCGCCTCGGCCAGAGCACGACGCAGGGTGGCGTCGTCGAAGAGCGTGTTGCCCTCGAAGCGCATGCCCTCCCGCGTCACCCGGACCCGCCGGCCCGCCCGCCCGCGCAGGGTCACGATCCGCACTCCCCCCTCCCCCACGTCCGCCTCGACCTCCACCCAGGCATCGCGATAGCCCCGCCGCGCCAGGTGCTCCTCGAGCTGGCCGCCCATCTGCTCCAGCTCCCAGGCGCCCAGCCGGCTCCGCTGGGGCAGCTCGACGATGCCCTCGAGCACGGAGCTCCTCCAGGGGAGCACCGTGACCCGCTGGAGGCCCCAGCCCTCGGTCTCCAGCTCCGTGCGGTCCCCGGCCTCGACGAACACGGTGGCCTTGACCCCCTCGCTGGCCAGGACGCTGACGCGAGCGCTGGTGTAGCCGGCCTGGCGCAGGTCCTCGAGCACCGCCGGCCCGGCCGTGCTCAGGACCTCTGGCGGCAGGCGACGAGGCGGTCGACGTGCGACCAGCCCCGCCCGGAGGAGCACCCTGCGGACCCGTCGCTCCAGCGCGGGGTCCTCGACCCCCACCACCACGACCTCGACCAGGCGGTGGGGCTCCCCCTCGTCGACCTGGACATGGAGGTCGACCTGCTCGCCCCCGACCCGCCGGCTCTCCACCCGCACCCTCGCGTCGCCGTAGCCCTCCGACAGGTAGAGGCGGGTGATGCGCTCCTCCAGCGAGGGCTCGTCGGCCGAGGCGAACCAGCGACTCCCGGGAGGGGCGTCTGCAGCCCCGCGAACGACCGCCGCGCTCAGCCCGCGCACCCCGTCCAGCCGCACGGTGCGCACCGTGGGGGCCGGCTGTACGCGGTAGGTGAGCTGCACGACCGGGACCGGCTCCCCCTCGGGACCCGAGGTCACGCCGATCTGCACGTGGGCCTCGACCGCCTCGAAGAGCCCCAGCCGCACCAGCAGCTCCAGGTCCTCCCGCACCAGCCAGGCCCGGTAGGCCTCCCCCGTGGTGCTGCGCAACAGCGGCACCAGGTAGTCCCCGGGCAGCCCGCCCTCCGCGGCCTCCAGCGTCACCTGTCCCAGCTCCAGGCCCGACAGCTCGGGTGGAGCGGCGAGGGCGAGCCCGCCGGCCAGCACCGCCAGGGCGATCACTGGAGCTCCCACCGCCAGATGAAGTCCGCTCCCCAGGCCCCGTCCACAGCGAGCCCCGCCGCCTCCTCCTGGCTGGCCCGGTAGACGGTCAGGTAGACCGCGCCCCCCAGGTCCCGCTGCAGGGACCAGTAGCGCTGGTCCCAGTCGGCCAGGTTGACGTCGCCCGTCAGCGTCCACTCCCCCAGCTCCTTCTCGGCCAGCAGTCGCCAGTCGGAGCTGACGGAGTCCCCTCGCGGGGACATGCCGGTCACCAGGTCGAGCCGATCCGGCAGCACGTCCAGCCGACCACTCTGGAGCATCGCTTCGGCGCGGCCCTGGCGGACACCGGTGACCAGGTCCAGGCCCTCGATGAGCAGGGCGGTGTTGAGCCCACCCGAGCGCTCGACCTGCTCGCGGGTCATGCCGAAGAGCAGCAAGGCGTTGATGTCGGCCATCGGGAGGCTCGGCTCGGACGAAGCCGTGGTGGACCAGTCCGAGTAGAGGCCGCCGACCCGGTAGGAGATGTCGTACTCCGTGTCCCCGGACCGGATGCGCGTGGTCAGCTCGAAGTCGAGCTCGGGGTCGAAGTCGAAGGCGTCGACGTAGCGCAGCTCGGCTCGCTCCACCTCGAACGGTCGGTTCTGGAGGGTCATCTCTCCCCCCGGCCGCATCCGGACCCAGCCCGTCATGCCCACGCGCTCGCTGTCCCCGAGGATCGTCAGGTCCGCGTCGCAGGTGCCCTCGCCGACGTTGTTGCGCACGTGGATGGTCCCGTCGGCGGTCACCGACAGGTCCCACGAGAACAGAGGGGACCCGGACAGCGGCTCGTCCATCTCGACGAGCAGCCCGTCGGAGCTCTCGAGCAGCCAGCCCTCCCAGTCGATGCGCTCCGTGAAGCGGATGTCCTCGATCACCACATCTCCGGAGAGCAGCAGGGCCTCCGGCGGTCCCGTGAGGGTCAGGGTCGCGTCCCCCACAGCAGGTGGCAGCTCCTCGATGACCTGGAGGCGAGCGCTGTCGAGCGTGGCCTCCAGGGCGTGCTGGGTGGGGATCCAGCCCTCGGCCTCGAGGCGGCCCTGGCCCTCCAGGCGGCCACCTCCGAGCTCGCCCTCCACCGACTCGACCACGTAGCCGTCGGCCGTGCCGCTCCCCGTGAACGCCACCGCCTCGAAGGGATGGGGGAACCAGTCCGCAGCCAGGGCGTCCCACTGGCCGCTCGCCTCGACCCGCGTGGCCCCACCACCCACCCTCAGGCCCACCCGCGCCGTGCCTTCGGACCGCACGACCCCCGGGATCACCGCGCCGACCCACGCCAGGTCCGCCTGCCCGCCGACAGTGACCCTCAGCTCCTCGCCAGCGGGCTTGCCCCCTCGCAGCTCCAGCCAGGTCGCCCCGCCAGCGAGCCTCACGTCATCGAAGGACAGCGCGTCGCCGTCCAGCCCCAGGACCCACGCGGCCGTGTTCTCCACCCGGTGCTCACCCCAGGCCAGCCAGACCTGGTCGAGCACCAGCTCCCCGCTCACCTCCGGGCCCTGCAGGGCGCCGTCGAGCACCAACCCGCCCGAAGCCCGCGCTTCGATCGCCCGCCCGTCCGCCGCCATCGGCGTGAAGACGTCCAGGGGTAGATCGGCCAGCCCCCCGTCCAGGTGGAGCACGTGGGGCGCCGCCACCTCCAGCGTGCCGCGGCCCCAGACGGCGTCGCCGAGCAGGTCCCCTTCGAAGGCGACCAGGCCGTCCTCGGTCTCGAAGGACAGGATCGAGTCCCCGAGGGGACCCTGGCCCGCCCAGGTGTCCCGCACCGTCACCTCTCCCCGAGGCGCCCAGTCGTCGAGCTGCCCCCCGAGCACGACGTCCAGGTCCAGCACGCCGGTGAAGGGCTGGCCCGTCTCCTGGAGCCAGCCCGACCGCTCCAGCGCGAAGCCGCGTCCCTCCACCGTGATGTCCATCGCTCCGCCGTGGGCCACGGTCCCGTGCCCCGTGAGGCGCTCCGTCTCGTCGGCCCGGTGCAGCCAGGCCTCGTCGAGCACCAGCGACCCAGCCTCCAGGCGGGCGTGTCCCTGGCCGCCTTCGAAGGACTCGCCGAACAGGTCCACCTCGCCGAACAGCAGGTCGACCTCCCCGTCGAGGGCCTCGGGAGGTCCCGAGAGGGTCACCGAGCCCGCCACCTCGCCGTCGAGCCCCGGCAGCTCGGTGAACCAGCCGACGAAGTCCGCCACCGAGCCGTGCTCGACCAGCAGCTCCGTCTCCAGGCCGAGCTCGTCGGCGAACACCAGGTCCAGGTCGCCTCGCAGGCCGGAGGTGCCCGTGCGGGCCGTCAGCTTCCCCAGGTGCAGGACCGGGTCCCAGAGACCCAGGTCGATGGCCAGGTCCGCCACCTCCAGCGTGTCAGCCAGCGGGATGTCGTAGAGGCGGAAGCCGGTCAGGTCCGCTCGGCCGGAGGCCTGGAGCGCCTCGAACGGACCCTCCAGGGTGCCCACGAGAGGACCCCGCCCCTCGAGCTCGACGCCACCGAGGGGCGCCAGGTCCCGCAGGTCCACGACGAGGTCCGCGGCCACGGCGAGGGGCCCGTGGGAGGCGAAGCCGATGGTGGCGTCCGCTGTGCCCCGTGTCCGGCCCAGCACCACCTGCTCGGCCTCGAGGCCGACGCCCTCCGCATCCAGGCTGAGCTCCCCCGCCAGCCATCCCCGGGGAACGTCGATCAGCGGCGTCGCACCCCGGGCCTCCATCGGCTCCGCGCCGACGCGGAGGCCCTGGAGGGCCGCGGAGAAGCTCCCGCCGAGCTCCAGTGGCACCAGGCTCCCGGAGAGCGCCAGGTCCGCGTCGCCGACGAAGTCGACCCAGGGCGCCTCGGAGACCGCCGTGAGCTGCATGACCCGGGCGAAGTCGATGCCCTCGGCCTGGACCCGCAGGGCCTCGACCCCTCCCTCCAGGGTGAGGATGCCGTCGACCAGCACCTCGCCTTCGGCCCAGGACCAGCGCAGCGGCTGCAGCACCACGCCGCCGGGTCCGACGTCGAAGGCCGCGGTCACCTCCTGGAAGTCGTACAGGTCGTCCGACTCTTCGTCCAGCAGCGTCAGGTCCGCGAGCAGCGTGCCCTCGGCGGCCGGGCCGTCGCTCTCCAGGTCCACCCGGATGCGTCCCGAGGGACGCCAGGGCCCGTCGAGCAGGTGACCGAAGGCCTCCAGGTCGATGTCGAGCTGGACGTTGGCGAAGCCCTTGCCGTCCAGGTCCTTGGAGAGGCTGCCCCAGAGGTCGACGACCGGGAAGTCGAGGTCGATGCGCGGCACGACGACCTCGCCCGGCCCCAGGGTGACGCCGAGGACCCGGGC
This sequence comes from uncultured Enterobacterales bacterium, assembly GCA_964501915.1. Classification (GTDB taxonomy): domain Bacteria; phylum Myxococcota_A; class UBA796; order UBA796; family CAJQPC01; genus CAYFPX01. Next base: position 7,358 of record CAZCVP010000045.1, read on the forward strand.
CGCTGCGGAGCGCTGCCAGTCCTCTCCCACCCGCACGGCGAGCGCATCGACAAGGAGGTCAGCCCGACCGGCGACGAGGTCCGGCCGGACGTCCAGCCCTTCGAGTCTCAGGGTGATGTCGGCCGACGGCAGCTCCACCACCAGCAGGCCCGAGCGCACGGCGAGCTCGTCCCACGGCAGCTCGGAGAGCGTCGCCTCCCCCTGGCGGAGGGCGGTGAAGCCCCGCAGGCCGTCCTCGTCGAGCACGAGGTGGACCTGGGGCCGGTCGAGGGTCAGGACAGCCAGCACCGGCCGCCAGCCCCGCAGGCCCGGCTGCGCGTAGACCGAGTCGGCGCGTACCCGTGGCTGATCCGGCTCGCCGAGCTCCAGGCCGACGATCGTGAGGGCCGGTGGCCAGAGGTGCAGCCGCACGTCCTCGATGCGCACCGGCTCCCCGGTCACGACCTCGGCGACGTCCTCCAGGCGCCGATCCACGAGCCCCCGCACGCCGGGCAGATCCAGCAGCAGACCCACGGCCAGCAGCAGCGCCGCCACGACCAGCGTGCGCCCGAGGACTCTCCGGATGCGAAGGGTGCGGGCCATCAAGCGGCTCGAGGTGACTCAGAGAGCAGACGCCCGGCGGGGAAGACCTCTTCCCGCGCCGGGCGCTGGACAGCGCGAGAAGGGGGACCTTCCCAGGCTGCGATGGAGCGAGAGACGGGACTCGAACCCGCGACAACGAGCTTGGGAAGCTCGGACTCTACCAACTGAGCTACTCTCGCCTGGCGACGGCACTCCTAACCGGTTCCCCAACAGGAAGCCGTGGTGGCCGTGGTCAGGATCGATCCAGCTCCTCGAGCGCCCGCAGGCGGATCTGGACCTCCACCGGCCGGAAGTGAGGGGCCAGCTCGACCACCTCCTTGAGCTGCCGGATGGCCCGCCGACGCTTGGCGGACCGGGCGCTCAGGGAGGCGAGGTGGAAGAGCGCCTCGGGCAGCTCCGGGTTCGACTCATCGGCGTCGTCCACGGCGTCGACGAGGTCCCCCCGGGCCTTGCCGAGCTCGCCCCGACCGGCCCGACAGAGCGCCCGGAGCGCCACCACCCGCAGACCCTCCTGGCCGGCGAGCGCCTCCTGGGCTGCCTCGTAGAGCCCCATGTCGATGAGGGCGCGGATGTCGGCCAGCGGGTCCTCGGCGTGGTCCTCGCCCGCCTCGGACGAGGTCCCCCGGCGAATGGCCGCCGAGAACTCGTCCTCCTCGGGAACCCCGAACTCGGGGACCTTCCCGGGCCCGGCCCGCTCGCGGGTCGGGGTGGGGCTGGGGGTGAGGTCACCGAAGAGGTCACCGAGCAGGTCGCCGCCCCCCGCGCTCGGCGGAGGAGACGCGGCAGCCGCGTCGTCGGCGAAGAACGCGGCGGCCTCGTCGTCGACGGACGCGGGCTCGGCGGCTTCGGGTTCGTCCACCACCTCCTCGCTGCTGTCCGTGTCCACCGTGTCCGAGTCCTCGTCCAGCAGGTCGTCGTCCAGCAGGTCGTCGTCCAGCAGGTCGTCGTCCAGCAGGTCGTCGTCCAGCAGCTCGTCGTCCAGCAGGTCGTCGTCGAGCAGGTCGTCGTCGAGGAGCTCGTCGCCCAGCAGGTCGTCGTCCGGGTCGGCACCGCCGCCGGCGCTGCTGGAGAGATCCGGGAGGTAGGGCTCGAGGTCCTCGGCGTTCAGCACGGCGATCCGCAGGCGCACCATGCGGGCCTCGTCGGCCGAGACGGCCTCCTGGAGCGCCCGCCCCAGCTCCAGGGCGCGCCCCGTCTCGCCGCGAGCCACGGCGACCTCGACGGTCCACGCGCGCCGTGCCAGCGACTCCTCGGCCAGCGTCTCGAGCTCCTGCAGGGCGCGATCGGTGAGTCCGTAGCGCAGCATCACGTTGGCCCGCACGATGGCGCGAAGCTCGGCCTCGTCGTGGGGCTGGGCACCGCTGAGGTCCCCCAGCCGGAAGTGGGCCGCCTCCGCCGAGGCTCGTGCCTGCCCGATCTGCCGGTCGAGGCCGGTGTCCCCGGTGATCTTCCGGGCACGCTCCAGGGCAGCCAGCCGGCCATCGTGGTCCGCCCGGGCAGCCAGCTCGGTGGCCAGGGTCAACAGCACGCCCTTGGCCTTGTCGATCTCCTCCTGCTCCTCGAAGACGCGGGCCAGCAGGTCCAGGGTGCGCGGCTCGTGCGGGTTCTCCTGGTAGGCAGGGTGGAGGTGCGTGAGCGCCGTCTGCGGCTCGCCACCGGCCAGCGCCGACTCGGCCGCGTCGCAGAGCAGATCGCTCTCCTCGGGCTTGAGCTGGAGGGCCATGGCCGCCACGCGACCGACCTCGTTGAGCTTGCCGTGCCGGCGGAGGTCGTCGATCAGCTCGCGATAGGCCTTGTAGGCGCCTTTCTCGTCCTTGCCCTTGGCCAGCAGCTCCGCCGTCTTGAGGCGCAGCGGCGTGTCGCCCGGCATCAGCTCCTGGAGCTCCTGGGCGAAGACGGCCGCCTCCTTGGGCTCTCGCTGGCCCAGGAGGTTGATGGCCTGCTCGTAGTGACGGATCGACTCTCGCGGCAGGTCCGAGGCCCGATACGCACGGGCCAGCAGCCCCATGACCTCGCCGTCCCGCGGGGCCAGCTTGCGGAGCTGCTTCAGGGTGGCCATGCGAGCGCGGTCGTTGCCGTCGGCGTCATAGAGCTTCACGAGCTCGCGGTAGTGCTTCTCAGCCTCACGGGTCCGACCGATGGTCTCGTAGAGCCCGGCGATCTTCTGTCGGACCCGCCGGTCCTGCGGGTCCTGCCGAAGCAGCGCCGCGTAGGTCGTGATGGCCTTGTCGGTGTTGCCCTTGCTGAGGTAGCGCTGGGCCTCCTGCTCCATCTTGTAGCGATCGACGGCCACGCTCCCTCCACCGTGTCGTGCAGACCTCAGAGTCTACACAAGCCCTGGCCCGGAGCGTGGGGTTCAGCCGCGGGTCGGGACCCAGCCATCGACGAAGCGGGTGTGGAAGCTCACCTCGGCGAAGGCCGACAGCTCGACCAGCTCGCGGTGGAGGGGCAGGGTGGTCCAGATCCCCTCGACCACGCACTCCGAGAGCGCCCCCCGCAGCCGGGCGATCGCGCTGGTCCGGTCGGGCCCCCACACGATGAGCTTGGCGACGAGGCTGTCGTAGTAGGGCTGGACCATGGCCTGCTCGTGAACGGCCGTGTCCACCCTCACGCCCGGTCCGCCGGGCAGGTGGAAGCCGGTGATGCGCCCCGGAGAGGGCGTGAACCGGAAGGGGTGCTCGGCGTTGATCCGCACCTCGATGGCGTGACCGCGCAGCTCCACGTCTTCTTGGGCCAGGGGCATGTCGCCGCCGGCGGCCAGCTCGATCTGCAGGTGGACCAGGTCCACGCCCGTGACCGCCTCGGTGACGGGGTGCTCGACCTGGATCCGGGGGTTGACCTCCAGGAAGTAGAACTCGTCCCCCTCCACCAGGAACTCGACCGTGCCGACCGTCTGGTACCTGGCCGTGGCGACCAGGCGCACCGCCGCCGCTCGGATCCGATCGCGCAGGTCCTCGTCGAGCGCCGGGGCCGGCGCCTCCTCGAGCAGCTTCTGGTGCCGCCGCTGGAGCGAGCAGTCCCGCTCGCCGAGGTGGATGGCGCCGCCCCCCCCGTCTCCTGCGACCTGGATCTCCACGTGGCGGGGGGCCCGCAGGAAGCGCTCGATGAACATCGCGCCGCTGCCGAAGGCCGCCAGGCTCTCCTGGGTCGCGCTGGCGAAGGTCCGGCGCAGCTCCCTGGCGCTCTCGACGACGCGCATGCCCTTGCCACCGCCGCCCGCCGCGGCCTTGAGCATCACCGGGTAGCCGACCGCGTCGGCGACCTGGACCGCCTCCTCCAGGTCCCCCACCACCCCCTCCGAGCCCGGCAGCAGCGGCAGGCTGGCTCGCCGGGCCATCTCCTTGGCCCGCAGCTTGTCCCCGAAGTCCAGCAGGGTCTCCGGGGAGGGACCGATGAAGGTCATGCCGTGGTCGCCGACCTTGCGCGCGAAGTCCGCGTTCTCGGCGAGGAAGCCGTAGCCGGGATGGATGGCGTCGGCCCCGGTGACGACCGCGGCCGAGAGCACGTTGTGCACGTTCAGGTACGACGCCGTGGCCGCGGCGGGCCCGATGCAGATCGCCTCGTCCGCGAAGCGCACGTGGAGCGAGCTGGCGTCGCACTCGGAGTACACGGCCACCGTGGCGATGCCGAGCTCCCGGCAGGCCCGCAGGACTCTCAGGGCGATCTCGCCCCGGTTGGCGACCAGGATCTTCTGGAAGGGCAAGGCGAGCTCAGTCGGGTTGGATGCGGACGAGGGCCTGGCCGAACTGGACCGGCTGCCCGTTCTGGATCTCGAAGGCGACGACGGTGCCGTCGACGTCGGACTCGATCTCGTTCATCAGCTTCATCGCCTCGACGATGCACAGCACCTGGCCCTTGCCCACCCGCTGCCCGACCTCGATGAAGGGGTCCGCGTCTGGCGAGGGTGCCCGGTAGAAGGTGCCCACCATCGGCGAGCTGACGAGGTGGCCCTCGTCGGGGGCTGGCGCGGCGGCAGCAGCGGCGACCGGCGCGGCGACCACGGCCTGGACGACCGCCGGCGAGCCGAGCTTCACCTCGAGCTTGACGTCCCCGTCCTCGAAGGAGAACTCCGAGACGTCCTGGTCGTTGAGGAGGCGCAGCAGCGCTTCGATGTGCTCCAGATCCATCGAACACCCTCCCGGGGCCCTGGTCATGTCCCGAGGTGCTCGAGGAGCCCGCGGAGGCCCAGGGTGTAGCTCGCCGCTCCGAACCCGACCACCTGACCGACGGCGAGGCCGGCGAGGTGGCTGTGGTGCCGGAAGGGCTCCCGGGCGTGCACGTTGGAGAGGTGGACCTCGACGAAGGGCAGACCGGTCGCCGACAGCGCGTCCCGGAGGGCGATCGAGGTGTGGGTGTAGGCCGCGGGGTTGATCAGGACCCCGTCCACGACGCCCGACGCCACCTGGATGCGGTCGACGAGGGCCCCCTCGTGGTTGGACTGGAAGTGCTCCAGCTCGGCCCCCAGCTCCGCCGCCAGCGCGTCGAGCTTCGCGGTGATGTCCGCGAGCGTGAGGCGTCCGTAGTGTTCCGGCTCCCGCGTCCCCAGCAGGTTGAGGTTTGGACCGTGGAGCACCAGGACCCTCTGGCTCATCGTCGAGTCCGCCGCAGGGCGAGCCGCTCACGGAGCCGCCCCAGCAGCCCCTCGTCGTCCTGGTCCTCGCCGCGGCGGTCCTGCCAGGGCACCGGGTCCTCCAGATCGGTCACCGGGGCGAAGTCCCCCGCCGCCTCGTCGGCCCGCAGGGCATCGACCAGCTCCGACTTGCCGGGCAGCTCTCGGCGAGGAGCCACCTGGGGGAGGCTACTTGCCCCCGGCACGAGCAGCGCACCGGCACACTACTTCGGCCGAGGTCATCTAGTTGCTGCTGGGACCGATGGCGACCTCGGTCTGGTCGTAGCCGATGCTGGCCCAGATGTTGACCGTGTCGAACTTGACGTCGCCGCCTTCCTCATCGTCGCCCCCGCCCGTACGGGGCAGCGAGTCCACGTAGACGTAGGTGCGGAAGATGCCCCGGTTGTCGGTGGCGCCGATGAGGTAGTTGGCGTGGTACGCCGCGGCGTAGTCGTTGCCGATCTCGAAGTACACGTCGCCCGAGGTGTCCCAGTTCCAGGAGCACTCGTCCGGCGCGTCGGGGTCGATGTAGCCATCGGGCTCGTCCCCGTTCTCCCCGCCGCCGGTCTGGTCGCAGAGCGCCGCCTTCTCCTCCTCGGTCATGATCGGGTAGGGCACGATCTTCACGGCGGTCTTGGGGATGACGTAGACCCCACCGTAGGTGGAGAGCACCTCGACCCGGATGTTCTCCATCGGGATGCCCTGCTCCTCGTCGTAGACCATGAAGTCCAGCAACACGAGCACGCCGACGCCGTCGTCGGTGTCGTTGAACTCGGAGGACCAGGCCAGGGTCACGTCGCCCTGGTCGGAGAGGCGCGCATACGCGGGCGCCGGGTGTCCGGTGTTGGAGATGCAGCCGGTCGTCGCGGCAAGGGCGGTCACAGCACTGATCAGCAGCAGCCGGGTCATCCTTCCTCCAGCGGAATCGGCACGGACTCTGCCGCGCCGCGCAGCTCCAGCGGGTGTATCCGCTCGAGCCGGACCTCGCCGAGTGCCCTCGGAATGGTCAGGGTGAGAATACCATGGGCCATCTTCTTGTCCATCGTCGCCGCGTCGAGCAGGTCCTCCGCGGAGACACCCGGCCAGTGGGTCGGCAGTCCCAGCCGGTGAAGCAGGCTGCCGATTCGACCGGGCAGATCGGCGTCGGCGGCGCCCCTCGCGACCGCCAGCCTCGCCTCGGCCACCATGCCGATGGCGACCGCTTCTCCATGGCGCAAGGCGCCGTAGCCGAGCACGCGCTCCAGGGCGTGGCCGATGGTGTGGCCCAGGTTCAACAACGCCCTCCTGCCGGACTCCCGCTCATCGGACGCGACCACCTCGGCCTTGATGGCACAACACCTCAGGACGCAGTGGACCAGGGCGTCCGGCTCCCGGGCGAGCACGGCGTCGGCCGAGTCCTCCAGCCAGGAGAAGAACAACGGGTCCGCCAGGACCGCGTGCTTGACCACCTCTCCCAGTCCGCACCGGAATTCCGCCTCGTCCAGCGTCGACAGGGTCGCGACGTCGGCGTGCACCAGGACTGGCTGGTGGAAGGCTCCGACCAGGTTCTTGCCCCGCGCGGTGTTCACGCCGGTCTTGCCCCCCACGGAGGCATCGACCATCGCCAGCAGCGTGGTCGGCACCTGCACGAAGGGCACCCCCCGCATCAGGCTGGCCGCGGCGAAGCCGACCTCGTCCCCCGTCACCCCTCCCCCCAGGGAGACCAGCGGCGTCCGTCGGTCGACCCCCAGCGCCAGCAGCTCCTCCACCAGGCCGCGCCAGGTGTCGAGGTCCTTCTCCGACTCACCGTCGGCGACCTCCACGACGACCGGCTCCCAGCCCCCGGCCGTGAGGCCAGCCACTGCCGCGTCACCGTGCAGGGGTCGCACGACCGGGTTGGTCACCAGCGCGCAGCGACCGGCGGGCAGGCGACGTGCGAGGACCTCCCCCAGGGTCGCCAGGGGTCCCAGGTGGATGGGGTAGCGGCGCTCGCCCAGCTCCACCCACAGCTCGTCCTGTACGCTCATCACCGTCCTCCGAGGCCGAGGCCTGCCTGGATAGCGTCTGCGACGCGCTCCGGCACGCCGCTCGCGTCCACGACCAGGTCGGCGCACAGGTAGCAGGGCCTGCGAGCCTCGAGTCGCGCCGCCGCGTCCTCTCCCCAGAGAGGTCGACCCTCGCCGTGCACGCGGGCCGCGAGCACGTCCAGGGTGACCTCGAGGTAGACGACCCGGCCCCACGCCTTCAGCGCAGCGAGCGCACCGGGCACCACCGGCGTGCCCCCGCCGCAGGCCAGCACGGTGGGGCCGTCGGCCAGCACCGCCGCCAGCGCCTCTCGCTCTCGGAGGCGGAAGCCGGCCTCCCCCTCCTGGTCGAAGATCTCGGGAATGGACAGCCCCGCGCGGTCCTCGATGCGTCCGTCCAGGTCGACGAAGTCCCGCCCGAGCCGCTCGGCCAGCACACGACCGACGGTGGACTTGCCCGCCCCCATGAAGCCGATGAGGGCGATGCCGCGACCCGGTGCGGACAGCTCCTACTCGCTCTCGGCCTGGACCACGATGTGCGGTGTGACGAAGACCAGCATCTCGTTGCGGGTCACCGTGCGGGTGTTGTTGCGGAACAGCGCACCGAGCACCGGGATGCTCCCCAGCAGCGGGATGCGGCTGGTGCTGACGCCCTCCTCGGTGGAGTACACACCGCCGATGACGGTGGTGTCGCCGTTGCCGACCAGGAGCTGGGTAGCAGCCTCCTTGATCTGGATCGAGGGCTGTCCCTGGACCACGTTCGAGAAGTCGGCCCGGTTGTTCTCGATCGTCATGTCCATGAAGATGCTGCCGTCCGAGGTGATGTGTGGTGTCACCTCGAGCTCCAGGGCGGCCTGGATGAACTGGACCTGCGTACCACCGGCGGACACGGACAGGAACGGGATGCGGGCACCCTGCTTGATCACGGCCGTGACGTTGTCCAGGGTGGTGATGCGCGGTGCCGAGATGACCTCGCCCCAGCCCTCCTGCTCCATGGCCGACAGCCGGGCGTCGAGGTTGATCAACCCCGAGACGCTGCCCAGGGCGATGGCGAGGGAGCCGGCGGAGGCCGTCGAACCCAGGTCCACGGCCAGGTTCTCCTGTCCGGGGCTGTAGAACTGGGACTGCCCCTGGCCCTCCGCGTCCTGACCACCCTGGGCGCCGATGGTCGACGGGAAGAAGATGCCCGTGCCGTACCCGGTGTTCGGACTCATGTCGAGCTCGCCGCCCCACTGGATGCCCAGGGACCGCGAGTAGCGGGAGCTGGCCTCGATGATGCGGCTCTCGATGAGCACCTGGGGGGTCTGGCGGTCGATCTGGCGGATGAGCTCGCGGAGCTGGGCCAGCTTCTCCTCGGTGTCCTGGATGATGACCTGGTTGGACCGCTGGTCGAACTCCACGGTCCCCCGCGCGGAGAGCTGGGAGGTGATCTCCTGGGCCACGTTCTGGGCGGTGGCGTAGTTGAGCGGAATGACCAGGACCTGCAGCGGCATCAGCTCGTAGGCAGCCCGCTTGGCCTCCAGCGCCGACTGCTGCTCCGCCTTGATGGTCTCGATCGGCGCCACCCGCACGATGTTCCCGAAGCGCTGGGAGGCGAGCCCCTTGGCCTGGAGGATGACGGCCAGGGCCTGGTCCCACGGGACGTCGATCAGCCGCACCGTCACGGTGCCCGTGACGTCGTCGCCGGACACGATGTTGAGCCGGGAGACGTGGGAGATGAGACGGAAGACCGCGTGGATGTCGGCCTCGACGAGGTCGAGGTTGATGCGCCGCCCGGACCACTGGCCCGTGGCCGCGCTGCCACTGTCGAAGGTGAAGCCGGAGATGCCGCCCAACGAGCCGGCGGCGCCGGACCCGCGGCCCGATCCAAAGGCGGTCTGCGGGTCGTAGGTGCGCCCGGAGTCACCGATGAGGGTCTCCGAGGCATAGGCACCCTTGAGGCCCTCGCCGCCGGTGGTCTCGGGGCCGGTCGGAGCGACCTCGGTGAAGGCCTGGGTGGCGAGGACGCGGTCCTCCTGCATGTCGGCCGGCAGCGGGAAGTCCACCACGAGCTGGCCGTCCTCGGCCTCCTGCAGGGTCCACTCCACCGAGCGACGCAGGCTGATGGCGATCCGAGCCCCGTCGCGGGTCTTGTACGCCCGGACCATGCGGACCGGCGTGATGAAGTGGCTGGTGTCCAGCACGCGCTCCAGGGACTGGGGCACGTTGGCGCCGGCGATGTCGACCACGACCAGGTCGCGCTGGGGCTGGCTGGTGGTGTAGCCCACGCTGCGGCTGAGGCCGATGACCACGCGGGAGCGGGTGTCGTCGTCGACGAAGTCCAGCGAGGACAGGGAGAGGCCTTCGAGCTGCTTGGGGCCGGACGGAGTGCCCGGGCCCTCCGAGACGCCCCGCGAGGTGTCGAGAGGGGTTTCGGCTGCCGCCAGCGGATCGTCGGCGCCGGCCACGCCCTTCGTCAGGCTGAGCACGACCTGGCCGTCCTGGACGGCGAAGCTGTGCTCTGCGGGCCCGGTGAGGGTGATGGTGACCCGGGTGATGGTCACGTCGGAGTCCGTCAGGGGCGCGACCTCGACGCCGGCGACCAGGCCGCCCTTGCCGTCGATCACCCCGCCGACCATGCCGGGCACGGCGCCCAGGATGTCCACCATGACCCGGTCCGGGTCCGGCATCGCGAAGGTGCTGACGCTGGCGTCGGTGAGGACACCTTCCAGGTAGATGACCACCTGGTCGGTGTCGCCCGCGACGATCTCTACGCCTGCGAGCGGGATGTCGTCCTGCCCCACGAGGGGTCCGGCGGACAGGGCGAGGCCCAGCAGCAGGCCCAACGAGGCCAGGGTGCGGCGTGCCTGCATGGCGCTACTCCTGAAGTTCCTCGAGGGGCAGCGACAGGGTGACCTGCTCGGTCACCAGCTCTCCCTCGATGGTCTGGTATTCCTCGGTGATGATGACCGAGTCGGCCGTCACCTGTGAGACCTTGCCCCAATTCCGCCCGATGTAGGTCCCGAGCTCGAGCACGTGGCTCGCGTCCTCCGGGTCCTCCACCATGGCCCTGGGCTGGTCGATGCCCCACACGATGCCGACCAGCAGGAACTGGTCGATGTCCCAGCGCTGGAGCGGGGTCGGCGAGCGGATGTCGTCTTCACGGGGTCCGGAGATGAAGGAACGGAAGGGGTCCCGCTTGCCGATCGGGTTGTAGGTGTAGGTCTCGTCGTCCTCGTCGGAGCCCTGGTCCTTGGTGAGGCCATCGCCGTCGTCCGCGACCTGGCGCTGGCCCTGATCGGCGCCCTCGCCGGCCGGGCCGGACGGGCTGTCGTCGTCGCAGCCGCTCAGCGAGACCATCGCCGCGAGCGCCATCAGGGACAGGTTGTGCTTCAGCATGCTTGCACTCCGCCTACCGCTTGCCGCGCTTGCCGCGCTTGCCGCCGCGCTTACCGCCGCTGGCGTTGAGCTCGTCATCCGAGAGGAAGCGGAAGGTGACGCTCGTCCCGATGACCTTCAGATAGACCTTGCCTCCACGCTCTTCCGGACCCTTGATCTCGACGTTCTTCACGTAGACGATCCGACCCAGCTTGCTCAGCCGGTCGAAGAACATCGCCACCTCGTGGTACGAGCCGGTCACCTCCAGGGCGACCGGGACCTCCGCGTAGTACTCGCGGACGACCTCGGGCAGGGGCTGGAACTTGCGGATCTCCAGGCCGACCTTCTTGGCCACGGAGCTGATGCGCTTGAGGAGCTCGGGGATCTCCCGGTCGTTGGGCAGCTCCCGGAGGGCCTTCTTCAGGGCGGCGGTGAGCTCCTGGAGCTCAGCCTCGAACTTCTCCCGGTTCTCGGCACGGGCCCGCACCTTGGCCCGCTTGACCTCGAGCTCGGTCTGGGTGGCCTCCAGGCGGTCCACCTCCTCGGCGGCCGGGCTGTAGAGCATCACCCAGAACAGCACCGCGACGAGGGCATAGACCAGCCCCGTGAGGGCCACGCGCTGAGCTCGCGGGAGCTTGGCGAGGCGCTCGAGGAGCTCATGGGTGTCCATCTAGCCCTCCTCCTCGACGTTCTCGTTGCCCGGGACGATCAGCCGGGCCGTGATGGAGAAGGTCTTGAGCTTGTAGCCCTTCTTCTCGTCCTGATCGATCTCGATCAGGTAGACGTCGTCGAACCAGTCCGACTGCTCCATGTTCGACAGGAACTGGGAGATGACCTCGTTGCTCACGGCGATGCCGACGATGCTGAGGTTGCGGTTGTCCTCCTTCAGACCGGTGAGGGTCAGCTTCTCCGGGGTCGCATTGCTCAGCTCGTCGAGCAGGTGCACCGGGCCGTGCTTGGAGCGCTTGAGCTGGGAGATGACGTCGAGCTTCTTGCGCAGGTCCTGCTTGAGCTTGTCGACCTCGTCGACGCGGGCGACGATGGCCTTGAGGTTGTCGATCTCCTGCTGGAGCTGCGCGTTGACCGCCTTCAGGTCGGAGACCTGGGCCTGGATCATGATGTACACGGCCCCGCAGGCGAGCAGCATGACCGAGAGCCCGACGGCTCCGATGGCGAGCTCGCGCTTGACGGCCTCCTGGCGCTTGGAGACGCGTACCGGGAGGAGGTTGATGCGAATCATTTGTCGCCGATCCTCCGCATCGCGAGCCCCACGGCCACGGCGGCCTGCGGAGAGACGTCCCGCAGGAAGTGAGGGTTGAAGGCCCGCTCGTCGATCTCGACCTTGCGGAAGGCGTCGACGATCTCGATGGGGGTGCCGGTCTTCTGGGCGATGGCCCTCGCCAGCCCGGGCGTCCGCGCGGCGCCACCGGAGAGGTAGATGCGGGCGAGGGTGGTGTTGGCCGAGGAGAGGTGGAAGTCCAGCGAGCGGTGGATCTCGGTGGCCAGGTTGTCCGCCACGCCGCTGAGCACGGCCTCGATCTCCTCGGGGACGACGGCCGAGCTGTCCTGCTCGTTGCCGCCGACCTTCATCGCCTCGGCTTCCTCGTAGGAGATGTTCAGGGTCCGCTGGATCTCCTCGGTGAACTGCCGGCCGCCGATGCCGATGTCACGGGTGAAGGCCGTGACCCCCTCCCTCAGGACGTTGATGTTCACGTTGCTGGCACCGACGTTGACCAGGGCGATGGTGTCGCGGGGCAGGTCGTAGTTCAGCTCGAACATGTTCTCGACGGCGAAGGCATCGACGTCGATGACCGCGGGGTTGAGCCCCGCCTCCTGGATGATGGACACGTACTCGTTGACCAGCTCCTTCCGGGCGGCGACCAGCAGGACCTCCATCTGGCCGGCTTCGTCGCCCTGCTCGTTCAGGATCTGGACGTCGATGTTGACGTCGTTGATGTCGAAGGGGATGTACTGCTCCGCCTCCCACTGGATGGACTCCTCGAGCTCGTCCGGAGTCATCAGCGGCAGGTTGATGCGCTTGATGATGACCGAGTGCCCGGCCACCGAGGTGCAGACCTCGCGGCTCTTGACCTTGTGGCGAGCCACCAGCTCTCGGATGGCGTCGACGATGACGTTGGTGTTCATCACCGCGCCATCGACGATGGCCTCCGGAGGCAGCGCCACCATGCCGAAGTTCCGGAGCCGCCAGACGCCTTCTTTTGCGTCATGGTCGAGCTCCATCATCTTCACGCCACTGGACCCGATGTCGAGTCCGATGGTGCGGGTGCTCTTGGAGAACAAGCCCATGCTGCTACGCGCTCCCCGTCCTGGTCACTTGCACTCCCCGTCCTCGGGCTTCCAGACGTCCACACGTCCTACCCGGGAGGGGTCGGGGCGTTTCGCGAGTGGAAGGTAGTACGGGCCCGTACGCTGCGACAGGAACCAATTCAACCGGAGGACCCCAGCGTCTGTCCAGTCCGTCATACCAGAGGGGTGGAATTCGGGTCAATCCGGGGGGGGGCCCGACGGGGCGGTATCCTGGAGCGGATGTGGAGCCCTCCGCGCATTCTGCCCGGGTTGTGGACGCCCGCGGCCCTCGGAGCGGGCGCGGGTGCTTCCCTGGCCTGGACGACCGAGGTCTTCGGGGCGACGCCCCTCGCGCTGGCATCTGTCCTGGCCCTGGCGTCGACCGGGCTGGCCCTGGGGGTGTGGCTTCCCGAGCGCTCCGCGGGGCTCCGGGTCGGGGCACTCTGGGGGTCGGCAGGGCTCGCGTCGGCGGCGCCCGCCCTGGCGGCGGTCCTGCCGACCGGACCGGGCCTGCGCTGGGACGGGCCGACCCTGGCCGGTGCAGCGGCGGCCCTCGCGCTCGGACTGGCCACCGGCTGGTGCCTCTCCTCGGCTCGCCGGGGGTCGGCCGTCGCCGGCACAGCGGTGGCCGGGCTGGCCGTCCCGCTCGGCTTCTCCGCGCCCCTGGCGGGCGGGCTGGCCGCCCTCGTGCTGCTCAGCGCGGCGGTCACCGGGTCCGCGCGCCGAGAGCCGGAGGCCACCTGGCTCCCGCCCCTGGGGCTCACCGCCTGGCTCGGATGGACCGCCGCGCTGACGGTGGCGGTCGCCGGCTACAACGCGGTACGCGCCTCGGTGGACCCCAGCCCGGGTGGCGCCGCCCTCGCCCTGGGCGCCGGGTGCGTGGCGGTCTCGGTGGGACTCGGCCTCCGGGGCCTCTTCCGGCCCGCAGGGCGGCCCCGTCCCCTGGGCCCCGCGGCGCTGGCCGGCCTGGCGCTGCTGCTCCTGACCGGTGCCTTTCCCGCGCGTTCCTGGCAGCTCCTCGAGCCCCTGGCGGGGCGCGCCGACCCCCGGCTGGCCCTGTCGACGCTGCTCGTCGTCTTCGTGCTGCCGGGCACGGTGCTGGCGGGTTGGATCCTGAGGGACTGGCGCACCGGTCCACGCTCGAGGGCCTGGGTACCGATCGGGCTGGCCGTCGCGCTGCTGGTCGGTGTCGACCTGGGGCCAGACCTGCGCACCGCCGTCCTGGTCTTCGCCCTCGTCGTCGGCTTCTCGTACGCCTGGCGGGGTCCGGCGCTGGTGAGGCTGCGGGGCGCGGTGCTGATCGGCGGTGCGACGGCGGTCCTGGCGCTCCCGGTGCCCTGGCCGGAGACACAGTTGCCCGAGGGGCGGCTGGTCCACCTGCGGGACGCCCGGGACCCCGGCCGGCACGCTGCGCGCCTGGACGCCGCCACGCCGGTGGCCGCCGGCTGGGGCCCCGCGGGCGGCGTGCTGCTGCTGCGGCGCGCGGACGGCTCCCTGCTGCGGGTGCTCGAGGGCCTGCCGCTGGAGACGAGCGGGCGCGCAGCGGCCGCGGAGCGCATGGCCGGTCACCTCGCCCGGGCGCTGGCCCCGCGCTTCGACCGGGCCCTGGTCCTGGGCGATGACCTCGGCCTCGTCACCGGGGCCCTGGTGATGGACCTGGTGGAGCGGATCGAGGTGGGCATCCCCCACCCCGAGGCGGTGCGGGCCACCGCCGAGGTCGACGAAGGACTCGCCGCCGCGCTGCTCCACCCGGCGGTCACCCTGGTGCGCGGCGCCGGCGAACAGGTCGTCCGCCGGTCCGAGGCCCAGGACATCGTCGTGGAGGTGGCCCGGACCCCCTGGGTCGACGGCAACCAGGGCCTCCCGGGACCGCGACAGCTCGCGGCGCGGCGGGAGCTCCTCCAGCCGCGCAAGGGCCTCTACCTGCTCGTGGTGACGACGTCTTGGCTCGACCCGCCCCACTTCCGGGGGCTGCTCGCCGACTTCCTGGAGGTCTTCCCCCAGGCCTGGGCCTTCCTGCCGCCTTCCGGGGCGGACCAGGTCCTGCTGGCCGGCTGGGCCGGCGAAGCGCGGGCCATGTGGGACCAGTTCCTGGCTGTGGATGGCGTGGCGCGCAGCGACCTCGCCGCCCTCGGACTGGACTCGGCGCTCGACCTGGCCGACCGGGCCCTGGTCGGCCCCGAGGGCCTGGCGGCACTCGCCGCCGAGGGGGGGACGTCTCCGCGCACCCTCGGCTTGCCGGACGGCCTGCACGAGGGTCCCCACCTCCCCCTGCTCCTGCTCGAGCCCCACCTGGTCTCCGCAGCCACCCTCATCGACACGACCCCCCTTCTCCGGGTCCGGGACGCCCTCGACCGCCGCCTCGAGACCCGCCGTGCCTTCCTTCAGCTTCTCGGCGACGCCTCCTCCGGCGACCTCGAGGGCGTGTTCGAGCGGAGCCGCTCCCTGATGCAGACCGAAGGGGGCGCCGCGGCCCTCGACCCGGTGATCGAGCCCTACGTGCGCCGGGCCCAGGAGCTGCTCGTCGAGGCCCGCGCCGGCGGCTTCGGCAGCAGGAAGTGGTCCTTGGCGCTGTCCGAGCTGGAGGCGGCACGCCTGATGAACCCGCGCTCGATCCCGGTGCTCTCCATCCTTGCCGATGCCCACCTGAGCCTGGGCAACGTGCCCAAGGCGGCGGAGCTGTACGACAAGGTGTTGGAGCTGGACGCTGGGAACCTCGCTGCCCTGCAGGGCCGGGCCCAGGCCGCCCTGCTGCTCAAGGACTTCGCCCAGGCCGAGCGCTACTTCCGCGACGCCGTCGAGCGCAACAACCGCTCCTGGATCGCCCACCACAACCTCGGCGAGTTCCAGGCCAACGCCCACCGCTACGACGAGGCCGAGCGGCACCTCAAGCAGGCCATCGGTCTCTCCAACGGCCAGCAACCGGCTCCCTTCGCGGCGCTGTCGACCGTCTACCTGGAGCGGGGCGAGATCGCGGCCTCCCTCACCCAGGCCAACCGGGCGCTGGCCCTCGAGGACATCGCCGAGCACCGCTACCTGGCGGCGCGGGCCTACTACGAGCTCGGACAGCTCCAGATCGCCCTGACCCACGCCCAGAAGGGCGCCCTGCGAGACCCCGACCACCTCGGCAGCCACTTCATCATCGGCCTCATCCAGGGCCGGCAGGAGCAGCACACACAGTGCGCCCGGACGTTCAAGCGGGTGTTGGAGCTGCAGCCGGGCAACCAGCCTGCGCTGGAGAACCTCCAGCGGTGCCAGGCGGCGGTGGGTGGGGGGTGACGGCGCACGGAGTGCCTTCGTTCTGCCGCCTGGGGAGGCTCCGCACCGGGCGGAGGGGTCCCGCGAACGTGATTCCAGGTACTTGAAGGTCGAAGCGGTCGGAGGATCGGCCGGAGGCGGAGGTTCTGGGGGACTGCGTGTTGGGAGGCGGAGGTTGGGGGGGACTGCGTGTGGGGAGGGGTCCGGGGGCGCGATCCCCCAAGGCCGCCCGGCTCGGCGGCCGGAGACCGATGAGGCTCCAGGGGTCGACCCGCCTGGACGACCTCGCCGGCCCACCGCCGCCCGCCGCCCGCCGCCCGCCCCAACGAGGGGACTCTGAGAGCCGCCAACCCCCACCTCACCACCGACGCGGTGAACCCGCCGACGCCAGCCTACGCCCCCGGCACTCCAGGGTCCCCGGTGGCCGCCGTCTCCTCGCCCGACGAAGCCCGCCCTCTACGCCCCGAGGTCCGCTAGAAGATCTCCCGCAACCCCAACGTCTTGGTCCCCATGAACGGATCCGAGATGGCCGCCACCTCGCCGACCGCGCTCGCCCCGGACTTGCTAATGTCGGGGTTCGAGACGCCGTAGAAGAGGGTGCCCTGCTCGGTGATCGTCAGGTTGGACGGATAGCCGTCGACCTCGATGTAGTCGGCATCGGCCTCGCCGTCGCCGTCGTTGTCGATGGCCGGATCGCAGTCGTCGTAGGCGAGCCCGTAGATGCGGCCGATCCCGTCGTCGCAGAGGTCCTCGTCGGGCGTGTAGGTCGGGAAGTAGACGACGCCGTTGTAGACGAGTGGATCACCGGTGAGGCCCTCGCCGCCCGCCAGCTCGTAGTAGCCGGTGCTGCGGCAGCTGATGGCCGTGCCGGGCGTGCAGGACGTGGGCGAGGTGTCCTTGAAGGCGAAGAGGTAGCCGAGGTCCTCCGTGGCGGTCCGGTCGTAGGGCGTGCCCGTGCCCCAGTAGATGCCGAGGGAGCCGTCGGCGTGGAAGGAGGCCGTGGGGGCGTAGTAGACCTCGGGACGCTCGCCGACGTAGTCGGCCGGGTCGACGAACTCGCACCAGGTCGGGTCGTCGGGCGCGGTCGTGTCGATGATCGCCTTGTACATCCAGGTGTGGCCGGGATCCGCCACGTCGCCGGGACCGCTGCCGCCCTCGTCGGTCGGGGTGTAGGAGGTCGTGACCGGGAAGTAGATGACGTCGGCGTCGCCGTCGCCGTCGTAGTCCACCGCGGCGACGGAGCCGGAGATGTAGGCGTACTCGTAGTGACCGTCGGAGTCGGTGTCGAGGGTGCCCGTGGTGTAGACCGAGGACTCGGGGTGCTCGTTGCTGCCGTCGTTGGCGTAGTCCCCGGCCTGGGTGTGGGCGTCGTAGTCGAAGCCGATCGCCTCCCAGTAGGTGTCGGACATCTTCCGCATGTAGAGGTTGGCTTCGGCGCTCTGGTAGTAGTCCTCGTCGGTGCTCTGGGGCACCGCGCGCCCCGAGCCCCAGATGGCGGTCCACGCGTCGTGGGGATCGGTGGTGTCGGTCACGTCGTAGAGGTTGGCGATGACCGGCCGGGAGACGGTGTAGGCGTTGGCCTCGTAGTCGATGGAGTTCACCTGCTCCCAGAGGAACATCGGGTTCTGGGTCTCGGTGATGTCGAGCGCCAGGGTCACCGGACCGCCCTTGCCCTGCTGGACCACGACCACCCGGCGCCACTCGCAGGTGTCGGGGTCGAAGGTATCGGACTCCGACGCCGGCGCCGTGCAGTCCTTGGACCCGTCCTCCGGGTTGCCCCCGTAGCCGTCGATCCAGACGTCCTCGACGACCGGCGTGCCGTCGAACAGGAAGGTCCGGCCGTACCACATCATGTCGACGATGCGCCCCGCCCAGTCCTCGTCCTGCTTGGTGTTGAAGAGCACGTAGGCGGGAAGCCAGGCCCAGAGCTCCTCACCGGCTTCGTCGGCGTCCTCGTCCGAGCCCAGCGTCGAGGTGTAGCTCGTGGTGCCCTCGTCGTCCTCGAGCCGGAGGAAGTGGAGCATGCCGTCGTTGGCGGCGATCAGCACTCCGTCCGGGTTCGAGTCGAGGCCGTCCAGGCCGGAGAGGAAGGTCCGGTAGGTGGGGTCGGTCGTGTAGTTGTTGTTGCGGGCGTTGACGACGACGGGGATCGAGTGGGGCGAGTCTCCCAGCTTCCAGTACCCGTGCTCCTCGTCCAGGAACCGGTACTTGGCCGACGGCAGACCACGGGTGAAGTCCACCAGGGCCTGCAGGTCGTTGGAGTCGATGATGTCGTCCTCGTCGAGGTCCAGGTTGTAGTCCGTGTCCGAGGTGTCGATGAACTTCTCGAGCAGCGTCGACGAGGAGTTCGCCGCGGTGACGAACTCGGCGTCGAAGCCCATCCGGTGGTAGGTCTCGCCCTCGTCGGCCACGTCGTAGACGGCCGCGGAGAGCTTCATGATCTCCGGGACGAAGGTGTAGATGTCCCGCTGGCCGAGACCGTCCCGGTCGTCGGGGTTGGTCTCACCCGAGATGACGGGACGGGAGACGAGCAGGTCGCCGGCGTCCCAGATGGCACCGCCGAAGGCGTCGTCGCCGTCGTAGAGGATCTCGCCGTAGGTCGAGGACTCGGGGTCGTCGTCGACCTCGTAGGCACGGAGGTGTCCCTCGGCGAGCGGGTTGTCGCCCGTGATCTCGTAGAAGGCATACATCAGGTAGGCGCCGTCGGAGCTGATGACCGGCGCGGACCGGGAGAAGAAGCCCTGGCGCACGTAGCCGAGGACCTCCATCAGGCTCCCGAGGACCTCGTCGCCCTGGTTGGCGACGGTGTAGATGCCCTCGTTGGAGATCTGGTCGGAGGCGTTGCCGAAGAGCTCCTCGGTCAGCGACGAGCCGCTGATGCGCAGGCCCACCGTGTGGTTCACCACGATCTGGTCCCCATCGAGCGTGCGATGGTCCGTGTTGTAGAGGTCGTGGGTGACGTTGTCGTAGTAGCACTCCGCCTCGGTGCTGCCCTTGTTGTGTCCGCTGTCGCAGATGACGTCCTTGGTGCCCCAGGATCCCGAGGAGTAGGTCGACGGGTTGTCGTCGTAGGTCGGGATGCCCGTCGAGATGACGATGGTGTGGGTATCCTGGCAGTGGTAGTCGATCGGCGCGTCGTTCCAGGGGTCGGAGGTGTCCTCGGAGCTGAGGCTGAAGTAGTCCGTGGAGAGCGCGGCGATGGACTCCGCCAGGTTGCGGGTGGTGACGCTGCTGGACTCCCCCCGGGCCAGGACGTCGGTGGCGAGGTCGTCGAGATCGGAGGAGAGCTGCGCGTGGGAGGTCCCGAGGGCGGAGACCTTCTGGAAGGTGTCGTCGCTGGCGGACTCGGCCGTGGTGACCACGCCGAAGTAGGCCCAGTCGTAGTGCTGGGTGAGCTGGTCGATGCCGTCGGTGATGTACTCGATGCAGGTGTCGAAGCTCTCGTCTTCCTCGTAGCTCTCCCCGGAGTCGAGGGCGTAGCCGCACTCGTCCTCGATGTCGGAGTGGATGTCGATCACGAACATCACGTTGGGGGGCACGGCCTCGAAGGCGGCGAGGAACTCCTCCCCAGCGGCGCTGGAGTCAGAGCGGGCCTCGGTCGCCGAGGTGAGGGCTGCCCCACACACGCCGAGCAGGGTGAGGAGCCTGAGCCGCGATGCGCGGGATGGCTGGGCGTTCATCTCGTGCTCCGTGTCATCGGATCTTGCAGCTCCCCTGCACGACCTTGCGCAGGGTTGCGATGGACCGGGCGGTGGTCTCGGTGATGTCCGTGTAGGTCGAGTCCTGGATGGCCGCCTGGGCGTCCATCAGCCAGTAGTCGGACCGGAAGTGGGTCCTGCCCAGCTCCGTGCTGTAGCCGGGCGGCGGGTTGGAGCACTTCACGTAGATGGCCTCGACGGCGTAGACGCCGAGGTTCTGGTTGGAGGTCGCGTAGGCGATGCCGCCGTAGTAGTCCTCGCCCTCCGAGGCCTGGACGAAGGCCGGCCAGGTGTCCCCCGCGGAGTCGATGTTCTCGATCGGCGGGTTCTCGTCCTCCAGGGTGTTGCGGCCGTGCTCGGTCCCGGCGTGGCTGGTGTTGACCAGCACCATGTGCTTGCGGTTGTGATGGGAGATGCGCTGGTCCACGCCCGCAACGCTCAGCGAGGTGGCGCCCATGATGCCGATGAGGGCCATCAGCACCAGCGCCACCAACATCACGTAGCCATCGCGGCGGCGGAACAGGGGAGCTCTGCGCATCACAGCGTCCTCAGGTTGCGGACGGTCACGCTGGTGGTGAGGATCTGCCGGTAGTACCCATCCTCGGTAGCGGTCGGAGAGCGGTTCTCCAGGCCCGGGCGGGTCTCTTCGTGGATGTCCCGCGGGTCGAGGCGGGGGGTCCTGGCGATGAGGTTGATCCGCACCATCCAGACCTCCTGGCCCTCCGCCGCCGTGATGTCGTCGACCCAGGCGGAGTCGTCCGAGCAGTCCGAGTCCGCGCGGCAGTAGGCGAGCTGGAGGTCCTCGATGTCGTCGACCAGCGGGATGTCGTCCTCGGAGCCACCCGTTCCGGGGTAGTCGAAGTCCAGGTCCATCATCAGGACGGGGTGGGCGCTGGAGCCCGGCCCCGCGCCATCGGTGCTGTCCGCGTCGATGTAGAAGGTGACCACGTTGGCCCGCGAGCAGCTCATGACCGGCGGCAGGTTCTCGGTCGTGCCGCAGTCGCTGAGGTAGTCGGCGGTGGTGTTCGGGGTGACGCCGATCTGGCCCGAGGCCGAAGCCCCGCCCCCGTCGATCTCCCACATCCAGGACCGCGTGCCGGCGATGGACGCGTAGTCCCAGCACATCAGCAGCTCACCACTGGAGTAGTTGTCGATGAGGTTCGCGTAGTTGAGCATCGTCATGTCGAAGTCGATGGTGCTCGTGGAGCAGGTCTCGACCGTCAGGATCGACGAGTTCATCTCCAGGGTGGGGTCGGCGTAGAGCAGGGTGATGGCGTCGGTCCCCGTGGTGCCCCCGTCCCAGGAGACGACGGCCGGCAGCACGTTGTCCTCGGTGGTGCTGCTGCCGTCCCAGCCGAGCACGCCCCGGGTGGCCCCGCCGGTGCCGTAGCCCGAGAGCCTCACCGTCCGCGAGATGATGTCGGCGGCGAAGCGCAGGTTCTGGTGCATGTTCATCTGCGCGTCCTGGTACATGAACTGCTTGGACTGCAGGTTGAACAGCGAGTAGAGCCCGCCCACCACGATCAGGGACACCGCCACGGCCGTGATCATCTCGATCATGGTGAAGCCCTGGCGGGTGAGCGTGCGGCGTCGCATCTAGACGGGATCCCGGTAGCGGTAGGTGGAGATGGTGGTGCCGTGCCAGGTGTTGAAGGTGCGGTCCTGGTAGGTGCAGCGGACCCTGACCCGGAGCCAGGTGTCCTCCACGGCGTCCATGGGATCGACCTCCCAGGTCAGGTAGTAGGTGGGCGCGGGCCGGTCCTCGCCCGAGCTGTCGGAGCCCTCGGCGTTGACGGGGTCCGGGCAGGTCCCGTTCTGCTCGGGGTGGTAGAGGCAGCCCCACTCCTCGGTGGAGCCGTCGCCGTCGTCCAGGTCCGGCGCCCGCCCGCTGGCCTCCTCCCCGGTCCACTGGATCGCCAGCAGCTCCTCGAGCTGGCCCTGGGCGAGGTAGGTGCAGTCGGTGATCTTGCGGGCGTGGTAGTTGCTGCGCACGGCCTGGGCGTGGAAGCCGAACATCACGACCAGCGAGAACCCCAGCAGCGCGGTGGCGATCAGCACCTCGACGAGGGTGAAGCCGCGGGTCGTCTGACGGATCGGCATCTAGCTGCTCCCGTCCGTGCTGGCGGCGTCGGTGCCGGCCCCGTCGGCCTCGAACTCCTTGCCCAGGGAGCTGACCATGCGCACCATGCCGGAGCGGGCGATGCGCAGGGTCACGCTGTCGTCCACGCCGTCGATGAGGGCGATCTTGTTGACCAGCTTGAGCTGGATGTAGCCGTCGCTCCCGAAGTCCCCCGCCGGGTTGGTGACCCACCCCTTCGGGGAGAACACGATGGCGTCGGTGTTGTTGGCCCCGGGACCTGTGAGTCCGTCCCACGGGGCCAGGCTGACGCCCTTGGCTTCCCGGTTTCCGTCCCGGCCGATGTCGATCGTGCCCTCGCTCGTCGCGTCGTCGGATCCGTCTTCGGCGGCGTCGAGCGGGAGGGTGTCCCAGGACCGGGAATTGAGGGCCCTGTCACCGAGCTGGAGCAGCCAGGAGCCCGCCTGGGCGGACGCGGGGTCCTCCCAGGACGCATCGCTCTCCACGAGCTTGATCCGCGCCTCCCGGTTCTGCTCGATGGCCGTCACCCGGAGGGCGAGCACGTCGTTTCGGAGCTGCTTGGAGATCCGGATCATTCGGTAGCGCGGCAGGAGATCACGGACCGAGCCGTACCCGATGGCGACGATCACGCCCACCAGGACGATGACCACCGCAAGCTCCAGCAGGCTGAAGCCACCCCGCGAAGGGCGTCGGCTCGGACGGACTCGTCCCCCGCGGCCTTGCAAGCAACAGGCCACTGGATACCAGGACCGGCAACCTGGACAATCGCTTGACCTGGCCATCGGGCATGGGAAATCTTTTCTCAACCTGGGTAAAACCTTCCTAGTTCGCAGGCGGTGCCCAGTCACCCGGGCACTGCTCGGTAATGTACCCCCGTCGCCGGTGGACACGGCGCCGGGCATCGGCGATCTCCCCCACCTCGATGCCGATCTGCTCGGCCTGGTCGATGGCGCGACCCGCAGCCTCCAGGTACGCCAGCAGCGGGGGAACGGTCTCCGCACAGCGATCCGGGTCCACGCGCCCGCCGGTCATCCCGACGAGGACGCGGGCCCGCAACACCAGGAGCAGGGCCCGGAAGCGCACCTCCTCCATGGGGGTGCCCAGTGACTGCTCGATGGTCTCCAGCGCCTCGGCATGGCGCTGGAGCTGGAAGAGGCACTCGGCACGGTTGAGGCCGAGCTCCCCTCGCTGGCTCGCGGCGGCCCCCGCCCGGTCCAGCACGGCCAGGGCCTCGTCGTAGCGTTGGGCCTGCATGTGGGCGACGGCGAGGGAATTCAGCACCGCGGGGTCGTCCGGCACCCGGGTCAGGGCCTGGGTGAACCAGTCGATGGCCTGCGGCACCTGCTGCTCGGACATGGCGACGCTGCCGAGCCCCTTGAAGCCCCGGTGGTCCGCGGGCGCGACCCGCGTGCAGCGCTGGAAGTAGTCCCGCGCCCGAGCAGGCTCCCCCGCCAGGTGGTAGACCCAGCCGAGCCCGTAGAGCGCGTCGGCCGACTCCGGCTGGCGCTCGAGCACCCGGCGGAAGGAGGCCTCGGCCTCGGCGAGCTGGTGCTGCTTGAGGGCCTCCTCGCCGGCCTCCAGGTGGCGCTCGACGCCACAGCCGGCCGTTGGCCCCACTCCCCCGGCCAAGGCCAGGACGAGGAGCGCCGCCCACCGCGGCCTCACGGGTCCTCGTCCTGGAGGTCGTAGTCACGGATCTTGTAGAGCAGCGCCTTGTAGGAGAGCTCCAGCAGCCGGGCCGCCTGGCTCCGGTTGCCTCCGGTGCGCCGCAGGGCCGCCTGGATCAAGCGACGCTCCAGCTCCGGCAGGCGCCGCTTGAAGCTGAGGTCCTCCTCGGTGGCCGGGTCGGCCGGAGTGGAGAGCGTGCGCAGCTCGTGGGGAAGGTCCGCCGCCTCGAGCACCTCTCCCTCCGCCAGCAGGACGGCCCGCTCCAGGGCGTTCTCGAGCTGGCGCACGTTGCCCGGCCAGCGGTGGGCCATCAGCAGGCGCATCGCCGAGGGCCCTACCCCGGTGATCGTCCGTCCCAGCCGGAGGGCGTGGTGGCGGACGAAGTGATCCACGAGCAGAGGGATGTCCTCCGGTCGCTCCCGCAGGGCGGGCACGTCGAGGTGCATCACGTTGAGCCGGTAGAGCAGGTCCTTGCGGAAGGCCCCGGCCGCCACCTCCGCCTCGAGGTCCCTGGAGGTGGCGGCGATGACCCGGACATCGACGGGGATGGCCTTGCTCCCCCCGACGCGCCGCACCACGCGCTCCTCGAGGACGCGAAGCAGCTTGACCTGCAGCCCGAGGGGCAGCTCACCGAGCTCGTCCAGCAGCAGCGTGCCCTGGTGGGCCTGCTCGAACAGGCCGGCCCGGGAGCGATGGGCGCCCGTGAACGCCCCGCGCTCGTGGCCGAAGAGCTCGCTCTCGAGGAGGTTCTCCGGGATCGCACCGCAGTTCACGGCGACAAAGGCCTCCTCGGCACGGCCCGAGAGCCGATGGAGGCTGCGGGCCAACAGCTCCTTGCCCGTGCCGCTCTCCCCGGTCAGCAGGACCGTGGTGGGGTAGGCCGCGACCTTGCGAAGGGTGCTGACCAGCTCCTTGACCAGGTGGCTCTGCCCGATGAAGCCCTCGAGGTCTCCCTGGGCGCGCACGGCGGCCCTCAGCCGCGCGTTCTCCCGGGCCAGGCGCTCGCGCTCCTCGACCTTGCGGAGCACGAGCAGGATCTCGTCGGGCTTGAAGGGCTTGGAGATGTAGTCGTAGGCCCCGCGCTTCATGGCGTCGAGCGCCAGCTCCATCGAGCCGTAGGCGCTCATCACGATCGTGTGCACCCAGCGCTTGCGATCCCCCAGCCGGTCCAGGAAGCCGAGGCCGTCCAGCCGGGGCATGCGCACGTCGCAGAGCACGATGTTCAGCGACGGGTCCCGCTCCAGCTCGACGAGCCCCGCCTCCCCGTCCACGGCCGTGATCACCTCGTAGCCCGCGCGCCTGAGGATCACGCTCAGCATGTGTCGGAGGCTCTCCTCGTCGTCGATGACGAGGATGCGTCTCGCTGTGGTCTCGCGCTCCGCCATGGGCACGGTGATCATACTGGCGTCATCGATGAGCGCTCGCCCCACCGTCCTGCAGGTCGTGCACGGCTACCCCCCTCGGGAGGTCGCCGGAACGGAGGTGTACACGTGGCGCCTCACCGAGGCCCTGCGGGAGCGGGGCTGGCGGGTGGAGGTGCTTGCCGCGACCCGAGACCCGGGGCGCGCCCAGGGCACGACCCTGGTGCCGAGGGGGCCCGGTGGGCCGCACCGGGTGGTGAACAACCTGCCCTGGCGCCCCCTGGCCCAGGCCGAACAGGACTCCCTGATCGAGCGGGCACTGGAGGCGATCCTCGCCGAGGTCCAGCCCGACCTCGTGCACGTCCAGCACCTCCTCTTCCTCTCCTGCCACCTTCGGTGGCCGGGTCGCACCCTGGCCACCCTCCACGACGCCTGGGCCTGGTGCGCTCGCGGCGGCACGCTGCTTCGAGACGGACGGGAGCACTGCCCGGGACCGGAGCCCGCGGCCTGCGCGGCCTGCTACGCGGACTGGGCGCGGGGCGCGGCCGCGGAGCACGCCCTCGGCCGCGCGGCCGGGCACCTCGGGCGCTGGGTGGCACCCGAGCGGCTGCACGCCGCCTGGCGGGCCCTGCCGGAGCAGGTCCGCGGCCTCACCCGCCGCGGCGCGCCTCCCCCGACCCGGGCCCAGGACGTCCCGCCCCGCCAGGCCGCGGTGACCGAGGCCTTCCGGCGCCTCGAACGCCGTCTCGCTCCCTCGGCCTGGCTGGCGGCCCTCGCCGAGCGACACGGCCTGGGCGAGACCGGCGTGCTGCCCCACGGCGTGGCCCCGGGGCCACCCCGGCGTGGCGAGGGCCCGCTCGTCTTCCTCGGCAGCCTCGTGCCCCACAAGGGAGCCCACCTCGTCGTCGAGGCCTGGCAGCG
The DNA here is from genome assembly GCA_964501915.1 of uncultured Enterobacterales bacterium. Taxonomy (GTDB): domain Bacteria; phylum Myxococcota_A; class UBA796; order UBA796; family CAJQPC01; genus CAYFPX01. Next base: position 33,220 of record CAZCVP010000045.1, read on the forward strand.
CCTGCGCCAGCTCCGCACCGCGCCCCCTCTGGACCTCGTCGGTCCCCACACCGATCCGGCCTACAGCGCCACCCTGCCTGCCGAGCTGCTCCGGGGACCGGTGCCCAATGCCGAGGTCCCGGAGCTGCTGGCGGTCGCGACCGCCCTGGTGCTGGGGAGCCTCTGGCCGGAGAACGCGCCGCTGGTGGTGCTCGAGGCCCGGGCCAGCGGCTGTCCCGTGGTGGCGCCCCGCAGCGGCGGGCTCCCGGAGCTGATCGAGCCGGGCGTCGACGGCGTGCTGTACGCGCCCGGGGACCTCGACGACCTGGTCCGCGCCCTGGCACAGGTCCTCGACGCGCCCCCCGTCCCGCGGCCACCCCCCACCTTCGCCGACCACGTCGACGCCATCGAAGCGCACTACCGGGAGCTGCTGGCATGAGAGCGCTCCACGTCGTGCACGGGCTGCCCTGCCTGGATCCGGCGGCCGGCGGGACCGAGCGCTACGTGGCAGCGCTCGTCGACGCCACGCGAGAGCCGGTCCTGGCGCGGGACCCCGGCCGGGACGACGGCCTGCGCCAGGTCGACGACGGCGTCTGGTCGCTGGGTCTCACGCCGCCCCGGGACTTCCGCGGCACCTGGACCCGACCGGAGGCCGAGGCGGCCCTGGACGAGGTCATCGACCAGACCCGTCCCGACCTGGTCCACGTCCATCACCTGGCCCACCTCGGCCTGGGGACCGGGCGGCGGGTCGTGGAGCGGGGGCTGCCCCTGGTGCTGACCCTGCACGACTACCACCACCTCTGCGCCCGCGGTCAGCTCGTGGACCGGGACCTCTCGCGCTGCCCCGGTCCCGAGGTCGATCGCTGCAGCGCCTGCATGGGGGAACACCTGCGCGCCACTCCCGGACTGCACGGGCTGGGGCGCCTGGCCGGCCGGCTGGGTCTGCGGGCCCCGGCTCGCCAGGTCCTCGCTCGGGTGGGTGCCGGGGCCCGCGAGCACGAGCGCATGGGGGCGCGCCTGGAGGCCGGTCGAGCGCTCTTCGAAGGCGCCAGCCGCGTGATCTCCCCGAGCGTTCACCTCGGCGAGCGCCTGGTGGCCGCCGGGTGGCTGCGCCGGGAGCGCCTCCGGGTCGTCGACCTCCCGCTCGTGGCGCCCGTGCGCCCCGCCCCTCCTCCCGGGCGGGGCGAGGTGCGCTTCCTCTTCGTGGGCCACCTGCTGCCCACCAAGGGCGTCGGCGTGCTCGTCGAGGCCTTCCAGGGGCTCGAGGGCGGCGAGCTCACCGTCGCCGGCCCGCAGGTCCCCTACGACGGGCGGCCCGGGTGGGCGGAGCGCCTGGTGGAGACACTCGGGCAGACGCCCCGCGCCCGCTATGCCGGGACCTTTGGCGACGCGGAGCGCCAGGCGGTCTTCGACGCCGCCGACGTGCTCGTCGTGCCGAGCACCTGGGAGGAGAACAGCCCCCTCGTGGTGCGCGAGGCGGTGGCCGCCGGCCTGCGGGTGGTCGCCTCGGCGGTGGGTGGGGTGGCCGAGATCGACCCCCAGGCCCGCCTGGTGCCTCCGTCGGACCCCGAGGCGCTGCACACCGCGCTTCGCGCCGAGGTGGCCCGCGGTCGGGGGCGGCGCACACCGCGGACCTTCGCCATGGAGCCCCACGTCGGGGCCCTGGCTCGGGTCTATGAGGAGGCCGTCTCCGGCGCCGGATCGTGGCCCTGAGCAGGCCCACGTCGGTCCCGGGCGCCCCGCGTTGACACCCCCTGGGGCCAGCGGTAGCCTCCCGGGGCTCCTGGCGGTCATCGGGACTCGCCGGGCCCTGCCTTCCCCGCACACGGAACAGCACCATGTCCGACCACGAGAAGCTGGTCATTCCTTCTGGCGTCCGCTTCGAGACCCGGAAGAAGGGCCTCGTCATCGAGCACGCCGGCGACATCGAGATCCGGGGCGGTCCGGGCGGAGGCCTCGCCGGCGTCACCAGCACGGGGGGCTCCATCACGCTGGCCGGCGACGTGACGGTCGGCACCGCGACGGCCCACGAGCACCTCAACGTCAACGGCGAGGTGGAGGCCGGGCTGCTGCGGGCGGCCGCGGTCAACGTCACCGGCGGCAACCTCAAGGCCAAGGCGGTGCACGGCCTGGAGAGCGTCAACCTGGGCGCGGCCGAGGTCCAGGTCGACATCATCCAGTCGCCCGAGGTCGTGATCGGCCCCAAGGCCAAGGGCCGGGTCGCCGTGATCGAGGCCCAGAACGACCTGGCGCCCAACGCCCTGAAGGGGGGCTTCAGCCTCAAGGACTTCGCCGAGTTCACGGGGCAGGATCCGGACCGTTTCCTCAACGAGCGCGGCCTCGGCGAGGACGGTGGCGAACCCACCACCGACGAGGACGAAGAGGACGACGACGAGCCCGAGCCCGAGGCTTCCGAGCCCGAGGAGCCGGAGCCAGAGGTCGAAGAACCCGAGCCCGAGCCCGAGCCCGAGCCCGAGCCCGAGCCCGAGCCCGAGCTGGCCGCCCCGGTGGACCCGGTCTACGCCAGCCTGATGGAGAACGTGGACCGCATCGTCGGTTGCTACGACGACGACGAGCAGCCCCCGGCGGTGGGACAGCTCCGTGATCTGTTGAGCAAGCAGGAGTACGAGGTGGTCCGCGACGAGATCACCAACCTCTGGAACAACCTCCTGAAGTTCCACCAGAAGAAGGGCCTGCGCATCCAGCACCAGGTCACGACCACCTTCAACACGATCAACTCCATCGTCCGCAAGATGGAGCTGCCCCGATAGCTCCCATCCCGCGGAAGCTCGCCTTCGTCGTCCTGCTGAGCTGGTTGTCGTCGGCCCCCGCCGGGGCCCGCCCCCCCCCCCCCGAAACCCCCCGCCCGGGTAGCAAACAACACAAACCCCACCACCCCCC
>CAZCVP010000045.1:36109-44998 GCA_964501915.1 uncultured Enterobacterales bacterium
CGGGGGGCGCCGTCGGCCGGGGGGGGGCGCCCCCCCCGGGGGGCGCCGCCCCCCCCACGGAGGATCCCGACGTCCGGGTTCGCATCCTCGCCTACCGCGAGCTCGGCGACGCCCAGGACCCGGCGTCGCTCGAGGTGCTGGCCGAGCGCCTCGCCCACGAGTCGGATCCGGCGGCCCGGGTGGCGGCTCAGGACGCGATGGCCCGCCTGGCCCTGGGCCCGCCCGAGCTGCGCGAGGCCCTGGCCACGAGTCCGTCCTCGCACGCCCGGGCCTGGGCCGCCCACGCGCTGGGCAACTTCCCCGACCTCGAGAACCTCCAGGCCCTGATGTCCGCGGCCCAGGACCCGGAGGAGCGCGTCCGGCGCGAGATCTACGAGGCGCTGGCGCTGCACGCGGATCCCCTCGCGGTCGACACCCTGACCCGGGCGGCGCTGCGGGATCCCAGCGCCGAGCTGCGCCGACTGGCCGAGCGGGCCGCCCACCAGGTCGTGGCCAGCCCGGCCCGCCAGGTCGACGTGCCCACCGAGCTGGCCCTGCTGGCGACAGGCGACGCCGCCGAGCGGTCGGTCGCCGCCCGGAACCTGGGCCGCTCCGGGGACTGGCGGGTCCTGGAGCCGCTGCTGGCCGCGGCCCGCGACGGCCCCGAGGAGATCCGCGTGGCCGCCCTCTCCAGCCTGGGGGAGCTGGGCGATCGGCGGGCGGTGCCGGCCCTGCACGAGCTCGTGATCGAGGAGACCGGCCGGGTCCGACACCACGCGATCGCCGCACTCGCCCACCTGCGGGACGAGTCGAGCCGCCCGGTGCTGGCGGACCTGCTCGGCGACCCGGAGGTCGAGACCCGCAAGCTGGCCGTGCGCGCCCTGGGCTGGATCGGCGGCGAGGGGGCCCTGGAGAGCATGAGCCGGGCGCTCTCGGACCCGGCCCTGGAGGTGCGCACCGAGGCCGTGGTCGCCCTGCGCGACCTGCCGGGACCCGATCGCCTCGCGGCGCTGCTGGTGGCTGCCCGGGACCCCTCCCCCTTCCTGAGGGCCGAGGCCGTGCGACTGCTGGCGGTCGAGAGCGGCGACGCCGTCGATCCGGCCCTGCTCCGGGCCCTGGAGGACTCCGACGCCCTGGTGCGCCTCACCGCCTGCGAGGCGCTCGTGACCCGGGGGGTGACCGCGGCCGTGCCCCGGCTCGAGGAGCTGGTGAGGACCACGCGGGTCGAGGAGGAGCGGCAGCTCTACGCCGAGGCGCTCCAGCGGCTGCGGGGCGGGCCCTGAGCGGGCACCGCGTCAGTCCTCCAGCTCGTCGACCTCCCACCTCTGGAGCAGCCCCGTCACGAGCTCGAGGTCCGACGCCTTCAGATCGTCGAACTGGATGCCCATCCCCGGGTGCATCGGTCCCGCCTCGGCCGGGGGCACGCACCAGCGCACCTCGCCGAAGGTCTCGATGATCTTGTCGTGTCCAGGCACCCGGAACCGCAGCCGGAAGCGGGTCCCCATCGGCAGAGGGTCGTCCGTCTGGATGAACATCCCGCCCACGCTCATGTTGGCCGTGTAGTCGATGAGGAAGTCCTCTGCGGACTCGTACTCGACCAGGACCCGGATGGGCAGACGCTTGGTGGCTCGCTTCTCCATCGACTTCAGGGCAGCGCCCATGTTCGGGACCTCCGCTTGGGGTTCGTCGTCACCCCGCTCATCGACCCGAAGCGTGTCAGAGTTGAGAGGTGGTCTCGACAACCGCTTCACATCGTCGGGGCCTGGGCGCATTGCAGCGGCCGGACCAGGAGCCTATGCTGCAACCCCTCTCGGAGGAGGAGCGTCCATGAGGGGCCTCGGCCGCACCGTCGCAGCGCTCGGGCTGGGTGTCAGCCTGGTCGGCTGCAACTACTACGACATCTTCCTGGTGTCGGGCTTCGAGCAGTCCAGCTTCAGCAACGACGCCGACGTCATCTTCATCATCGACAACAGCCCGTCGATGACCGACGAGGCGGAGGCCCTGGCGCTGAACTTCGACGCCTTCCTCGACTACCTGGTCGACCCGGCGGGGGGCACCCCCTCCAGCAGCGGCCTGGACGACGCGGTCGACAACTTCATCTCCTACGTGGAGAACCGAGGACACCTGCTGGACTACCAGCTCGCGATCACGACCACGAACATCCAGAAGCCGTCGCTGCCGGGCGCCGAGGGCTCCCTGGTGGGCGAGATCCTCGCCAAGGGCGACCCGGACCTGAAGGCCAAGTTCACCGAGCAGCTCCTCTGCGAAGCCACGGCCTGGGACCCGGCCGAGGTCCCCAGCGATCCCAACTACGACCCCGAGGCCGAGATCGAGCAGGTCAGCAAGGAGTACCTGGACGACCTCTGCGGCTTCGCCGCCTGGGAGAGCAACAGCGGCTCCGGCGACGAGGAGGGCCTGGAGTCGGCACTCTACGCGCTGTGCCGGGCCTCGGACGACCCGCCGAACTCCTGCTTCCGCTGCGAAGACGACGACGGCAACGACCACGGCCTCGCCGGCTGCGAGGAGCTGAGCGCCCTGGACCCCGAGGACGCGGGCACCAACAACGTCGGCGACAAGAAGCTGGTGCGCCAGGACTCGACCGTGATCTTCGTGGTCATGACCGACGAAGGCGACGGCTCACGGCGGCTCGGGACCGGCGACGAGGAGCCGGATCTCTACCTCGCTGAGCTCGACCAGTTCGGCTCCCGCTACCGCTTCGCGGTCATCGGCCCCCCCTATGACCGCCAGAGCGGCAGCCTGACCTGCAACTCCGGCGGCGCGAACACCTGGGGGACCGAGCGCTACCAGCTCGCCGCGGAGCAGACCCAGGGCTTCTACAACTGGATCGCCGAGGAAGGTCCGACCGGCGACTGCAAGGTGTCGGACTTCTCCCAGCACCTCCAGGACCTGGGTGAGCTGCTCAACAACCTGCTCACGGCCTTCCCGCTCCAGGCCGTGCCGGACATCACCACCATCCGGGTCTACGTGGACGACGAGATCGTCGACCAGGCCGAAGAGGCCTACGACGAGTCGGTGGGCGCCACGGTCTTCGGCGACGGCTGGAGCTACGACTCCGCCCTGAACGCGGTGGTCTTCCACGGCGAGGCCATCCCCGACTACAACCAGGAAGTGCGGATCTACTACGAGCCCCTCGGGGGCATGCCGCGCACCCTGCCCTTCGAGGACGAGTGACCCCCATGCTCCGTTCCCTGCTGTTGTGCACGGCCGCGTCCGCCCTGCTGGGCGCTCCGGCCCTGGCCCAGGACGACACCACGCTCGCGACGCCGTTGGACCTCGGTGTCCTCCAGCAGAGCGAGATGCACGTCGTGCAGAAGATGCTCTACTCCAAGGAGGGCAAGAGCGAGGTGAGCGTGACGGCGGGCCTGGTGCCCTTCGATCCCTACACCACGGCCCCCAAGGCCCAGCTCACCTTCGGTCGGCACCTCTCCGAGAGCCTGGGCTGGGAGATCCAGCTCGGGCTGGGGTGGGGCCTCAAGTCCCGCACCTACCGCGAGCTGGACAGCGCGGCCTACGGCAAGGTCCCCGAGGCCTACCGCTACCTGGCCAGCCTCACGGCCGGCGTCCAGATCTCCCCCATCTACGCCAAGATGGCCTGGCAGGGCGCGAAGATCTACCACCACGACATCTACATCCCGGTCGTGGCGGGCCTGACCTTCGAGCGGCTCGTGGAGCCCCAGCTCGCCGCCACCCCCTTCGAGGCCAACGCCTGGGGCCCGACCGTGGGCACCGGCCTCGGCGCCCGCATCTTCCTGCCGTCGGGGCAGATGATCCGCATCGAGGCCCGCGACGACGTCGTCATCCAGCGCCGGCCGGCGAGCGACACCTGGCGGGTCAAGCAGAACTTCGGGATCCACGTCGGCCTCTCGCTCTTCGTGGGGTCGTGACGTGAGACGCGCCGCGCTCGCGCTGCTGCTGTGCCTCGGTGTCGGTCCCCTGGCACCGGCCGTGGTCCACGCCCAGGACGACGAGGCCGAGGAAGAGGTCGACCCGCGCTGGACCGAGGCGTTCACCGACTACACCGCCGCCCTGGAGGCCAGCGACGCCAACGGCGCCGCCGACGCCCTGGTGGCCCTCGTCGAGGACCCCCGCCGCAGCGAGTGGCACGGCGAGGCCCTGATCAAGCTCGCGGACCACTACAACGCCCTGGGACTGCCCGTCTCCGCGCTCGGGGCCGTGCTCGACGCCACGGTCGCCGACCCGGAGGGGCAGCACATCTCGCTGAAGGTCGCGGTCAACCGGGCCCTGAACCTGGCCGACACCACCGGCGACGTGCTCTGGCTGGAGGACATCCTCGCCAGCAACGTGGGCCTGGCCGTGCTCGGGTCCGAGAAGGGACGGCTGGCCTACATGGGGGCCAAGGGCAACTACCGCCAGGGCAACTGGGCGGCGGCCCTGGGGTCCGTCTCCCTCGTCAACGCCAAGACCGATCCCGGCTGGTACGGCCGGGCCCAGATGCTGAAGGGCGTCGTGATGGCCCAGCAGGGCAACTTCCAGGGTGCCATCGCGCCGCTGCTGACCGCCCAGGCGGTCGTGGCCGACGACCCGGAGACCCTGGACCTCGTCAACCTCAACCTGGGTCGCGTCTACTACTCCTCCGGCAACTTCGCCCGGGCCATCGAGTACACCGCCAAGGTGCAGCGGGACAGCCAGCTCTGGCCCCAGGCCCAGTTCGAGCGTGCCTGGGCCCACTTTCGCCTCGAGGACATGAACGGCACGGTGGGCATCCTCCACACCCACACCACGCCGTTCTTCGAGGACGACTACTACCCGGAGGCCTTCCTGCTGAGGACCTACGGGCTGTTCCTGCTCTGCAAGTTCCCCGAGGCCTCCCGGCAGATCAACGTCTTCCAGGAGCACTACCGGCCGATCCACGACACCCTTCGCGCCGGCCTGGCGGGCATGGACGAGGCCGGGGCCTTCGACGCCGTGGCGGCCCACCTCCGCGGGCAGGGCGCCGCCGTGCCCCGCCAGCTCCTCGCCGCCTACGAGGGCGACGAGACCTTCCGCTCGGCACAGGCCGCGATCGCCGCCATCGACAACGAGCTGTCGGGCCTGGGCAACTACTCCGAGACCGCCTGGGGCCAGCGGGCGGTGCGGATCCTGAAGGCCCGTCGGGACCGGCTGGTCACCGACCAGGGCGAGCGCATCCTCGACCGCCTCCAGGTGCAGGCGATGGACCTGGAGTCGATGCTCAACGACACCGAGATCACCAAGCTCGACATGCTGCGGCTGGAGCGGCGCCTGTACCAGTCGGCCTCGATCACAGGGGAGCTGGAGGACCAGCGCTCCCTCGCCCAGCGCAAGCCGCGCATCCGCAAGGGCCAGCGCTACTGGCCCTACGAAGGCGAGATCTGGGCCGACGAGCTGGGCTACTACCGGGCCGGCGTCCAGGCCGAGTGCCCGCCGGGGCTGGCCGCCGGCGAGTAGCCACCGCAGCGCCAGGCCGGGCACCGCTCACTCCTTGCCGTCGTCGCCCTTCGCCTCCTCCTTCCTGGCCCTGGGCTTGAAGCGCCCGCCCGTCTGGGCGAACCCGAAGAGATCGTCCAGACCCGCCTCCGGGCCGGGCGGACGACGGTCCACCTCGGGCTCCTCCGGCGAGCGCTCCGGCAGGGAGGCCTCTCCCAGGACCGCGGCCTCGACCGGCTTGGGGATCGGGCGCACCCGGGGACCTGTCGCGTGGGACCGGGGACCCATGCGCAGTCGCCCCGAGGTCTTCTTCTTGTCCTTGGCGGGCAGAGGCAGCGGAGCCGGCATCTCCCGATCCGCGCCCGACAGGTCCACGTAGGGGTCACCGGGGTTGTCGACGGGGCCGGGAGCCGGCTCGGACGCTGGCGGCGGGGGAGGAGCCGGCTTCGGCGCATCGGCCAGCCGCACGGGCTGCGGGCGACCCGGGGGCTGGACCGGGCGGGCCGGTCTGCTGCCACCGGGCTCCTCGGGAGGCTGGGCGTGGGGCGCCGGCCGGCGTCGATCCGCCAGCTTGACGCCCACCGGACCGAGGCCGATCGGATCCTCCTCCGCGTCGTAGTCGTAGGGATCGGCCAGCCCGAGGCGATCGAAGACCCGAGCCCAGGACGGCCCCTTCCGGATGCGTCCGCCGACCCGGTCCAGGGTCCCGGCCCCGAGCACGCGCCGGGGCTCGAGCTGGCCCAGGCAGTCCCTGGCGCGGCGATCATCGTCGGAACCGGACACCCGGGCATCCTACCCGGTCGGCGGGGCCATGGGCACGGTGTTCACGCGCACGCCCGGCCGACGCAGCACGTGGTCGGAGAGGATCCGGCGGATGGCCGCCACGTCGACCCCGAGCACCCCCTCCTCCAGCCAGGGCCGCACGCGCTGGGCCGGCACGCCGTAGCGCTCCCAGAAGGCGAGCTCGTGGGCCCGGCCCGACATGCGCTGGCGATCGAAGGCCAGCCCCCCGAGCGCGAGCTCCTTGACCCGCTGGAGCTCCTCGGGCGTGGGCCCCTGCTCGGCCAGCAGGCGGATCTGCTCCTCGACCGCCTCCATCGCCTCCGCGATGCGGTCGGGATCGGTGCTCACCGACGCCCAGATCGACCCGGCATCCCACCCCTCCAGGGCGCCCGCGTCCACGTAGTAGGCGAGGCCGCGCACCTCCCGGACCTCGCGGAAGAGCCGCCCACCGCTCCCGCCCAACAGCGCGGACACGAGATCGAGGGCGAAGGCCTCGGGCGAGAGCAGGCGGACCCCGGGCCAGGCCCAGAGCGCGTGGGCCTGGGCACGATCGGTCTGGAGCTGGAGGTGTCGAGCGCGGGAGGGCCAGGCGCTGTCGGGCCGCGAGGGGAGCACGAAGCCCGGCTCGGGCAGCGCGGCCAGGCGCCACGCCAGCCGCGCCAGCACCGCTTCGGGGTCGACCCCGCCGCTCACGGCCACCACGAGGTTGTCGGAGGCGGTGATGGTCCGGTGGTGGCGACGGAGGCTGCCGGCGCGGAGACGCCGGCGACTGCCCGGGGTGCCGTCCGGCAGCAGGCCGTAGGGGTGGGGCCCGTGCAGCGCTCTCCAGACCTTGCGCCAGCCCTGGTCCTCGGGACGATCGGGCAGCAGCCGCTCGTCCTCGTCCAGCTCGGCGATCACGCGCTCGAGCTCTCGGGGCTCGAAGCGCGGATGGAGCAGGACCTGGGCCAACAGGTCGATGCCGTCCTCGACCCGGTCGACCGGGAACTCGGCGCGCAGGCCCTGGCTGTTGCGCCCGGAGTACGCCCCCAGGGCCCCGCCCCGCGACTCGATCTCGGCGGACAGGGTGACGGCATCCATGTCCGCGGCACCCGCCATCACGCACCGGGCCCACGCGGCCGCCCGGCCACCGGTCGACGGGCGCTCCAGGAGCTGGCCGCCCAGCCCGACGACCCGCAGCGCCACGACCGGGCTGTCCTGGGCGGGGTCGACCACCAGGGTCAGGCCACTGGGCAGGACCCTGCGCACGATCTCGGGGGCCGGCCTGCAGGGTGCAGCGCCCCGCGGCCGGGGCAGACCACGCAACAGCGACCGCAGCCGGACACGCCCGGGAGTGCCCTCCGGGGTGAGCACGCCGGCCACGCAGCGGCGGGCGTCCAGCAGGCGGCGAGCGACCCGGCGCACGTCCTGGAGCCCCACAGCGCCGAGCTGGGCCTCGTAGCGATCGGCGGTGCGGGGGTCGGAGAAGTGCCCCTCGTGCCAGGCCAGGGTGTGGGCCCGGCTGTCGACCGTCTCCCGCTCGAACAGGCGGCTGGCGACGAGCGCCGTGCGGGCCCTCCGCACCGCCTGGAGTCCGAAGCGGCCCTCGGCCACCGCCGCGAGCTGCCCCACCAGGCCCTCGATGGCCGGCTCGACCTTGTCCCCCACCGGCACGCAGCCGACCGACAGGGTGATGCCGTCCCGGTCCCAGCCGGTCGCGGCCCAGACGTCGGTGACCAACCGGGCGCGGAGCTTGAGCTCCCCGACCAGCCTGGAGGAGCTGCCGCCCCCGAGCATCTCCGCGAGCACGTCGAGGACCGGACCGTCGGGGTGGGCCAACGGCAGCCCCTGGAACTGGAGGCGCACCAGCGGCTCGTCGAAGGCCGAGGCCAGGGCACAGGTACGCAGGCGGGCCTGGGGCGTCTCGTGGCGGGGTGGCCGCTCGGGCGGAGGTGCCGCGGGACCGCGCAGCAGGCGGCGCGCCTCCCGGACCACCTCGGCCGGCTCGACGTCGCCGGAGACGACCAGGATCATCCGGCTCGGGGCGTACCAGCGCCGCCACCAGGCCACCAGGGACTCCCGGTCCAGGTCGGCGACCGAGCGCACGCTCCCGATCACCGGCCGGCCATAGGGATGGGTCTTCCACGCCCGCGCCGCCACCGCCTCGGAGAGCACCCGGGAGGGGTCGTCCTCGCCGGCACGGATCTCCTCCAGGATCACGTCCCGCTCCAGCTCGATCTGTTCGGGGTCGAAGGCGCTGTCCAGGGCCATGTCGGCCAGCACCTCCAGCGCCCCCCGCCAGTGGCGACTCCGCACGGTGGCGTGCAGCACCGTGTTGTCGTGGGTCGTCCAGGCGTTGATGTCGCCGCCGAGACCCTCGATCTGCTCGGCGACCTCTCCCACGCCGCGGGTGAGGGTGCCCTTGAAGAGCATGTGCTCGACGAAGTGGGCGGCGCCGTGCTCCCCCTCGGCTTCGTCCCCAGCCCCGGCCTCGATCCAGAGATAGAGGGCGGTGACCGGGGACCCGACCACCCGATCCACCAGGATCCGGACACCGGACGCCTCGACCGTCCGCTCGCAGCCACCGATCATCCGCACCTCGGGAGGGTGCCGCCACTAACCCCCTGTGCAGGACGTCTCGTGATCTGGGGAGCCTACGTCCACATCCCCTGGTGCCGCATCCGCTGCCCCTACTGCGCCTTCGCGGTCGAGGACCTCCGC